>JAHDVQ010000076.1 GCA_023384595.1 Vicinamibacteraceae bacterium | reverse complement strand
GCCGCCGTGCTATGCTCGTCAGGTTCTCCGGAGCCAGGACACCCTATCTGGCTCCGAGCCGTCCGAAAGCCGCCGGCCCGAGGGGCGCGTCACGGCTTCAGAAGGCGGCCGCGCGGGATTGCGGCCGGCCATCGCGACGACCTAACAACGTCAATAGGGTTGGTCAGTTCCGGGTGCCAAGCGCCGAGGCGCTTCTAGGCCCGGGGCGCTCCGCCGCCACTGGCACTGGCGCGGGGTGGAAGGAAATTCGAACGGTCCGCCGGGCCGTTCTGTCGTGCGCTGCCCCAGGGGGCGGCGTTCTGGGGTAGCCGTGCCGACGATCAGCCAGCTGGTTCGCAAGGGGCGCGAGAAGGTCCTCACCAAGACGAAGAGCCCCGCCCTGCAGGATTGCCCGCAGAAGCGCGGCGTGTGCGTCCGTGTGTTCACGCAGACGCCCAAGAAGCCGAACTCGGCGCTTCGCAAGGTCGCCCGCGTGCGCTTGACCAACAAGCTCGAGGTCACCACCTACATCCCCGGCGTCGGCCACAACCTGCAGGAGCACTCGCTCGTGCTCATCCGCGGCGGCCGCGTCAAGGACCTGCCGGGCGTGCGCTACCACGTGGTGCGCGGCACGCTCGACGCGGTCGGCGTCGCCGGGCGCAAGCAGGGCCGGTCGAAGTACGGCGCCAAGCGCCCGAAGCAGTAACCCGCGTTCCCCGGGACAGTTGACATGCCACGCAGACGAGAGATTGCGAAGCGCGAACTGGCGCAGGATCCGCTCTACCAGAGCCCCCTGGTGACCAAGTTCATCAACACCGTGATGTCCGACGGCAAGCGCAGCACGGCCGAGCGCATCATGTACGGCAGCCTCGAGATCATCCGCGAGCGGACCGGCGACGACCCGCTCAAGGTGTTCAAGAAGGCGCTCGAGAACACCAAGCCCACCCTCGAGGTCAAGTCGCGCCGCGTCGGCGGCAGCAACTACCAGGTGCCGATCGAGGTGAACCCGAACCGGCGGCTCTCGCTGAGCATCCGCTGGCTCGTCACCTACGCGCGGCAGCGCGGCGACGGCAAGACGATGCGCGAGAAGCTCGCCAACGAGCTGCTCGATGCGTCGAACCTGCGCGGCGGCGCCGTCAAGAAGCGCGAGGACACGCACCGGATGGCGGAGGCCAACAAGGCGTTCGCCCACTACCGCTGGTAGCGGGAGACACCGCGGAGGCCCTTCGAGTTCTGTATGCCAAGGCAAGCACCCCTCAGTCGGACGCGCAACATCGGCATCATGGCGCACATCGATGCCGGCAAGACCACCACGACCGAGCGCATCCTCTTCTACACGGGCATCACCTACAAGATCGGTGAGGTCCACGAGGGGACGGCGGTCATGGACTGGATGGAGCAGGAACAGGAGCGCGGCATCACGATCACGTCGGCCGCGACGACCTGCTTCTGGCGCGACTTCCGCATCAACATCATCGACACGCCCGGCCACGTCGACTTCACGGCGGAAGTGGAACGGTCGCTGCGCGTGCTCGACGGGGCGGTTGCCGTCTTCGACGCGGTCTCGGGCGTCGAACCCCAGTCGGAGACCGTCTGGCGCCAGGCCGACAAGTACCGCGTCCCGCGCATCTGCTTCGTCAACAAGATGGACCGCGTGGGGGCCGACTTCAAGCGCACGCTGAGCCAGATCGCATCGAAGCTGCAGGGCAACCCCGTGGCCATCCAGCTGCCGCTCGGCAGCGAGGACCGCTTCGGCGGCGTCATCGACCTCGTGCGGATGAAGGCCCTCCGCTACAAGGACGAGACGATGGGGGCGGACTTCCTCGTCGAGGAGATCCCCGCCGACCTCCTGGACGAGGCGAAGGAGTACCGCGAGAAGCTCGTCGAGAAGGTGAGCGAAGCCGACGACCGGCTGCTCGAGAAGTACCTCGGCGGCGAGGAGCTGACCGAGGACGAGATCAAGGCGGCGCTCCGCAAGCGCGTCATCGAGTCGGTGCGCCACGAGAAGGCGCCGTTCGTGCCGGTCATCTGCGGCACGGCGTTCAAGAACAAGGGCGTGCAGCCGCTGCTCGACGCGGTGGTCGACTACCTCCCGTCGCCCGTCGACATCCCGCCCGTGACGGGGCTCGACCCGCGCAAGGCCGAGGAGACGCTCCTCGAGCGGCCGGCCGACGACAAGGCCCCGCTCTCGGCGCTCGCCTTCAAGATCATGACCGACCCGTTCGTCGGGCAGCTCACGTTCATCCGCGTCTACTCGGGCGTGATGACGTCGGGCACCTCGGTCTACAACGCGACCAAGGGCAAGAGCGAGCGCATCGGCCGCCTCCTCAAGATGCACGCGAACAAGCGCGAGGAGATCAAGGAGGTCTACGCGGGCGAGATCGCGGCCGCCGTGGGCCTGCGCAGCGTGACGACCGGCGACACGATCTGCGACGAGAAGCACCCGATCGTGCTCGAGTCGATGGACTTCCCGGAGCCCGTCATCTCGCTCGCCGTCGAGCCGAAGACCAAGGCCGACCAGGAGAAGCTCTCGCAGGGCCTCGCGAAGCTGATGGCCGAGGACCCGACCTTCCGCGTCAAGACCGACACGGAGACGGGCGAGGTGGTCATCTCGGGCATGGGCGAGCTGCACCTCGAGATCATCGTCGACCGCCTGAAGCGCGAGTTCGGCGTCGAGGCGAGCGTCGGCAAGCCGCAGGTGGCCTACAAGGAGACGCTGACGCGTCCGTCGGACGGCGAGGGACGCTACATCAAGCAGACCGGCGGCCGCGGCCAGTACGGGCATGCGAAGATCCGCATCGCGCCGCGCGAGCCGGGCGAGGGCTTCGCGTTCGTCAACGCCATCGTGGGCGGCGTGATCCCGCGCGAGTACATCAAGCCCATCGAAGAGGGCATCCGCGAAGCGATGACGCGCGGCGTGCTCGCGGGCTACCCGGTCGACGACCTGCAGGTGGAGCTCTACGACGGCTCGTACCACGAGGTCGACTCCTCGGAGATGCCCTTCAAGGTGGCGGGGTCGATGGCGTTCCAGGACGCGGCCAAGAAGGCCGCGCCCGTGCTGCTCGAGCCGGTGATGCGCGTCGAGGTGGTGGTGCCCGAGGAGTACATGGGCGACATCATGGGCGACATCAACAGCCGGCGCGGGCGCATCCAGTCGATGGAGGCCCGCGGCGGCACGCAGATCGTCACCGCCCGCGTGCCGCTCTCCGAGATGTTCGGCTACGCGACCGACCTGCGGTCGCGCACCCAGGGGCGTGCCACCTACTCGATGCATTTCGAGCGCTACGAGCAGGCGCCGCAGAACGTGAGCGAAGAAGTCGTCGCGAGGGTCCAGGGCCGCTAGGGTCCGGCGCGAGGGCGAGAAGGGCAGAGAGATGTCCACGACATTCAGCGAGAAGATCCGGATTCGCCTGAAGGCGTACGACTACCGGGTGCTCGACCAGTCGACCAGCGAGATCGTCGACACGGCCAAGCGCACCGGCGCACGCCTCGCCGGGCCGATTCCGCTCCCGACCGAGATCAACAAGTGGACGGTGAACCGCTCGCCGCACGTCGACAAGAAGTCGCGCGAGCAGTTCGAGGTCCGGACGCACAAGCGGCTCATCGACATCTTCGAGCCCACGCCGCAGACCGTCGACGCCCTCATGAAGCTCGACCTGCCGGCCGGCGTCGACGTCGAGATCAAGGCGTTCGGCAAGGAACACAGCAAGTAGGCGCGCCATGGTGACAGCGATCATCGGCAAGAAGCTCGGGATGAGCCAGGTGTTCGACAAGGACGGCGTGGTCATCCCGGTCACCGTCATCAAGGCCGGCCCCTGCGTCGTCGTGCAGACCAAGACCGCCGACCGCGACGGCTACGAGGCCGTGCAGCTCGGGCTCGTCGAGGAGAAGCCCGCGAAGGCCGACAAGCCGACAGCCGGGCACTTCAAGAAGGCCGGCGTGCCGCCGACGCGCGTGCGGCGCGAGGTGCCGCTCGCCAGCGGGACCGAGGCGCCGTCGCCCGGCACGCAGGTGCTCGCCGACGTCTTCCGCGACGGCGAGATGGTGGACGTCGTCGGCACCAGCAAGGGTCACGGCTTCCAGGGCGTCGTCAAGCGCCACCACTTCGGCGGCGGCCGGGCGACGCACGGCTCCATGTTCCACCGGGCGCCCGGCTCGATTGGCGCCTCGTCGTATCCGTCGCGCGTCATCAAGGGCATGCGCGCCGCGGGCCACATGGGCGTCGATCGCGTGACGACGCGGAACCTGAAGGTCGTGAAGGTGGACGTCGAGAACCACCTGCTCGTCGTGCGCGGCGCGGTGCCAGGCAAGCCCGGCGGCGTCGTCCTTGTCCGCAAGGCGGTCGCGGCCAAGCCCGAACCGCAGCCCCAGCCCGAGAAGCCGGGCAAGGGCGGCAGGAAGTAGGGATTCGAAGCCATGCAGATCGATGTGGTGAACGCACAGAAGGAGAAGGTGGCGAGCCTCGAGATCGGCGACGCCGTCTTCGGGGGCGTCGTCAAGCGCGAGCTCATCTGGCAGTCGGTCGTGCACGAGCAGGCCGAGGCGCGCCGCGGCACGCACGCGACGAAGAACCGCGCGGCGGTCAGCGGCACCGGCAAGAAGCCGTGGCGCCAGAAGGGCACGGGCCGCGCCCGCGTGGGCGAGGCACGCAACCCCCTGTGGCGCAAGGGCGGCACGGTCTTCGGGCCGCAGCCGCGCGACTACGGGTTCCACCTGCCGAAGAAGATGGAGCGGGGCGCGCTGCGATCGGCGCTGACGGCCCGCTTCCGCGACGGGGCGATCACGGTGGTCGACGAGCTCGGCGTGTCCGAGGCGAAGACGAAGCAGGCGGCGGCGTTCCTCAAGGGCCTCGGGGCCGGGGGCAAGACGCTCGTCATCGATGCGGCGCCGGGCGACGACTTCGCGCGCGCCGTCCGCAACCTCGCGCGGGTGAAGCTGGTGCCCTCGAGTCAGGTGACGGCACGCGACGTGATGGACGCCCAGACGATCGTCGCGACGCGGGCCGCCGTCGAGCGGCTCGCCGAGGCGCTCGGCCGGACCGGCCGGAAGGAGCAGGAGCGATGAAGCTCACGCAGGTCATTCGCCGTCCGATCGTGACCGAGAAGTCGACGGTGCTCCGCGAGACGGTCAACACCATCGTGCTCGAGGTCGACCGCCGCGCGACGAAGGTCGACATCAAGCGCGCCGTCGAGGCGCTCTTCGGCACGAAGGTGGCCGAGGTGCGGACGGCCATCGCGCACGGGAAGGTGAAGCGACAGGGCCGGTTCTTCGGACAGCGGCCCGACTGGAAGAAGGCCACGGTGCGTCTGCGCGACGGCGAGAAGATGCCCGAGTTCGCCGAGGGCGCGTAACCGCCTCACCAGGGACAGGACGGAAGTCATGCCGATTCGCAAGTACAAGCCGACCTCGCCGGGCCGCCGGTTCCAGACCGTGCAGACCTTCGACGAGATCACGGCGCACGAGCCGTACAAGCCGCTCACCGAGCCGCTCCGCAAGTCGGGCGGACGCAACAGCACGGGCGAGCTGACGTCGTGGTGGCGCGGCGGCGGGCACAAGCGCGCCTACCGCATCATCGACTTCAAGCGCGACAAGCTCGAGATCCCGGCGAAGGTGACGACCATCGAGTACGACCCGAACCGCTCGGCGCGCATCGCGCTGGTCACCTACGCCGACGGCGAGAAGCGCTACATCCTCCACCCGCACGGGCTGAAGGTGGGGCACACGATCGTGGCGGGTCCGGGCGTGGACATCCTGCCGGGCAACGCGCTGCCGCTGCGCAACATCCCGCTCGGCACCCAGGTCCACAACGTGGAGCTGAAGCCGGGCAAGGGCGGCCAGCTCGCGCGGAGCGCCGGCGCCTCGGTGCAGGTCGTCGCGAAGGAAGGCGACTACGCGACGTTGAAGATGCCCTCGTCCGAGGTGCGCCTGGTCCACATGGACTGCATGGCGACCGTCGGCCAGGTGGGCAACCTCGATCACGAGAACGTCTCGGTGGGGAAGGCCGGGCGCAGCCGGTGGCTGGGGCGGCGGCCCCACGTGCGGGGCGTCGCGATGAACCCCGTGGATCACCCCCTGGGCGGCGGCGAGGGCAAGACGGCGGGCGGACGCCACCCGGTCTCGCCGTGGGGCATGCCGACCAAGGGCTACAAGACGCGCAACCGGAAGCAGACCGACCGCTTCATCGTCAGCCGCCGGCAGAAGTAGCGGGCGGGACGGGTCATACGTTATGAGCAGATCGCTGAAGAAGGGACCGTTTGTCGAGACGTCGCTCCTCGAGAAGGTCGAGGAGATGAACGGGGCCGGCGAACGGAAGGTCATCAAGACCTGGTCGCGCCGTTCGACGGTGACGCCCGAGATGCTCGGGCACACCCTCGCGGTGCACAACGGCAAGAAGTTCATCCCGGTCTACGTCACCGAGAACATGGTGGGGCACAAGCTCGGCGAATTCGCCCCCACGCGCTCGTTCCGGGGGCACACGTCGAAGACCGACAAGGCCGCCTCGTCCGGCAAGGGGAGCTAGCGATGGTGGAGGCACAGGCAACCGCGCGCTACGTCCGCACGTCGGCGCAGAAGGCCGGACTCGTGCTCGATCTGATCCGGGGCAAGGCCGTGCCGCAGGCGCTCGCGACGCTGAAGTTCACGCGCAAGGCGGTGGCGCGCGACGTCGAGAAGGTGCTGCAGTCGGCCGTCGCCAACGCCCGCCAGAAGGAGGGCTTCGGCGGCGACGAGGACTCGCTGGTCGTGGCAGCGTGCTATGCCGACCAGGGACCGTCGCAGAAGCGCGTGCGGCCGGCGCCGATGGGCCGGGCGTTCCGCATCGTGAAGCGGACGACGCATCTCACGGTCAAGGTCGTCGAGAGCCAGGCCCCGAAGGCCGCAAAGGCCGCGAGGGCGACGAGGGCGACCAAGACGACGAAGGCTACCAGGGCGACGAAGGCGACGAAGGCTACGAAGGCTACGAAGGGGAAGGCCGCGAAGGCCGCCCGGGCGTAAGGCAGACGAGGGACGAGGTTCATGGGACAGAAGGTTCATCCCTACGGGTTCCGGCTCGGGTTCAACAAGACCTGGCGTTCGCGCTGGTTCGCCGATCGCGAGTACGCGAAGCTCCTCCACGAGGATCTGAAGCTGCGCGACACGCTGAAGCGGCGGTTCCAGCACGCCGGCGTCTCGAAGATCGAGATCGAGCGGGCGGCCAACAAGCTGAAGATCGACATCCACACCTCGCGGCCGGGCATCATCATCGGCCGGAAGGGCACGGAGGTCGACAAGCTGAAGCAGGAGATCCAGAAGCGGACCAGCCGGGATGTGTTCATCAACATCCAGGAGATCCAGAAGCCGGAGCTCGACGCGCAGCTCATCGCCGAATCGGTCGCCGTGCAGCTCGAGAAGCGCGTGGCGTTCCGGCGGGCGATGCGCAAGGCCGTCGAGTCGGCGCTGCGTTTCGGCGCGCGGGGGATCAAGGTCCGTGTCTCGGGCCGGCTGAACGGGGCCGAGATCGCGCGGTCGGAGTGGTACCTGCACGGGCAGCTTCCGCTGCAGACGCTCCGGTCCGACATCGACTACGGCTTTGCCGAGGCGTTCACGACCTACGGCGCCATCGGCGTCAAGGTGTGGATGTACAAGGGCGAGCGCATCGTGCCGCTGCGCGGCCGCGAGGACGAGTACCGGGCGCCGCGGCGCCAGGCGGGCGCGCGCGCGTAGCCGCGCGGCGCGACGAGTGAGAGGACACGCATCATGTTGATGCCGAAGAAGGTCAAGTACCGGAAGCAGCAGCGCGGGCGCATGGCCGGCAAGGCGTGGCGCGGCTCCGAGGTGTCCTTCGGCGATTACGGCCTGAAGGCGCTCGAGCCCTGCTGGCTCACGGATCGGCAGATCGAGGCGGCGCGCGTCGCGATGACGCGGTTCACCAAGCGCGGCGGCAAGATCTGGATCCGGGTGTTCCCCGACAAGCCGATCACCAAGAAGCCGCTCGAGACGCGCATGGGCAAGGGCAAGGGCGCGCCAGAGCAGTGGGTGGCCGTGATCAAGCCGGGGCGCATCCTGTTCGAGATGGAGGGGGTGCCCGAGGCCGAGGCCCGGCGCGCCATGCAGCTGGCCGCGGCGAAGCTCCCCATCCTGACCAAGTTCGCGACGCGGTTCGCACTGGAGAGGGCGCAATGAAGGCGATCAAGGCGAGCGACCTGCGCGAGCTGACGCTCGACGACCTGCGCGCGAAGGAGACGGAGCTCGAGGAGCAGCTGTTCCGGATGCGCGTGCAGAAGGCGATGGGCGCCCTCGAGGGCCCGATCGCGCTCCGCACCGTGCGGCGCGACCTGGCGCGGGTGAAGACCGTGCTCGGCGAGAAGGCCCGCTAGGGCACAGAGAGAGCAACCATGCCGAAAGCGGAAGTATTTGGCGTAGTCGTCAGCAACAAGATGGACAAGAGCGTCGTCGTCGCCGTCGAGCGCAAGGTGCGCCACGGCGTCTACGGCAAGATCCAGCGGCTGACGTCGAAGTTCATGGCGCACGACGAGGCGAACAGCGCCCGGGTGGGCGACAAGGTCGCCATCGTGGAGTCGCGCCCGCTCAGCCGCCGCAAGCGCTGGGTCGTGACGCGCGTGGTCGAACAGGCCCCGGAGATCTAGGAGTCCGACCATGATTCAGATGCGTTCCATCCTCGACGTGGCCGACAACTCCGGCGCGAGGAAGCTCTCGGTCATCAACCCGATCGGCGGATCGACCGGGCGCTACGCGCGGCTCGGCGACATCGTGACGGCCTCGGTGAAGGAGGCCAC
Source organism: Vicinamibacteraceae bacterium (assembly GCA_023384595.1). GTDB lineage: Bacteria > Acidobacteriota > Vicinamibacteria > Vicinamibacterales > JAFNAJ01 > JAHDVQ01. Next base: position 10,615 of record JAHDVQ010000076.1, on the reverse strand, counting down.
GCCCGACGGCAACGTCAAGAAGGGCCAGGTCGTGAAGGCGGTCATCGTCCGCACGCGCAAGGAGCAGCGGCGCCGCGACGGCAGCTACATCCGCTTCGACCGCAACGCCGCCGTCATCGTCAAGGACGACGGCGAGCCGGTGGGCACGCGCGTGTTCGGCCCGGTCGCCCGCGAACTGCGCGAGCGGAAGTTCATGAAGATCATCTCGCTCGCGCCGGAGGTGCTCTGACGCGCGCCGGCCGGCCGCCGACGAGGGACTGACATGCCACGAGCCATATCCATCCGCAAGAACGACGAGGTCGTCGTCATCGGCGGCCGCGACCGCGGCAAGCGCGGGCGCGTGCTCACGGTCGACGCCGCGAAGAACCGGCTGACGGTCGAAGGGGTGAACGTCATCAAGCGTCACACCCGGCCCAACCCGCAGCGCAACATCAAGGGGGGCATCGTCGAGCGCGAGGCTCCCATTCACGCGAGCAACGTCATGCTCGTCTGTCCCGAGTCGGGGAAGCCCACGCGCGTGGGCCACAAGCGGCTCGACGACGGGCGGAAGGTGCGCATCAGCCGCTCGAGCGGCGCGGTGATCGAGAAATGAACCGTCTCAGGGAACGCTACCAGCAGGAGATCGTGCCGGCGCTCCGCAAGGAGTTCGGCTACGCGAACGTCATGGCCGTGCCCAAGCTCACGAAGATCGTCGTGAACATGGGCCTCGGCGACGCGACGCAGAACGCGAAGATCATCGACACCGGCGCCGAGGACCTCGGGCGCATCACCGGCCAGAAGCCGGCGACCACGCGCGCGAAGAAGTCCATCGCGGCCTTCAAGGTCCGCCAGGGCATGCCCATCGGGACGATGGTCACGCTGCGCGGCGAGCGGATGTACGAGTTCCTCGACCGCCTGATCGCGATCGCGCTGCCGCGCGTGCGCGACTTCCGGGGCGTGTCGGGGCGCGGCTTCGACGGCCGCGGCAACTACACCCTCGGCCTCCGCGATCAGCTGATCTTCCCCGAGATCGACGTGATGAAGGTGGACAAGGCCCGCGGGATGAACATCTCGATGGTCACCACCGCGAAGACCGACGAGGAGGCGCGCCGGCTGCTCCAGCTGCTCGGCGTGCCGTTCCGGACCAACTAGGACAGGACGCCGATGGCCACCACCGCCAAGAAAGCCAGGGAGCAGAAGTCGCTCAAGTACTCGTGCCGGCACCGCAACCGCTGTCAGCGCTGCGGCCGCCCGCGGGCGTATCTCCGGAAGTTCGCGCTGTGCCGCCTCTGCTTCCGCCAGCTGGCGCTGCAGGGCGACATCGCCGGCGTCACCAAGAGCAGCTGGTAGCCGGCCGGCGGCCTTCCGGGGCCGGGCCGGGCAGGGTAACGAACAGGTTTGAGAGCTGAAGGTCATGACTGATCCGATCGCCGATATGCTCACGCGGATCCGCAACGCCGCCGCGGCGCGCCATACGCGCGTCGACGTGCCGGCCTCGACCCTCAAGGTCGAGATCGCGCGCATCCTCGAAGCCGAGGGCTACATCGCGGGCTACAAGGTCGTCGAACGCGAGACCGAGGGTGGAGCCACGACCAAGGTCATCCGCATCTCGCTCAAGTACGGGCCGCGCGGCGAGCGCGTCATCTCGGGCATCGAGCGCGTGAGCCGGCCGGGGCGCCGCGTGTACTTCGGCCGCGCCGACGTGCCCATCGTGCTCGGCGGCCTCGGCACGAGCATCCTCACCACCTCGCGCGGGGTGATGACGGGCCGCGAGGCCGTCAGGGCCGGCGTCGGCGGCGAGGTGCTCTGCAACGTGTGGTAACGGGCGTCTGGCGCGCCGCGGCCGGGCCGCGACGCGCCGACGCGGGGAACTGATGCCATGTCTCGTATTGGAAAGAAGCCGATCCCGCTGCCCAAGGGCGTGAAGGTCAACGTGGGCGACACGGCCGTCGAGGTGCAGGGCCCGAAGGGCACCCTCATGCAGCCCCTCCCGCCGGGCGTGCGCTTCGAGCTCGCCGACGGCGAGCTGCGCGCGGCGCTCGTCGACGAGAGCCCCAGCCAGGCGAAGTTCTGGGGGCTCGCCCGCAGCCTCGTCGCCAACGCGGTGACGGGCGTCACCGACGGGTTCAAGAAGGAGCTCGACATCGTCGGCGTCGGGTACCGCGCCGAGCTCAAGGGCCGCCAGGTGGTCTTCGCGCTCGGCTACTCGCACCCGATCGTGTTCGACATCCCCTCGGGCATCGACATCGCGGTCGACCGCCAGACGCACGTCACGGTGACGGGCATCGACAGACAGCTCGTCGGCCAGGTGGCCGCCAACATCCGCCAGATGCGCAAGCCCGACCCCTACAAGCAGAAGGGCGTGCGCTACACGGGCGAGGTCCTGAAGAAGAAGGCCGGCAAGACCGGGGCGAAGTAAGCCGGGCGAGGACAGCATGAGGATCAAGACCAAGACCGATCGCCGCGAGCGCATTCACCTGCGCCAGCGCAAGAAGGTGACGGGCACCGCCGAGCGCCCGCGCCTGGCGGTGTTCCGCAGCGAGGCGCACATCTACGTCCAGGCCATCGACGACCTCACGGGCCGGACGATGGTGTCGGCCTCGAGCCTCGAGCCCACCATCAAGGGCGCGCTCGAGAGCGGGGCGCGGGGCAGCAACACGGCGGGCGCGAAGGCGGTGGGCCGGGCCGCCGCCGAGCGGCTGCTCGAGAAGGGCATCAAGCACGTGGTGTTCGATCGCGGCGGCTTCCTCTACCACGGGCGCGTGCGCGCGGTGGCCGAGGCGGCGCGCGAGGCGGGACTGGAATTCTAGCTATGTACGAGAACCGCGAGAAAATCGACCCGTCGCAGCTCGACCTCAAGGACACGGTGGTCTCGATCAACCGCGTCACCAAGGTGGTCAAGGGCGGCAAGAACCTGAGCTTCAGCGCCCTGGTCGTCGTCGGCGACGGGCACGGCCATGTCGGCTACGGCATCGGCAAGGCGAAGGAAGTGCCGTCGGCCATCAAGAAGGGCATCGAGGCGGCCAAGAAGGCGCTCATCCGTGTGCCGCTCCAGGGATCGACGATCCCGCACCCCATCGTCGGCCGCTTCGGCGCCGGGTCGGTGCTGCTCAAGCCCGCGCCCGACGGCACGGGCATCATCGCGGGCGGGGCCGTGCGCGCGGTCGTCGAGTCGGCGGGGATCACGAACATCCTGACCAAGTCGCTGGGATCGGACAACGCGCAGAACGTCGTGCGGGCCACCTTCACGGGGCTCCGCGAGCTGAAGGACCCGGTCACGGTGGCACGGCTGCGCGGCAAGAGCCTCGAGGAGCTCGGCGGGGCGGCGGCCGCCGCCGACGCGGGCGCGGCCGCGGGCGCGTAGGACTACGACCATGGCAGAGACGACACAGAAGGCGGCGGGGCGCAGGCTGAAGGTCACCCTCGTCCGTAGCGCGATTGGCTACAACAAGACGCAGGCCGAGACGGTCCGCGGCCTCGGGCTGCGCCGGCTGCACCACTCGGTCGAGGTCGTCGATCACCCGGCGATGCGCGGGATGATCCACAAGGTGCGCCACCTGGTGACGGTGGAGGAGCTGTAGGGCGATGAGTTTGAGCAATCTCCGTCCGCCGAAGGGCGCCACCAAGGACCGCAAGCGCGTCGGCCGGGGCCACGGCTCGGGCACCGGCAAGACCGCCGGCCGCGGGCACAAGGGCGCCCAGTCGCGTTCGGGCTACACGCAGAAGCGCGGCTTCGAGGGCGGCCAGATGCCGCTGCACCGGCGCATGCCCAAGCGCGGCTTCTTCAACCCGTTCCGGGTCGAGTACGCGGTCGTCAACCTCGATCAGCTCGACAAGTACTTCGAGGCGGGCGCCGAGGTCACCGCCGAGTCGCTCCGCGACCACGGCCTCGTGCCCAAGCGCGCGCTCGTGAAGGTGCTCGGCCGGGGCGACCTCACGAAGGCGCTCACCGTGAAGGTGCACAAGTTCAGCGAGACGGCGGCGCAGAAGATCGCGGCGGCCGGCGGCGCCGCGGAGGCGCTCGTGGCGGCAGAGGCGTAGGATGATCGAGAGCCTGAGAAACATCTTCGCCGTCACCGAGCTGCGCAACCGCGTGCTGTTCACGCTGGGGCTGCTGGCCGTCTACCGCGTGGGGAACCACATCCCCACGCCGGGCGTGAACTCTGCGGCGCTCGCCGAGCTGGCGCGCCAGATGCAGAACACGATGTTCGGCCTCTACGACATGTTCTCGGGCGGCAACCTGTCGCGGGTGACGATCTTCGCGCTGGGCATCATGCCCTACATCAGCGCCTCGATCATCCTCCAGCTGCTCACCGTGGTCTGGCCCTATCTCGAGCGGCTCTCGAAGGAGGGCGAACTGGGGCGCCGGAAGATCACGCAGTACACGCGCTACGGCACGCTGCTGCTGTCGGTGGTCCAGGCCTTCACGATCGCGCTCTTCCTCGAGCGGCAGACCAACATCGTCGGCGGCCTGCCACTGGTCTACGAGCCGGGATGGGGCTTCCGCCTGCTGACGGTGCTCACGCTCACGACGGGCACGATGTTCATCATGTGGCTCGGCGAGCAGATCACCGAGCGCGGCATCGGCAACGGCATGTCGCTCATCATCTTCGCCGGCATCGTCGTCGGGCTGCCGAGCGCGGTGGTCACCACGCTCGACCAGCTCCGGACCGGCCAGATGGGGCCGCTGCGCCTGGTGTTCCTGCTGCTCATGATGGTGCTCGTCATCGGCGCCATCGTGTTCATCGAGCGGGGCCAGCGCCGCGTCACGGTGCAATACGCCAAGCGCGTGGTGGGGCGGCGGATGTACGGCGGGTCGAGCACGCACCTGCCGCTGAAGGTCAATACGGGCGGCGTCATCCCCGTCATCTTCGCGAGCTCGCTGCTGGCCTTCCCGGCCACCTTCGCGGGCGCGGCGGAGCCGGGCGGCTGGCTCGACACCGTCGTGCAGCAGCTGGCGTGGGGCATGCCGCTCTACAACCTGCTGTACATCGTGCTCATCGTGTTCTTCGCGTACTTCTACACGGCCATCATCTTCAACCCGGATGACGTGGCCGAGAACATGCGCAAGTACGGCGGGTTCATCCCGGGCATCCGCCCGGGGAAGCGGACGGCGGAGCACATCGACACGATCCTCACGCGCATCACGCTCGTGGGCGCCATCTACCTGGCGCTGGTGGCGATTCTGCCGGAGTTCCTGATTGCGGGCTTCAAGGTCGCGCCGATTCCGTTCATCGGCGAGACGCTCGATGCCGCCCTGCCCCGGTTCGTCACCGAGGGCATGGGGCTGACGTTCTACTTCGGCGGCACGTCGCTCCTGATCGTCGTGGGCGTGGCGATGGACACGGTCCAGCAGATCGAGTCGCAGCTCATCATGCGCCACTACGATGGGTTCATGAAGAAGACGCGCATCCGGGGGCGGCGCGGGTAACCGCGGCCCGACCGGAGGCGAGGCGTTCACGAAAGTGCGAGCCCCCCAAGGAGACACGATCGTGGCGTGCAACGTGATCATGCTCGGGCCCCCGGGGGCGGGAAAGGGCACGCAGGCCGAGCGGCTGGCGTCGCTCCACGGGATTCCGAAGATCTCGACGGGCGACATCCTCCGCGAGGCCATCAAGACGGGCACCGAGCTCGGCCGGCTGGCACGCAAGCGGATGGATGCCGGCCAGCTCGTGAGCGACGACGTGATGATCGGCATCGTGAAGGAACGGGTCGAGCGTCCCGACGCGGCCGAGGGGTTCGTGCTCGACGGGTTCCCGCGGACCGTAGCGCAGGCCGAGGCGCTCGATCGCCTGCTCGACGGCCGGGGCCCGGTGGCGGTGGTGCACATGGTGGTGCCGCGTGACGTGCTCGTGGCGCGTCTCACCATGCGGCGGGTGTGCGCCGACTGCGGGGCGAACGCGGCGCCGGGGGCGCCGGCCGACGCGCGCTGCCCCCGGTGCGGGGGCGCGTTGGTCCAGCGGGCCGACGACGACGTGGCGATCGTGCAGGAGCGGCTCGACGTGTTCGAGCGCCAGACGACGCCGCTCGTGGCCTTTTACCAGGCGCGGCCGACGTTCTTCGAGATCGACGGCAACCGGCCGCCCGACGAGGTGCACGCGGCCATGCGGGCGGCCATCGACTCGATGGCGCCGGTGCGGGCCAGGGTGGAGCGGGCGTGATTCACTGCAAGTCGCCCGAGGAGTTGGCCCGCATGGCGGCGGCCAACGCGCTGGTAGCCGACATCCTGGAGGCCGTCTCGGCGCGGGTGGAGCCCGGTGCGACGACCGCCGACCTCGATGAATACGCCGAGCGGCTGGTGCGCGAGGCGGGGGCCGAGCCGGCGTTCAAGGGCTATCGCGGGTATCCCGCGACGCTCTGCACCTCGGTGAACGCTGAGGTGGTGCACGGCATCCCGTCGCGGGCGCGCCCGCTCGTCGAAGGCGACATCGTGTCGATCGACATGGGCGTGAAGCTCGGCGGGTTCTACGGCGATTCGGCGGTGACGGTGCCGGTGGGCCGCGTGGCGCCGGCGACGGTGCGGCTGCTCGAGGTCACGCGCGAGGCCCTGTGGGCCGGCATCGCGGAGGCCAAGGCGGGCGGCCGGGTGTCGGATATCGGGCACGCGGTGCAGACGGTGGTCGAGGCGCACGGCTTCTCGGTGGTGCGCGAGTTCGTCGGCCATGGGGTCGGCCGTTCGCTCCACGAGGAGCCGCAGGTGCCCAACTACGGGCGGCCGGGCCGTGGGGCGCGGCTCGTGGAGGGCATGACGCTCTGCATCGAGCCCATGGTGAACATGGGCGAGGCGGGCGTCGAGGTGCTGGGCGACGGGTGGACGGCGGTCACGCGCGACGGGTCGCTGTCGGCGCACTTCGAGCACACGGTGGCGATTGCGACCGACGGGCCGAGGGTGCTGACGCTGCCGCGGGCCGAGCGCGAGGCGGCCTCGCCACGCGCGGCGGCCGGGGGCGCGTAGGGGGCGGATGCCGGCGCCGCCGGTGGAAGTGGAAGGGCGGGTCGTCGAGCTGCTGCCGCACGCGCTCGTGCGCGTCGCGCTCGACGGGCCACGGTTCGTCGTCGCCCACTACGGGGGCGGGCCGAACCGCAACTACGTGCGCGTGCTCGTCGGCGATCGCGTGCTCGTGCAGCTCTCTCCGGCCGATCTCGGGCGCGGGCGCATCGTGCGCCGCCTCGAGCCGGATGGAAGGACGTAGGAACGATGAAGGTCAGAGCGTCGGTCAAGCGGATGTGTGACAAGTGCAAGATCGTGCGGCGGCAGGGCGTCGTGCGCGTGATCTGCGTCAACCCCAAGCACAAGCAGCGCCAGGGCTAGGCGCTCCAGGACAGAAGGACCATGGCACGTATCGCAGGCGTTGACCTCCCGCGCACCAAGCGGATCGAAGTGGGGCTGACCTACATCTACGGCATCGGCCGCAAGCGCTCGGCCGACCTCCTCGCGGCGGCCGGCGTGAGCCCGGACGTCCGGGTGAAGGACCTGACCGACGACGACGTCCGGAAGATCTCGCGGGCGATCGAAGAGGCGGGCGGCGTCGAGGGCGATCTCCGCAAGGAGATCTCCATGAACATCAAGCGGCTGATGGAGATCGGCTGCTATCGCGGGCTGAGGCACCGCCGGTCGCTGCCGGCACGCGGCCAGCGCACCCGCACGAACGCGCGCACGCGCAAGGGGCCGCGCAAGGGCGCGGTGGCCCGGAAGAAGACGGTGTAACCGATGGCAAAGGCAGAAGACAAGCGCAAGAAGGTCTACAAGAAGCGGGGCGAGAAGAAGGTCGTCCACTCGGGCTTCGCCCACATCGCGGCGTCGTTCAACAACACGGTGATCACGATCACCGACACCGAGGGGAACGTCGTCTCCTGGTCGAGCGCCGGCGCCATCGGGTTCAAGGGCTCGCGCAAGGGTACGCCGTTCGCCGCGACGCAGGCGGCCATGAACGCGGGCAACGCCGCCAAGGCCGTCGGCATGCGCAGCCTCGAGGTGCGGGTGAAGGGCCCGGGCGCGGGCCGCGAGTCGGCCGTGCGCGCGCTGCAGAACGTCGGCATCGAGGTGAAGTCGATTCGCGACGTGACGCCGATTCCGCACAATGGGTGCCGGCCGCCGAAGCGGCGGCGCGTGTAAGGGGAGACGTAAGGGAATGGCTCGATACATCGGTCCCGTGTGCCGGCTGTGCCGTCGCGAGGGCATGAAGCTCTTCCTCAAGGGGGAGCGCTGCTACACCGAGAAGTGCGCCATCGAGAAGCGCAACCTCGTGCCCGGGCAGCACGGCAAGGCTCGCAAGCAGAAGCTCACGGGCTACGGCCTGCAGCTGCGCGAGAAGCAGAAGGTCAAGCGCATCTACGGCGTGCTCGAAAACCAGTTCCGGCGCTACTTCGAGGTGGCCGACCGCACGCGCGGCATCACGGGCGAGACCCTGCTGCAGCTGCTCGAGCGGCGCCTCGACAACGTCGTCTACCGGCTCGGCTTCTCGACCTCGCGCGCGCAGGCGCGGCAGCTCGTGCGGCACGGGCACTTCCTGGTCAACGGGAAGAAGGTCGACATCCCGTCGTTCTCGGTTCGCACGGGCGACGTCGTGAGCGTGCGCGGCGCGAGCGCGAAGAACGCGTCCATCGTGCACGCCATGGAAGAAGTGAAGGGCCGCGGTATTCCCGACTGGCTCGCCCTCGAGGGCGAGAAGATGGCGGGCCGCGTGGTGTCGCTGCCGACGCGCGAGCAGATCAACCTGCCCGTGCAGGAGCAGCTCATCGTCGAGCTCTACTCGAAGTAAGCGGACCGGCGGCCGCGCGCGCCGGGTGGCGCGAGGCGGCTGGCGGTCCAGGGTGACGGGGCCCGCGGGCGCCCGACACACGAAAGGACTCTGTCGATGCTCTGGAAAGGATTGCAGCTCCCGAACCGCCTCGAATTCGAGCGCGAGACCTCGTCCGACACCTTCGGACGGTTCTTCGCCCAGCCCTTCGAGCGCGGCTTCGGCACCACGATCGGCAACGCGCTCCGGCGCGTGCTCCTCTCCTCGATCGAGGGCGCCGCGGTCACGGCCGTCAAGATCGACGGTGTGCTGCACGAGTTCTCGCCGATTCCCGGCGTGGTCGAGGATGCGACCGACATCATCCTCAACCTGAAGCAGATTCCGGTGAAGATGCACGCCGCCGAGGAGAAGACCGTCGTCCTCCGCGTCGACAAGCCGGGCAAGGTCACGGCGCGCGCCATCGAGGCCGACGCGGATCTCGAGATCCTCGACCCCGATGCGCACATCGCGACCATCACCGAGGGCCACCTCCACATGGAGCTGCGCATCAAGGTGAACCGCGGCTACGTGTCGGCCGACCGCAACTTCGACCCGGATCTCGGCATCGGCTGGATCCCGATCGACTCGGTGCACTCGCCCGTCAAGAAGGTGAACTACCTCGTCGAGGCGGCACGCGTGGGCCAGGAAACCGACTTCGACAAGCTCACGCTCGAGGTCTACACCAACGGTGCCGTCACGCCCGAGGACGCGCTCTCGGAATCGGCCAAGACCCTGCAGCGCCACCTCGCCATCTTCGTCACCGCCGACGAGGACGAGGACGAGACCGGCGAGACGGTGGTGGCCGAGGTCTCCGGGTCGAACGAGCACCTCGACAAGAGCGTCGAGGAGCTCGAGCTCTCGGTACGCTCGTACAACTGCCTCAAGAACGCGAACATCCGCACGATTCGCGAGCTGGTGCAGAAGTCCGAGGGCGAGATGCTCAAGACCAAGAACTTCGGGCGCAAGTCGCTCAACGAGATCAAGGAAATCCTGGCGTCGATGGGTCTCAGCCTCGGCATGAAGCTGGACACCGCCCCGGCGCAGGCAGGCGAGTAAAGGCACCATGCGTCATCGAGTCGCTTACCGCAAACTGGGGCGCGTCACCGAGCACCGGATCGCCCTGCTCCGCAACCAGGCGGAGGCGCTGCTCCGCCACGAGCGCATCGAGACGACGGTGCCAAAAGCCAAGGAGCTGCGGCCCTTCGTCGAGCGCCTGATCACGACCGCCAAGCGCGGCCTCGCCGACGGCGCCGAAACGCCGCGCGCCGTGCACGCGCGGCGCCTGGTGCTCGAGGACATCCCGAACAAGGCCGTCGTCGCGAAGCTCTTCGACGACCTCGCGCCGCGATTCCAGGGCCGTCCGGGCGGCTACACGCGCATCCTGCGCCTCGGATTCCGTCGCGGCGACGCGGCCGAGATGGCGCAGATCGAGCTGGTGGGGAGCGAATACAATCCCCGTCTGGCCGACACGGACGCCGAGGGCGCCGCGCCGAAGAAGAAGTCCGTCGGCGGCCGGCTGCGCGCTGCGGCCGATCGCCTGCGCGGCAAGAAGGACGAGGGCGAGGGCGAGAGTGCCGAGCCCAAGGCGAAGGCCAAACCCGCAAAGGCCACCAAGGCTACCAAGGCAAAGCCTACCAAGGCTACCAAGGCTACCAAGGCGACGAAGGCCGCGAAGAAGGCCGACGAGGAATAGCCAACCGACACGCCGCGATGGCGGCCTGTCCGGCGAACACGCCGCACGCCGGCTCTCTCCGCGATGGGGGAGCCGGCGTTGGTTTGTACGGCCTTGGGCCTGGAGCCTGGAGCCAGGAGCCTGCTCTCGGCAGTTGACAGCGGCATCCTCCGGGTGTAATCCG
>JAHDVQ010000347.1 GCA_023384595.1 Vicinamibacteraceae bacterium | reverse complement strand
CCGGGCTCCAGGCTCCGGGCTCCGGGCTCCAGGCTCCGGGCTCCGGGCTCCAGGCTCCGGGCTCCAAGCTCCAGGCTACGAGGTTCACGAATGATCTCGCACGAGCGGATACCGAACAACGTCGACCTCTCGAGCAACAAGCGGCTGCAGCGCGCGCTCGAGCACTGGCAGCCGCGCTATATCGAGTGGTGGCACGACATGGGGCCGCAGGGGTTCCAGCACTACCACCAGGTGTACCTGCGCACCGCGGTGAGCGTGGAGCCCGACGGCTGGTGCCACTACGACTACGTGCGGATGCCCGAGTACCGCTGGGGCATCTTCCTCGCGCCGCCCGTGCGCGACCGGAAGATCGGCTTCGGTGACTTCTTCGGCGAGCCCGCGTGGCAGGAGGTGCCCGGCGAGTTCCGCAATCCCCTCAAGCGGCTCATCGTGCTGCAGGGCGACACCGAGCCCGCGAGCGTCGAGCAGCAGCGCCAGCTCGGACACTCGTGCCCCAGTCTCTACGACCTGCGGAACCTCTTCCAGGTGAACGTCGAGGAAGGGCGGCACCTGTGGGCGATGGTGTACCTGCTGCACACCTACTTCGGGCGTGACGGCCGCGACGAGGCCGAGGAGATGCTCGAGCGCTCGAGCGGCCACGACGACAAGCCGCGCATGCTCGAGGCCTTCAACGAGCCCATCGACAACTGGCTCGACTTCTTCATGTTCGCGATGTTCACCGATCGCGACGGCAAGTCGCAGCTGATGTCGCTCGCCGAGAGCGCGCTCGACCCGCTGTCGCGCACCACGCGCTTCATGCTCACCGAGGAGGCGCACCACCTGTTCGTGGGCGAGACGGGCGTCGCGCGCATCCTGCAGCGCACCGCGGAGCTGATGAAGAGCCCCGGCTCGGGCCTCTCGGGCGACGTGCGCCGCCTCGGCGGCATCGACCTGCCGCTCATCCAGCGGCACCTGAACTTCTGGTTCAGCGCGAGCGTCGACCTGCACGGGAGCGAGATCTCGACCAACGCCGCGACCTACTTCGCCAACGGCCTCAAGGGACGCGCGCGCGAGGACACCTTCGAGGACCACCGCGCGCTCCACCAGACCTACGAGGTCTCGGCCCTCGACGATGGGGAGTGGGTGACGAGGAAGGTGCCCATGCGCAACGCCATGAACGAGGTGCTGCGCGACTGGTACATCGGCGACTGCGAGGCCGGCATCACGCGCTGGAACAAGATCCTCGAGCGCGCCGGGCTCTCGGATCGCCTCTACGTGCCCTCGCGCCGCTTCAATCGCAAGATCGGCATCTACGCCGGCCTGCCGTTCGACCCGTGGGGCCAGCTGCTCCGGCCCGAGGAATTCGAGCGGCGCCGCCACGAGTGGCTGCCGACCGACGCCGACAAGGCCTTCCTCAAGAGCCTCACGGTGACGCCGGTCTACGAGGCGGGGCAGTTCGCCAACTGGATCGCGCCGCCGCAGCGCGGAATCAATCGGCAGCCCGTGGACTTCGAGTACGTCCGCCGGGACGAGTAGGCCGTGTCGTTGCCCTTCGATCGCCTGGCCGTCCTCGGGGCCGGCACCATGGGACACGGGATTGCCTACGCCGCCGCCGCGGGTGGATTCGAGACCCGTGTGTACGACGTGAGCCGGGCGGCGCTCGCCAGAGGGCAGGAAGGCGTCGCCTCGCTCCTCGAACGCGAGGTGGCGCGGGAGCGGCTCGACCGCGCCCAGGCCAACGCGATGCGGGCCCGGCTCGGCTGGACCACGGATCTCGGCGAGGCAGTGGACGGCGCGGGCGGCGTCATCGAGGCCGTGCCCGAGCAGATGGCCCTCAAGCTCGATCTGTGGGCGCGGGTCGATCGCCTGGCGTCGCGCGAGGCGCTGCTCGCCACCAACACCTCGGCGCTCTCCATCAGCGAGATGGCGGCGGCGCTCGCCTCGCCCGCGCGGCTGGTCGGCATGCACTTCTTCAATCCCGTGCCGCGCATGCGCCTGGTCGAAATCGTCCGCACCCACGACACACCCGAGGCCATCGTCACCTCCGCCGCGGCCGTCGCGAGCGCGATGGGGAAGGAGTCGGTCGTCGTCCTCGAGTCGCCGGGCTTCGTGACGACGCGCGTCAACGCGCTCATCGGGAACGAGGCGTTCTACATGTTGGCCGAGGGCATTGCCTCGGCGCGCGACATCGACACCGCGCTCAAGCTCGGGCTGAATCACCCCATGGGGCCCTTCGAACTGGTGGACCTCGTCGGGCTCGATACCCGCCTGGCCGTGCTGCAGCATCTCCACGAGCGCCTGGGCGAGAAGTACCGCCCCTGCCCGCTGCTGGTCGAGTACGT
>JAHDVQ010000346.1 GCA_023384595.1 Vicinamibacteraceae bacterium | reverse complement strand
GAATGTTGGCCGTCGAGATCTCCGGCGGCGGCGTGCCGCGCCCGCGGCCGCGCCCGGTCGCGGACGTCAGCGCGTTCCGGTGGATGGTCGCGATCGTTTCCCCGGTGAGCGCGACGCGGTAGAGGCGCACGTCGCGCAGGCGCCCGTGCAGCGTCGGCCGGCCCTCGTCCAGCGTGCGGCCGAGGAACAGACGGTTGGCCGCGCCACCCTGGGGCACGAGCTGCGCGAGCGTCGCCTCCACGCCCGTCGCCTGCCCCACCTCCTTGCCGTCGACGTAGGCGGTGAGCGCGCGGCTGGCCGGATCGAGGACCACGGCAAAGTGCAACCACTGATTTTCGACAATGGGCGCCGGCCGCGTCTCGCCGCGCACCTCGCCGCCGGCGCTGACCGAGGCGCGGAAGCCTTCGCGGTCGACGAACGCCGAGAGCCTCGCCGCCGGTTCCTGGCCGAAGTCGAACACCGGGCCCGACGCACGCGTCGGAATGAACAGCCAGCCGGCCACCGTCACGGCATCTTCGCCGGCCAGCGCGTGGCCGGGAAGCTCCACGTGACTGCCCTCACCGGTCAGCAACACCACCTGGCGCCCCTGCTCCTCGACGAACACCGCGCCGGTGCCTCGGAGCGCGGCATGCAGCTGGTTGCGCGACGAGTCCTCGGCGTTGCCGTTGAAGACGTAGCGGGCGATGAGGGCCGTCTCGCCGACGCCGTCGAGGAACTGATCGCCGCCCTGGCCGGCGGTCTGCCCGCCCTGCGCACCCTGCACGACCTGTGCGTCTTGCGCCCCCTGCGCGTTTTGCGCCCCCTGCGCGCCCGGGGACGCGTGGTGAGCCACGACGCCCACGAGCGTCGAGACGGTCAAGAGCAGCGGAAGGTACACACGGGTCATGTCGGCAACTCCACGCAACGTTCAGAGATCTTCCGACAGATTATGTGTGATTCCGGTCGGCCTCGGCGTGCCTCGCCCTGCACCGACGCCAGCCGGCCCGGAACGCTTGACACGAGGCGAACAAAGAGCGAACATGCGTCCCGCACTCTCTGAAAGGAGCCACTCATGACCCTCGCCAAATCCGCCGTCGCCGAGTTGTCTTCGGCCCAGGAATTCTTCAACCGCTCGACGCGCAACCTCACCGAGTCGCTGTCGGCCTACGCGCCGGCGCCGGAGATGATGACCGTCGCGCAGCAGGTCGCGCACGCCGCGCAGACCATCGACTGGTTCATCGAAGGCGCCTTCTCGCCGGCTGGCTTCGATCTGAACTTCGAGGAACACGCCAAGCCGGTCATGGCCGTCACGTCGCTCGACGCCGCGCGCGCGTGGTTCGAGAAGTCGGTGGCCGGCGCCTCGGCGGTCCTCGGGACGAAGAGCGACGAGGAACTGCTGGCCCCGCTGCCGGAGGGACCCATCATGGGCGGGCTGCCGCGGTTGGCGATCATCAGCGCCATCACGGACCACACCGCCCACCACCGCGGGGCGCTCACGGTGTACGCGCGCCTGAACGGGATCGTGCCGCCGATGCCGTACGGCGACATGTAGTCCGAGTCACGGTGTCGGCGTCGCGGGCTTTCGGCTCGGTGGCTGCCGATCCGGGAGCCCGCATGGCGCGGCCGTGCCGACGTCCCGGTCGCGTCAGCGGCTCTCGTCTGCCGTGGGGCCGTACGTCGCCGGCACCGGGATGTCGAGCAGGCGCAGGTAGACGGTGAACTGTCCCCGGTGGTGAATCAGGTGACTCAGCGTGAAGTCGCGGAAGACGACCGCCCGCGGCCGCTCGAACTTGAGCACACCCCGGAACTTGAGCCGCCAGGGCGTGGCCAGGCCTTCATCGGTCGTGGCAGCCAGCAGTTCGAGCCCCCGCGCCACCTTGCCGTCGAACGCCTCGAGCAACTCTCGGGCAGAGCCAGCGCGATAGGGCTGGAAGGCCGCAGGGTCGACATCCAGTTCCTCGCTCCCCAGGACCGGCTCGGCCAGGCCCACGCAGGTCACGATGTGCGAGGCGAGCCCGCCAGCCGTGAACGACTTCGCGTGGGGCCGCCACGCGAAGTGCTCGTCGCCCAGCCGCTCGAGATGCCGGCGCGTCGTACGCGCCTCGTGCTCGAATTCGTTCCTGAACAACTCGATCAACGTCATCGCGCGCCCCCTTTCGTGCCCACCGGACACCGCAAGGCCACGATTGTACGGCGCCGCTATTGGTGGCGAAGCGCCTCGAGTGGATCGCTCGACGCGGCCCGTCGCGCGGGGATGAGGGAAGCCAGCAGGGCCACCGCCAGCAGTACGGCCGCGCCGGCCACGAACGACGGCACGTCGAGGGGTTCGATGCCGAAGAGCA
>JAHDVQ010000075.1 GCA_023384595.1 Vicinamibacteraceae bacterium | reverse complement strand
CCGTGCCACCTCGCACCTGACAGGGGGAGCCATGGCGGACTATGCCGATCTCGTCGCCACGATTCAGCAGAAGGCTGGCGCGTTCGACCGCTCCGGCGTCGCGGCGGCGTGCGACGAACTCGTCGAGCGGATGCAGGACGATGAATCGCCGGCGCCGGTGAAGCCGCTGAAGAAGGCGCTCGGCTTGCTGCGCAACAAGCGCTACTTCGACCTGATGGTGCGGGTGGCCGATGCCGCCGTGCAGTCGGGACAGGACGATCCGCAGATTCAGCGCCAGCTCGCGCAGGGGCTCATCGACCAGGGCAACCTGAGCGCCGCCATCAACCTCCTCACCCAGCTGGCCAGCAGCACCGCTCCGGGGGGCCCGCTCGCCAATCCTGCCGAACATGCCGAGGCGCGGGGCCTGCTCGGGCGCGCCTTCAAGCAGGCGTACGTGGACGCCGTCAACCCCAGGGCGCCGGGGACACCCGAGCGCGCGGCCCGCGCGCGGGCGAACCGCAAAAACCTCGAGCGGGCCATTGCCGCCTACCACGACGTGTACGAGATGGATCGCGAGCGGCACCTGTGGCACGGCATCAACACCGTGGCCTGCGTGTGCCGCGCCACGCGCGACGGTCTCGCGGCCGACACGCACCCCGACGCGCGCGCCATCGCCGCCGCGATTCTCGATTCGCTCGAGTCACGGGCCCAGGGCGACGTGCCCGTCTGGGATCGGGCCTCGGCCGTCGAAGCCTGTGTGGCCCTCGACCGGCTGCCGCAGGCGCTCGACTGGCTCGCGGTGTACGCGCCGGATCCCGCGGCCGACGCCTTCGAGCTGGCGAGCACGCTGCGGCAGATGGAGGAGGTCTGGGAGCTGACACCGGCCGGCACACCCGGCAGCGCCATCCTCCCGATCCTGCACAGTGAGCTGCTGAAGCGCGAGGGTGGCGGGGTGGCGCTCATGCCGGCGCCGGCGGCCGGCGCCGCCTCGACGCTGTCGCAGGAGCGGATGGCGGCCGAGGCCCTCCTCGGCGACACGCGCTTCGTCTCGCTCGAGTGGTATCGCACGGGCCTCCGGCGCTGCGAAGCCGTCGCGCGCTTCGAGACGCAGTGGGGCCAGGCGTTCGGGTCGGGCTTCCTGGTGCGGGGCGAAGACCTGCACCCGACGCTTGGCGGCGAAGTGCTGCTCCTCACCAACGCGCACGTCGTCAGTGACGACCCCGTGGTGCAGTACGGAAGCCCCCGCGCCCTTCCGCCCGACCAGGTCCGCGTCACGTTCCAGGGACGCGACGATGCGAAGAAGTACGAGGTGAAGGAGCTGCTGTGGACCTCGCCTCCGGGTGAGCTCGACGCCACGCTCCTGCGGCTGCAGGACAGCCTGGCGGCCGATCCGCCGTACCCCCTCGCCATCACGCTGCCCGTGGTCGATGTCGATCGCGTGTACGTCATCGGCCATCCCCAGGGCGGCCCGCTCTCGATCTCGATGCAGGACAACCGGGTCGTCGACGTCCACGATCCGAAGATCCAGTACCGCGCGCCCACCGAGCCGGGGAGTTCCGGGAGCCCGGTGTTCAACCAGGACTGGCAGCTCGTGGCGCTGCACCATGCCGGCAGTACCGAGATGCCGCGCCTCGGCGGGCAGGGCGTGGTGGAGGCCAACGAAGGCATCTGGATCAACGCCGTGGTGGCGGCCATCCGCCAGAAATACGACGCGGCGGCACGCAAGCCGGCGCCCGCGCGGCGCCGCGCGGCGACCACGACCTCGCGTCGTCCGGATCGGAGGAAGAGCCGGTGAAGGTCACGGTGCTCGGCTCGTGGCGGGAAGGGCTCGCGGCCGCGAACGGTCTGCGCGACCAAGCCCACTTCCGTGCGGCGTGCCGCGAGCTCGGGGCGGCCGTCGTCAGGCAGGGGCACGTGCTGATTGCCGCGTCGGACGACGAGGACACCGCCGACTTCAACGCCGTCGAAGGGGCGCTCGCCGCGCTCGACGCCGGCCCGTCACCAGCCACGCCAGCCGCCGGCCCGGCGGCGGCGCCCGCCGCGCCGCCCATCCGGCTCTTCGGCCACCGGTCGGCCTTCGACAAGTGGACCGCGAGCGCGTTGAAGTGGGTCACGGCCGAGACGACGCCCCCGGCCGAATGGGAGCACGCGAAGCTGTTCCAGGTGAAGCTGTCGGATTGCGTGATCACGGTCGGCGGCGCCGACAACACGTTTCACGCGGGCTTCGCGGCGGCCGTGGCCGACAAGCTGGTCATCCCCGTGGGCTCGTTCGGCGGCGGCAGCGAGCGGCTGGTCGAGCTGTTCAGGCAGACCTACCCGCGATGGGCCCGCCTGCCTCCCGAGTCGCTGCTCGGTCAGCTCACCTTCGGGTGGCAGGAGTACCTGGCCGCCGAAATCGCGCGCCTGATCGGCCTCGCGCACCGGCCGCCGCGGCTGGCGATCATCCACGGTCGCAGTCCCCACCGCGACATCCTGCAGGCGTTCCTGCGCGACGGCCTCGGGCTGCCCGAGCCCACCATCATGCGCAACGAGTTCCTGTCAGGGTTCACGCTGCCCGAGAAGTGGGAGCGGCTGGCCAACGACGTCGACGGCGCGATCGCCCTCGTCACGCCCGACGATGTGGGTGGCCTGGCGGACGCGACCGACCCGGCGTCGCAGGAGAGGCGGGCGCGAGAGAACGTGTGGATCGAGGCCGGCTGGATGTGGGGCCGGCTTGGGCGCGGGCGCCTGCTGCTCCTGAAACAAGGGGCGACGCGCATTCCCTCGGATCTGCTCGGCAGCGACATCCCGGAGTATCTGGAGAGTCCCACGGAGGCCGAGGAGACCATCCGCGACTTCGTCGCGGAGATCAGGAAGGCGCTCTGAGGCCGGCGCTCCCGTCGGGGGCATCGTCCGGGCTGCCCTGATCCGCTACGGTTCCGTGCGCAGCGCTTCCACGAGCCGTTCGAACGCCGCGTTGAACGTGGACTGGTCCTGCCAGTTCCGGAAGTCCGCGATGCCGCGGCTCATCAGGTCGGGGGCTTTGCCGGACTCCCAGCGTCCCTCGATGAGCCGCCCATCCAGATCGAGCGGGATGAGCGGCTTGCTGCGGGATCGGCGGGCCGGCGTCGCCTCGGTCCTGTCCATCCTGAACAGATCGCGCTCCTTCTGCAGCGCGCGGTCGATCTCCCCATCCACCCAGCCGCTCTTGATGGCGGCGTCGGAAAAGCAGAAGAGCACCTTGTCCTGTTCCCGCACGCCCTTCGTGATCTCGTCGTAGATGTCGTAGCCGGGCAGGATGTTCTGCTTGTCGTACCACGCGCGGATGCCCTCGGCGCGCAGGCTGTTGAACAGGCGATCGGCGAACACCGAGTCGACGTGGCTGTAACTGATGAAGACCGAGGCGTAACCGGGTGCGGCGGCCGGCACCGCCGGCGCGCCCGCCGCGTGCGCCGCCGCCGCCTCGAGGCCGGCGGTCTTGACGCGCGCGATCACCGCCTCCTCGAGGACGAGGTCCTCCAGGTTCGCCCGGGCATTGTCGACCACCGCGTGGATCCTGGCGCCAAAGTTCACGCGCGGCTCTCGAATGGCGCCCATGTGGATCGCGGCGAGCTCCCAGTTCTCGTTGAAGACCGCGCTGCCGGAGGAGCCGGGTTCGGTCGGCGCCGTGTACGAGAGGACGTGCGCGGGATCCTGAAGCGCCGGCCGCTCGCCCGTGGCGTCGGTGGCCACGACCTCGTTGTCGTCGAGGCTGACCTCGAGACCGCGGCCGCCGGGGAATCCCAGCACGAAGACGAGATCGCCCGGCGCCGGGGCGCGCGGACAGAGGTTGACCGGTGAGACGTGGCCGGGCCAGCGATCGAGCAGCGCGACGCTGTAGTTGAGCTCCTCGACGCGCGAGGTCGTGAGCAGGCGTTCGACCTTCGCCGTGCCTCCCAGGGGATCGTCGGTCAGCGCGTCGAACCGCACCGTGACGTCGGCCGGCAGGCTGCGATGCGGGCCCGGCACCACGTGCCGTGCGGTGAAGAAGAACGGCAGGCCCGCGAAGCCCTCGCCGAGGAGGGCGCCGTCCATAAGAAAGCCCGACCCGAGGGTCTGGCCGACCTGGACGCGCCCGGCGATCTGCCCGCGCTCCATCGCCAGCCGCAGCCACT
The DNA here is from genome assembly GCA_023384595.1 of Vicinamibacteraceae bacterium. GTDB lineage: Bacteria > Acidobacteriota > Vicinamibacteria > Vicinamibacterales > JAFNAJ01 > JAHDVQ01. Next base: position 15,259 of record JAHDVQ010000075.1, on the reverse strand, counting down.
GGAACGGGCGCGTCCGCCTGGTACGGATGATCATGTCGTCACCACGACGCCTCGAATCACCCGGCGTCAGTTGCCTGGCGGGCGCCTGCGAATCTCCCTGACGTCGCGCTCGACGGGGACGAGCCGGCGCTCGAGGGCGTCGATCCTGGCCTGGTTGCGCTCGATGGCGCCCTGCGCGGCCTCGAGCGTCCGAAGCTGCCTGGCTCGATGTTGGTCAGCGGCTCCTTCTGGAAGGTCATGAGCTCGAGGTGGTCGCGCTCGCGTGCCGTGTCGAACTCCCATTCGACGATCGACCGCGGACCCACGTCGAACGAGTACAGGCTGCCGAAGCGCTCGCCGAGCAGGCGGACGAAGACGTCCGATTGCTCGATCATCTCGCGGCAGCGATCCTCGGGACTCCTGGAGCCCGCCCGATCGCGTTCGTACAGGTACGGCGCGTACGCGGGCGGAAGCATGCTGGCCAGGGCCTCGCGCTCCGCGGCGAGGTCCGACGTGGAACTGATGAAGACAACGGGCGGGCGGGGCACGTGCGCGCCTTTCCAGTGTTCGTGAGCGACCCCATGATACGCCACCTCGGGCCGCCAACGGCTCGCACGTCGCCCCATCCTCGCCACGCTCCCCGCGGAAGGGCTGTCCGTGCTAAGGGCTGAGCCGACGGCTCCCCGGATTGCGCATTCCACTAGGGAGGTGGGCGATGCGCGACATCATCATCACGCTGTGTCTCGTGGCTTCGACTCCGGTCGTCGCCTGGCCGCAGGCAGCCGCTGAACGGGCCGCGGCTCCGGCCGCGGCACCCTCGGCGGTCACGCGGCCGCTGCTGCAGGCGGCAACGCTGGCCCTGGACGTCGATGCCCCGCCTGCCGCGCCGCGGTGGTCGCAGGGGCATCGCCGCGGCAGGCCGATCCTGAAGGGCGCGCTCATCGGCGCGGCGGTGGGGGCGGCAGCCGGCCTGGGCCTGGCCGCGGCCCTGTGCGAGGGAGACCCCTGCTACACGTCCGGCTACGTCAACGCGGCGGCGGGCGGCGCCGCGATTGGCGCGGCGGTGGGCGCCGTCATCGTGCTGGCGGTCGACAAGCGGCAGCCAGGCTGGCCTCCGGGCCGCCGGCCGTCCATCGCGCTCGCGCCGGTCGTGTCTCCCGAGGCTCAGGGCGGCGTGGTGGCGATGCGCTTCTGATCGGGGCGACGCCGCGGTCGCCGGGCGCCCCCGATCTTCAGCGCCGCCAGGCGCTCGAACAGGCTGATGTAGAACTGCCGCTGCCAGCCGATCTGGTCGGCCTGCGGAAGCAGGCACACGTCCAGATGGTCCACGTCGCGGGCCCAGCTGTAGTGCCAGCGGCCCTTCGTGAAGCGGCTGGCTGGCGTCTGCGCGTCGAACTCGAGGCCCACGGGATGCGTGCCCGCCGTGTGCGGGTACTTCTGCGAGTACGCCGGCACGCAGCCGTCGTTCTCCCACCAGTCGGCGCTCCGGAAGCCGCGCACCGGGATGGGCGGGCGCGCGAACTCCTTGCCGCCGATGTACGTCGCGTGCGGCAGCATCGCCGGGTTCATGCGCGGGCTGGGATAGTGCCGGCCGCTCAGCCAGCTCGCCGTGGTCTGCGCGGTGACGTGCGAGAAGTAGTAGGTGCCGGGATGGGTCCGCCACACCGCGTTGTCGGCGCAGGCGCCCTGCAGGGTCAGCGAGTAGCAGGCGTTGTCGGTGCCGGCGAGAAACGGCAGGCGCGCGAGCCTGAGCAGGAACGCGGCCAGCGATTCGCCCGGCCTGCGCTCGACGCCCCAGTGATCGAGATCGAAGTTGTAGATCGCGTCGCGCACGGCGCCGGTGGCGGCGGCATACCCCTCGACGATCAGGAAGAGCGCCGTGGCGATGCTCGCGCGCTTCACGCGCCCGGTGCGCTCGTCGGCGCCGAAGAAGCAGGTGAGCGTGCTGCCGTTCGAGACGCCCGAGATGGTGGTGATCGAGGCGACCCAGCGCGCCGTGCTGCCCCAGCCCCAGAAGTCGGCGGCGAGCAGGTGCTGCAGGCAGCGGATGGTCGGCGAGCCGAGGCTGTGGCCGACCAGGTGCACGGGCCGGCGGGCACCCCAGTCGGGGACGAAGCCCAGGCCGGAGTAATCGCGCCCGTGGCGCGCGTGCCCCGCGCGCCGGGCGTGCGCGGCGCCGTAGTCCACGCGCGTGCCCTTGATCTGCGCCGCGAGCTCGCACGCGCGATCGTGCGCCGAGCTCAGTGGGCCGACGCTCGCCTCGAAGCGCGGGATGGGCGAGGGCACCTTGAAGGCCGTCCCCCAGTAGTTGAGCGGCCCCAGCTCCTTCGGGCCGAAGCCCAGGAGACCGTGCACCAGGATGGCGGGGCGCGTGTTGGCCATGGGACGAAGCCGCCGGCCACAGCATACGCCTGACGCGACGCGCGCGCACCTGGGTCGAATCTCGCGCCAGGCTCGATCTCGCGTCGCTGGAATCTCCGCGGCCAGCCACCCCGGAAGCGTTGTTCGAACCGTGACATGATCGGGCCTCGTGAGGACCCGCATGCGACGTTCACTCGCCGTCACCTTCGCCGCGCCGACGCTCCTCCTCATCGTCTCGGGCGTGTTCCCGTCTTCAGCATCGGGCCGGCCGCAGGCTGCCGCGCCGCCGCCACCACCGGCGGGCGCCTCGCCTGCGCAGGCCGCCCCCGCGCCGCCGCCGTCCGAGGCGGAGCTGATGGCCGCGCGCGCCGCACGGGCGCAGCATCCGAATCGCCCGGCGCCCTGGTGGGCGCGCGAGCTGAGCGCGAAGCCCGACGCGTGGTATCGCACCGACGAGGGCCGGCGGATTGCGGCCAACATCCTGTCGTGGCAGGACGCGGGCGGCGGCTGGCCGCTGATGAACACGACGCGCGAGCCGAACACCGGCGACCCGCGCCAGGCCGGGCCGTGGGGCACGCGCGGCGCGCTCGTCAAGGCCACCGTGAACGAGATGCGGTTTCTCGCGCGCGGCCATCGCGCCACCGGCGACGCCCGCTACCGCGAGGCGGTGCTCGAGGGCCTTGGCTTCATCCTCGACGCGCAGCTGCCCACCGGCGGCTGGCCCAAGTCGCATCCGCCCGCCGCCGGCGAGCCCCCGCTCGCCGTCTTCAACGACGATGTGATCCCCGACCTGATGACGCTGCTGCTGGAGGTGGCGGAGGGCGGCGACTTCGCCTCGCTCGGCGACGACGCGCGCGCGCGGGCGCGAGCGGCCTTCGACCGGGGCGTGGACTTCATCGTGAAGAGCCAGATCGTCTCGAAGGGCGAGCTGACGGCGTGGGCGCAGCAGCACGACGCGGTGACGTACGCCCCGCGGCCCGGTCGCGCCTTCGAGCCGGCCGCCATCTCGGGCGCCGAGAGCGCGGGCGTGCTGCGCCTCCTGATGCGCATGCCCGATCCCTCGCCCGAGGTGGTGCGCGCCATCGAGGCGGGCGTCCGCTGGTATCGCGCGACGCAGATCGACGGCATGGAGGTCGTGCGGCTCGGCGACGACGTGGTGGTGCGGCCGAACGCGTCGGCGCCGCCGCTGTGGGCGCGCTTCTACGACATCGAGACGGGTCGGCCCATCTTCGCCGGCCGCGACGGCATCGTCCGCGATCGGCTGGCCGACATCGAGCGCGAGCGCCGCACGGGCTACGGCTGGTACACCGAGAGCGGCACGGGCGTGTTCGAGCGGTATGCCGCGTGGCGCGGAGAGCGGGAGCGGGAGCGGGAGCGGGCGAGGCGCCGATGACGCTGACGTCAATCGCGATCGTCGTGACCGTGGCGGCGGGCCTGTACGGCCTGCATCGGCTCCTGCTCTGGGCGGAGGGCCGCGGCTGGATCTACTACCGCCGCCAATCGAGCAGTCGTGCCAGCGTCGGCAGCGCAATGCTCGAGGTGCACGCGCTCATGGAGCCTTCGAAGAAGCACGTGCTCGAGGTACGGGAGGAAGACGAGGCGCGCCGCCAAGAGGCGGGGGAGGGCGATACCTGACGCAGGTGGCGTCCCGCCCGCCCCTCACGCGCCCGGCGTCATCACCACCTTGATGCAGTCGGAGTCCTTCTCCCTGAACGTGCGATACATCGCCGGCGCCTCGTCGAGCGACACGCGATGCGTGACGACGAACGAGGGGTCGATTTCGCCGCGCTCGATGCGCTCGAGCAGCCCCGGCAAGTACTTGTGCACGTGCGTCTGGCCCATCTTCAGCGTGAGGCCCTTCGCAAACGCCGCCCCCAGCGGGAACTTGTCGAGGAAGCCGCCGTAGACGCCCGGGATCGACACCGTGCCGCCCTTGCGGCACGCGTTGATGGCCTGCCGCAGCGCGTGCGGGCGATCGGTCGCCAGGTACGCCTTCGCCTTCACGCGGTCGTACCAGGCATCGAGCGTCGTGCCGTGCGCCTCGAGGCCCACCGCGTCGATGCACCGATCCGGACCCTGTCCGCCGGTCATCGCGCGCAGGTGCTCGGCGACGTCCACCTGCTCGTAGTTCAGCGTCTCGGCCCCGCCCTCGGCCGCCATCACGAGCCGCTCGGGCACGCGGTCGATGGCGATGACGCGCTCGGCGCCGAGCAGCCTCGCGCTCCTGATGGCGAACTGGCCCACCGGCCCGCATCCCCACACCGCCACCGTGTCGCCAGGCTCGATGCCGCAGTTCTCGGCGGCCATGTAGCCCGTCGGGAAGATGTCGGAGAGAAAGAGCGCCTGCTCGTCGGTGAGCGAGCCGGGCACCTTGACGGGGCCCACGTCCGCGAACGGCACGCGCACGAACTCCGCCTGCCCTCCCGGGTAGCCGCCGTACATGTGCGAGTACCCGAAGAGCCCCGAGCCGGCATAGCCGCTCACCTTCTCGGCCATCCACGCGTTGGGATTCGAGTTGTCGCAGAGCGACCAGAGCTGCCGGCGGCAGAAGTAGCACCGGCCGCACGCGATCGTGAAGGGCACCACCACGCGGTCGCCCACCGACAGCGTCGTGACGTCGCGTCCCACCTCGACGACCTCGCCCATGAACTCGTGCCCCAGGATGTCGCCCCGCTCCATCGTCGGGATGAAGCCGCCGTAGATGTGGAGGTCGGAGCCGCAGATGGCCGTCGAGGTCACCTTGACGATGGCATCGCGCGGGTTGAGGAGGACGGGATCGGGCACGTGCTCGACGCGCAGGTCCTCTTTTCCGTAGTAGCGCACGGCCTTCATCGCAGGCTCCTCTCGAGACGCCGTCCGCGCTGGACGGTGGTTGGCCGCTCGCGCGCGACGGTGGATGACGGGGCCGGCGCCTCCGGCGGTGAGAAGCCCGCACGCCGCGCGGCGCCCTCGTGTGCCGGGGGCGTGCCGGCCGACGTGCGCGGCACCTCGCCGGCCTCGAGCAGCTGCTTGAAGCGCCGGAGATCCTCGCGAATCGTCTGCGAGGGCTCGCGCCCGAAGAGGGCCGACGCGGCCATCCCGAGCCTGCCCGCCGGCGGCGAGTACTGGAGGTTCACGGTGACCTGCGTGCCGCTGCCGCCGCGGACGCGGTCGAAGTTCACGGAGCCGGCGGTGGTCACGTCCGAGCCTTCGCGCGAGCGCCAGGCGATGAGCGCGTTCGGGATCTCGTTGATGATCTCGGCCTCCCACTCGACGCGCGTGCCCGCGGGCCCGCGGGCGATCCACCGGGAGCGGTTGTTGCCCAGGTCCACCACGCGCTCGAGGTGGCTCATGAACCAGGGGAGGTTGCCGAGCTGACGCCAGAAGGCGTAGACCTCTTCGACGGGCCGCTCGAGGCGGACCGCGTCGCGGACGCTGATGCCGCGGCGGCCGCTGAGGGCCTCGCGCGTGTCGTCAGGCGCGGCCGCCGTCGTGACGCCCAGCGCCGAGTACGCCGGACACTGCCCTCGCAGGCCGCGGTAGGCGAGCGGCGCGCCCGCCAGCGCGAGCCACGCGCCCCGTCGAGTGCCGCGCGTTGCTCCGGCGGCGAGCAGCGCGGCGCCGGCCGCCGCCGACAGCCAGCGTTCGCGCCGGCCGACGTTGATTCCCGCGTGTTCCCTCTGCAGCATGAGGCCCCCGTTCGGGCGAGCATCGCCCTCGCCCGTGTGTCATCAAACGGGGTGCCATCCGGCCGCCGCGCGGCGACCGCGCGGAATCAGGGGAATTTCACGCTCGTGGCCCGCGCCGCGGCGTGCGGCCGAGTATCGACGCGTTGCGGTCGCTGCACCGATTGCGAACACCGCCGCGTGACGCCGCGCCGCGCCGAGCCAGCGCGACCGAGGCGCCCGTCGCGAGCAGCAGGACCAGCGCGGGTTCCGGCACGCCGGGATCGACAGGCCCTTCGCGCGACGGCGTGTAGGTGTAGGTCAGGGTGATGAGCGCGTTCCCTCCGACATCACTGACGAACAGGGGACCTTGCAGGAGCCCGCCGATTGCCGTCACCGACGGCGAGTGGGTGACCACCATCAGGCCGGGGAAGCCGGGCCCGTCCTCGAAGTCGGCGCGGGTGCCGCCAATCCACACGGGCGGAATGACGCCGGACGAGGTGGGGAGGGTGAAGCCGATGAGGTCGCTCGCGCTCGTGAACGAGAACGCATACCCGTAGTTCATCGCGAACCCCATCGTGATCGGGCCGGCGCCGGGGGCCACAGCGTTGTCGGTCAACACGGCGTGGCTGCCGAACTCGAAGAAGCCCCCAACGCCCGCGAACCGTTGGTCGACCGTCAGGAGGACGGTGTAAGGGATCGGCACGAACGCCATCGGCAGCGGGATGCCGCTGGCGGGCGCCGACACCTGGACGACGAGCGTCCCGTCGATCGTGACGTCCACCCGGTCGAGCGACCCCAGCGAGGGATCGAACGGCGTGAGCGACGTGACGGTCGCGGCATCGGTGCCGAACCCGGACACGAACGTGAGGACGGCGGCCCGGGCAGACTGGGGCGCGGCGAGGACGGCGGCCAGGACGACCGCGGGCACGACGAGACGCATGCGCAGCTCCTTCAGGCGGTTGACGGGTCTGGAACAGGCAAGCAAGCGCGACACCAACCGGGCGTTGCGCGATTTCCGGCGCGAATCCCGTGCGCCGCGACTCCTGCCCGGCAGGAAGTGCTGGTTGCGCATGACTTTCGTCGTCGCGAGGGAGGTCAGTTTCAGTATTTGACAGACGCGCGAAAGTGTGATAGTCCGAAGCCGGTTTCGCGACGCGCGCGGTGCCGCGGAGGTCCTGTGCTCTGTCAGGCCCGTCCGGCTCTTCCCGGCACGCGGGTTCCGGCCGCTCGAAGCGCCGGGATCCGGCCGGCACGGCTGCACGCGGCACACTGCCGGGGCCGCCCGCGGCGCCGCTGCCGCGCGATGCCCCCTCCGGAGCCCCCATCCGGATTCCCCCTCGATTCCGCTGATGTCCTGACGACCCCGTACCGTGTCGCTCACGGTTCGCGCCGTGTCGCCGTGGACGCGTGTGGCAATGCCCTGGCCAGCCGCTGGCCCGGGCCGTCCACGGCATTCCCGCGTCGGTAGCACAGGGAGGTGTCGTATGCCGGATGAGCTGAAGGCGCAGATGCCGGACTGGGGTCATTTCAGGATCTGGCGCGTCGGTGACCCCGCGCCGTGGTGGAGGCTCCTGGAGAAGTTCGAGGTCAACCAGCTGCGCGAGCTTGCCGCGCTGCAGCTCGACCACCAGATCAAGGCGATGAAGCTCGAGATGGAGCACCTCGAGGCCATGAAGAAGTTCGTGGCCCGCTGACGGCGGGCCGGTCGTGGCGCGGGCCCGCGGCGGCGGTCCGCGATGAGGAGGGCGACGTGAACCGCGGCGCCGGATCGCTCGATGCCCTGCTCATCGGGCACGAAGAGCAGGAGAACCTCGGGCTGCGCTCCATTCTTGCCACGCTCCGCGCGGAGGGCTTCCGCGCGGAGCTGCTGCCCTACGATCGACGAGACCCGTCGCCGAGCGTCGAGACGGCCCTGCGCCTCGGTCCCTCGCTCATCGGCTTCTCGGTCATCTTCCAGTTCACGCTCGGCGAGTTCGCCGCGCTGGCCTCGGCCCTCCGCGCCAGTGGCTGCACGGCGCACCTCACGGCCGGCGGTCACTTTCCCAGCCTGCGCCCGGCGGAGGCGCTCGACGCGGTGCCGGCGCTCGATTCGGTCGTCCGCTTCGAGGGCGAACGGACCGTCGTCGAGCTGCTGCGTCACCTCGATCGCCCCGAGTCATGGGCCTCGATCCCCGGGCTGGTCTTCCGGCGCGACGGCCGGGTGGTGGTGAACCCGCCCCGGCCCCTGGTGGCCGATCTCGAGAGTCTGCCTCCCCCGGCGCGAGGCGAGCCGAGGTTCCTCACGCGCGGCGTGGGGGTGGCCTCGATGCTCGCCAGCCGCGGCTGTCTCTACGACTGCGCCTTCTGCAGCATCCGCCAGTTCTACGGCAGCGCCCCGGGTCCGCTGCGCCGCACGCGGTCGCCCGAGGCCGTCGTCGCCGAGATGCGCGCGCTCGCCGACGACAGGGGCGTCCGCTTCTTCATCTTCCAGGACGACGACTTCACGGCGCCGACGGCCGCGCAGCGCCGCTGGGTGCGCGCCTTCGTCGAGGCACTCGACCGGGCCGCGCTCTCGCGCCGCGTGGGGTGGAAGATCTCCTGCCGCGTGGACGCGGTGGAGCCGGAGCTGTTCGCCCTCGCCCGCGACCACGGCCTGTGCAGCGTGTACCTCGGCGTGGAGTCGGGCAGCGCCGCCGGGCTGAAGACCTTGAACAAGCGGGTGACCGTCGCCGAGAACGTCCGCGCGCTCGAGGTGCTGACGTCGCTCGGCATCGCCTTCGACATGGGCTTCATGCTGTTCGACCCCGACAGCACGTTCGACACGCTCCGCGAGAACCTGGCATTCCTCCGCGAGTCCACTGGCGATGGCGCCTGCCCGGCCGACTTCGCGAAGATGCTGCCGTATGCCGGCACGCCCATCGAGGCGCGCCTGCGGCGCGAGGGGCGGCTGACGGGCGGGTGGACCGAGCCCGACTACGAGTTCCTCGACCCCCGCATCGATCTCTATGCCCTCTACGTCGCGCAGGTGTTCCACTCGCGCAACGCGGATCCCCTCGGCCTGCTCGAGCGTCTCCGCCTGGCGCGGTTCGACCAGGTGCTGATGTCGCGCCTCGAGCGCGATCCCCGCGGCCGCGAGTACGAGTCGCGCTGGCGCGCCGTGACGGCCCGCGCGAACCTCGCGGCCCTCGACGCGCTCGACGAGGGGCTGGCGTTCGTGCGCGCGCGTGACGAGCGCGCCGTGATGGCGCAGTGGGACCAGCTCGGCGCGTACGCGCGGCGCGAGTGGCAGGCGGAAATCGATCTCCAGCGGGAGCTCGACGAGGTGTTGAAGGAGTACGCGCCGGAACTGTACCGCGGCTACCGCGACGAGGTCGAGCGGCGCCGGGCGGAGGACGGAGCCGGGTCGCTGCCGTTCTCGGTCGCCGTGGCCTGACGCCGGCCGCGGGGCCTCGACGCGATCGGCGCGCCGTGCGAAGGGAGGTCGTCATGCGAGGCACGTTGTTCAATCGCAGGAGCCTCGTGCTGTCCGTGCTCCTCGCGCTTGCGCCCATGACGGCGAACGCTCAGGCGGTCGCCGGCAACTTCCAGGAGCTGAGCCTCAAGGTGAAGCCGGGTGACACGGTGTATGTCACCGACGACGCCGGGCAGGAGAGAAAGGCCCGGATTCTCGAACTGTCACGCGCCTCGCTGGTGCTGTCCGTGGACGGGACTCGCCGGGAGCTCGGTGAGACCAGCGTCAGACGCATCCGGCGGCGGCTTCCCGATTCGCTCTGGAACGGAGCAGCCATCGGCGCCGCCTCCGTGATGACGCTCTCGACGATTGGCGCGGTCGCGTTTGCGGACCGAGGCGAGGGCGAGTCGTTCGGCTGGTCGGACGTCGGATTCATCTGCTATCTCGGCGCGATTGGCGCAGGCGTTGGTACCGGCATCGACGCGCTGATTCAGGGGCGGAAGGTCATCTACGAGACGCCGGGGCTCACGGCGCGCCGGTCGTTCCGCGTCGCGCCGGTCGTCTCCGCGCGCGTCAGGGGGGTACGAATCTCGGTCAGCTTCTGACCGCCACAGGAGAGCACATGCCCCTGGCTGCGGGCACGCGGCTGGGCCCCTATGAGATCCTCGGGCTCGTCGGCGCCGGAGGCATGGGCGAGGTCTACAAGGCCCGCGACACCCGCCTCGATCGTACGGTTGCCATCAAGGTCCTCGCCCCCGCCGTCAGCGCCGGACCCGAGCGCCGCGCGCGCTTCGAGCGCGAGGCGAAGACCATCGCGAGTCTCAACCATCCGCACATCTGCACGCTCCACGATGTCGGCGAGCACGAGGGCGCGACGTTCCTCGTCATGGAACACCTCGCCGGCGAGACGCTGGCCGCGCGGTTGAGGAAGGGCCCGCTGCCGGTGGAGCAGGCGCTCGCCGTCGCCACGGAGGTGGCCGACGGCCTGGCCGCGGCGCACCGGCAGGGCGTCGTGCATCGCGATCTGAAGCCGGGGAACGTCATGCTCACGAAGTCGGGCGTGAAGCTGCTCGACTTCGGCCTCGCCAAGCTGGTGGGTCACGGCGAGCAGCCCGCCGCGGCGCAGCTCGCGTCGGCCTCCACGCACTCGGCGCCGCTGACGGGACAGGGCACCATCCTGGGTACCGTGCAGTACATGGCCCCGGAGCAGCTCGAAGCCAAGCCGGCCGATGCCCGGAGCGACCTCTGGGCCCTCGGCGCCATCGTCTACGAAACGGTGACCGGCAGGCGGGCGTTCGAGGGCACGAGCACCGTCAGCCTGATTGCGGCCATCTTCGACCACGAGCCGCCGCCGATCACGTCGCTCCAGCCGCTGGCGCCGCCGGCGCTCGATCAACTGGTGCGCCAGTGCCTGGCCAAGGCGCCCGAGGATCGCCCGGATACGGCGCACGATGTCGCCAACGACCTGCGCTGGATACGGGAGTCGAACGGCGCGGCCGTGACGGCTCGCGCCGGGCGGCCGCGTTCGCGGGCGGTGCAGGTGGTGGTGCTGGCGACGGCCCTCGTGGCGGCGGCCGCCATTGGCGCGGCGGTCATGTCGTGGCTGCGTTCCGATACGGTCCCCGGCCCCGCCCCGCGTGCCTCGCCGGCGCCGGTCGCGCGCCTGCAGCTTGCGGTGCGGCCGGCCGAGGAGCTCTACGGCGGCGAGGCGGCGCCCACCTACTCGCGCACGCCCGCCGGGTCGCGCACCGCGCTCGCGTGGATGCCCGACGGCCGCGCGCTGGTCTTCGTGGGCCGGAACGGCGGCGTTCAGCAGTTGTACGTGAGGCACCTGGACGAGGCCGAGGCGCGGCCGCTCGAAGGCACCGACGGCGCCCACGTGCCCGCGGTGTCGCCCGACGGCCAGTGGGTGGCCTTCTGGGCGAACGGCGCCCTCAGCAAGGTGCGGGTGTCGGACGGCGCCGTGACGCAGGTGGCCGGCGACATCCGGTTCCCCCCGGTGGGACTCGCCTGGGACGCGCGCGGCGGGCTGTTCTACGGCCGCACCCGTGAGGGACGCATCTGGCACATTCCCGCCGAGGGCGGCGAGCAGGCGGTGACGGTGCTCGGCGAGGAGGAGCTGAGCCACGACCTGCCATCGCTCCTCCCCGGCGACGGGGCGCTGCTCTACACGGTGCGCAAGCGGTTCTGGTCGTGGGGCGACGAGGAGGTCGTGGTCCAGACCCTGGCGACCGGCGCGCGTAAGCCCGTCCTGCGCGCGGCCACCGATGCCCGGTACGTCGCCTCGGGCCACCTGCTGTTCCTCAGACGGGGGCAGTTGTTCGGCGTGCCCTTCGATCCCGTCCGTATGGAGGTCCTGGGGAAGGAAGAACTCGTGCTCGACGACGGCGTCGCGCAGGGCCTGGCCGCAGGCAATACGGACGACGTAACGGGGGCGGGCCAGTTCGCCGTCGCCGCAAACGGGACCCTCGCCTGGGTGCCGAGTCCCGTGCTGCCGTATCCCGACAGCGCGCTGGTCAGCGTTGACCGACGCGGCCACGTCACGCCGATTGGGGCGCCCGTCCGCGCCTACACGGCGTCCGTCCGCCTTTCACCACGGGACGGCCGCCAAATGGCCGCGGCGGCGCGGAGTCTGACAGAAGCCAGTGTCTGGGTCTACGACCCTGGCCGCGGCACGCTCACGCCCGTCGCGCGCAACGGTGAGGCCAGCTGGCCGACATGGTCGCCCGACGGTGTGCGCCTGGCGTTCGCGTGGCTGGCCGGCGCAGGCCGATCGCTGGCCATGCAGACTATGGACGATGGCGCCACCACGTCGCCACGAGTCCTGGTGACGGGCGACCTCACGCCCTCTTCCTTTTCGCCGGACGGGCGGGAGCTGGCGGCGGTCCTTGACGTCGATGATGTAGTCGTCCTATCTATCGATGGCGGTCGGGCGACGGTGCGGCCGCTGCTGGCGAGCGCCGATACGGAACGCTGGCCGGAGTTCTCGCCGGACGGCAACTGGCTGGCGTACGGTTCCGACGTAACTGGCCGAAACGAAGTGTACGTTCAGCCGTACCCCGGTCCAGGCTCTCGCGTCCAGGTGTCCATCGACAGCGGCTATGCTCCGGCCTGGCACAGGAACGGCCGCGAACTGTTCTTCCTGGCGCGCATCGGTACCTCCCGTCGGTTCCGGATGATGGTCGCCAGCTTCGAGCCGGCCTCCCCGCCGCGCATTGGTGCACCGCGGCCGCTCTTCGATCTCGAATCGGATTTGTTATTCCTCTGTAATCCGGTGCGCTGCTACGACGTGTCGCCCGACGGCCAGCGGTTCTACGTGGTGCAGATCCCCGCGCTGCCGCCACTGCCCGCCGTGACGCACGTCAACGTGATCCAGAACTGGTTCGAGGAGCTGAGGGCGAAGGCGCCGGTGAAGTAGCGGCAGTGAGGTGCGTGCGGCCAGCACTACGGTTGTGCTTGACAGGCGGCGCGCGCGGGCGCCCAATCACCGAGGCACCCAGCATCGGCCGGGGTCAGCCGCCTCTGGGCGTGCGCGACCCGGACGTGTCCGTACCGGTCAGACGGCCGCCCTCCTCGCACGCGCCAGGCGCGACGCCCGGCAGGAGGACCTGTCATGACGCGCTTGCGATTCGTACGCACGTGGGCGGCCTGGGGCGTCCTGGCACTGGCCGCCGTGGCGCTGCCTCGCGCGGCTGCCGCGGCGACCATCGCCTTCGACACGTTCGGGCCCGGCGACACCTTCAGCACCAGCGTTTACGGCGTCGACGGGGCGGCGGGGTTCCAGGCGTTCCATTTCGTGCCGACCGCCACCGGGACACTCGAGCAGATCACCGTGGCGCTCGGGCGGACGGGCGCATCGCAAGCCACGACGATCTTCGAGCTCTACACGGCGCCCACCAACCTGGCGCTCGGCGCCCTGCTCGAGACCTTCGTCGTCGCCAACACGGCGCCGCCTGACAACCTCCAGCCGTTCACCCTGTCGCTCGTGACGTTCCAGTCGGCGGTCATGCCGCAGCTCACGGCGGGGCAAGGCTACTGGCTGAGCTTCATGGAAGCGGAGGCCGCCGACGGTGCGAGTTCGCTCTGGGCCGCGAACTCGATTGGCGCCACCGATCAACGCCTGACGAGCCTTCTGCCGTCGCAGCCGAGCAGTCTGCCGGCGTTCCGGGTCGAGGTGACCTCGGTGCCGGAGCCGGCGACGATGGTGCTGCTGCTGGGAGCCACGCTCGTCGTGTTGCGCGCGCGACGGGTTCTGTAGGACGCGCGCCGGTCCGCCTCGCCCGACGGCGCGCTCACCCGCCCCCGCGCGCCGACTCGTAGATCTTCGCGATCGTCTCGAGGTCGGCGAGCCCCTCCTCGCCCGGCGTGCGCGGCGTCGCGCCCGTGGCGCAGCACTCCGCGAAGTGGTCGAACATGAGCGGGATTTGATCGACGCGCGGGAACTCGCGCGTCTCGACGCGCTCGCCGCGCGCGCCGTGGCCGACGCGCAGGCGAAGGTTGCCGTTGCTCGTGGCGGGCTCCAGTTCGAACCACCCGCCCTCGCACATCACGCGCACGCGGTTCTGCAGCGCGTAGCGCCAGCTCGCGGTGGACGTCGCGACCAGGCCGCCGGGGAATCGCAGCATCCACCCGATGTGGTCCTCGACCTCGCCGCGCGGTCCGCCGCCCTCCGTGGGCGCGGAGACGATGGCGCGCGCCTCGACGGGCTCGGCGCCGGCAAGGGTGCGCGCCGCCTGGACGCTGTAGATCCCGATGTCCACGAGCGCCCCGCCGCCGGCCAGGCGCCGCGACCGGCGCCAGCCGTCCTTCCCGTACGCGTGGCCGATGGCGAAGCCCTTGTGCGCGTCGATGGCGAGCGGCGCGCCCAGCTCGCGCTCGCGCGCCAGGCGGATGGCGGCCTCGGTGTAGGGATCGAAGCGCGCGCGGTAGGCGACCATCAGCGTGCGCCCGGCCGCCCGCGCCCGCTCCACCATCCCCCGTCCCTCCGTCACGCTCCCCGCCATCGTCTTCTCCGTGAGGACGTGGAGGCCCAGCGCGAAGGCGCGCTCGGCGAACTCCGCGTGGAGGCCGACCGGAAGGGCGAGGTACACGGCCGCGACGTCGCGCGCGTCGGCCAGGCGCTCGAACTCGGCGTACCCGCAGATGCGGTCGGGCGCGAGGTCGTGTTCCGCGGCCAGGCGGCGCGCGAGGTCCGGGGTGCCGCTCACGAGGGCGGCGATGCGCGCGCGCCGGCACGCGCCCAGCCGGGGCAGCACGTACTGCGCGAAGTTGCCGAGGCCGACGATGGCGATGCCGACGCGTGTGTCGGGGCCGGCGCCGGGGTCGGGGTCGGACGTGGACGTGGATGTGGACGCCGCCAGGCGAGGGGCGGCCGCCGCGCCGGCGCCGGCCAGGCCCGTCGCGGCGCCCGCTCCGGCGAGCGCCGTGGCGTGCGCGGCGTGGGCGAGGAAGCGCCGGCGGGAGAGCGTGCGGCTCGACATGCAGAACCCGTGTGCGGACCTACCGGCGTTGCCGGACCGCCGCTGCCAGGCCGAGCACGACGAGCGCGGCCGTCGCGGGTTCGGGCACCGAGGGCGGGTCGGTGGGCGTCCAGCGCGCCCACGTGGCCCACGTGAAGCCCGTCGTATCGGTGTCCATCGCGGCCCCGCCCCACGCGACCGTGTCGTTGGCCTCGAGCGCGTCGTTCACCGCGCGCATCGTCTCGACGAGCGTCGAGACCAGCCCGAAGGGCGTCTGCGGGAGGCAGTTGACGGGGTCAGTGCAGCCCAGGGTGAGCCACGGCTCGGTGTCGAAGTTCCCGAGCGCGCCGTCGGTGAGCACCTGGTCGAGGAGGGCCTGGCTG
>JAHDVQ010000345.1 GCA_023384595.1 Vicinamibacteraceae bacterium | reverse complement strand
CGACGCGGCTGGCGTACGACTGAAGGGTCGGAAAGCTGACACGGGGTCGGGAGTACTCCCGACCCCGTTTACTCGTCGACGCGCCCGCGCTGGGCCTTCAGGGCGCCGCGGATCTTCTTCTCGAGCAGGCGCCGCTCACGCGCGGCGGCGCCCGGCACCGTGCGCCGCCGCGCGCGCGGGCGCCGGTGCGCCTGCTCCACGAGCGCCATGAGCCGCGCGCGCGCCGCCTCGCGGTTGCGCGCCTGGGTCCGGTGCTCGCGGCTGTCGAGGACGAGCACGCCGTCCTGCGTCATGCGGGCGCCCGCGAGCGCGGCCAACCGACCCTGCACGTCGGCGGCCAGCGGCGAGGCGCGCACGTCGAACCGCAGCTCGACGGCCGTCGCGACCTTGTTCACGTTCTGGCCGCCCGGGCCCGAGGCGCGCACGAACCGCTCCTCGACGTAGGGCTCGAGATCCCTGAAGGTCATCCGGCTAGCTGCCACCCACCTTGCGCGGCGTGCGCACCTTGGGCGCGAAGCCGTGCGTGGAGCCCTGATGTTTCCAGGGTTGGTGCGTCTGGTGCTTGGGCGCCCGCACCGTCGGCGGCGGCTCGCTGGACGGCAGGTGCGCGTCGGCCGCGAGCTTCTCGTGCGCGGCGCGGTCGGCGGCCTCGTCCTTGTCGAGGCAGCAGTGCTTGTACTTCTTCCCCGACCCGCAGTGGCAGGGGTCGTTGCGCCCCGGACGGCGGGAGGTCGTGGTCGCCATGGGAGTCGATCCTCCGTGAGGTGCGCGCGAACGCGCGTCGGCTACAGTATGCGCGAACCCGCGCCCCCCGCGCATCGGCTATCCTATTGCCGGATTCTCGACACGGGGTCGGGAGTATTTTCGCTTTTTGCGTACGCCGGCCGGCCCGCCCGCCCCTGGCACCGCGGTCTTCGCCCCCGATGGCCCAGACGCACCTCGTCATCACCGACTCGGGCCTCGGAGGCCTCTCCATCTGCGCGGCCCTCGAACAGACCGCCCGTGCCGCCCACGCCTCCGGCGCTTCCGGCCCGATTCGCCTCACCTACGTGAACGCGTGGCCCGAGGAGGGACGCGGCTACAACGACCTTCCGGATGCCGCCACCCGGGCGGGTGTCTTCGATCGTGCGCTCGCGCGCATCGATGCCCTTGCTCCCGACGCCGTCCTCATCGCCTGCAACACGCTGTCGATTCTCTACGAGCTCACCGTGCACCGCGCCGCCGGGCGCGTCCCCGTCGAGGGCATCATCGATTCGGGGGTGACGCTGTTCGAGGAGGCCCTGAGCGCGCATCCAGGGAGCGCGCTCGTGCTCATCGGCACGCGCACCACGATCGAGTCGAACGTGCATCGGCGCCGGCTCGCCGTGCGCGGCGTGGACGCCTCGCGCCTGGGGGCATCCTCGTGCCACGGCCTGGCCACCTCCATCGAGCACGACCCCCACGGCCCCGCGACGGAGGGCCTCATTGCGACCTGCGCGGAACGCGCGGCCCGTGCCGCCCCCGCCGGCGAGCCACTCCTCCTCGGCCTCTGCTGCACCCACTACGCCTGGGTGGGAGACGCGCTCGCACGCGCCTCTGCCGCGGCCGCCGGCCGTCCCGTCATCCCCCTCGACCCGAATGCACGCCTCGTGCACGACATCGCCCCGCGGCTCCTTGGCGCCACGCCGGAGCATCACGAACGCACCCGCGTGCCCGGCGATGACGACGATGTGCCCGGCCACGACGGAGTGCGTCGCGAACAGGACGTGTCCGCGCCCGCCGTCACCGTGGAGGTCATCTCGAAGGTGACGCTGACCGAGGCCCAGCGTCTCGCGGTCGCCGCGCTCGTCGAGCCGGTCTCGCCAGCGACGGCACGCGCGCTGCGGGTCTACAATCACGTGCCCGACCTGTTCTGAGCCGCCCGCCGCGGCGCGGCCAGTCGGCACACGGCTCACGGCCCGCGACCCGCCGCGGGCCCGCCCTGTTGGTAGGAGACGACATGCGAGTACTGCTTCTCACCGGTCCCGGGGGCGATGCCCAGGGCTGGGGCGACATGAACGTGACGAAAGAGGTGGCAGCCGCCGCTGAAGCCTCGGGCTACGCGCCGCGCATCGCGTGGGTCGAGAGCGAGGACGACTTCTTCCGCCTCCTCGACGCGCGCGACTTCGACATCATCTGGAGCTCGCTGTACCACATCACCTCGAACGAGAAGTTCATCGGGTCGAACGAGGGTGGGCTCTGGGTGGCCGATGTCTTCGACGAGCGCCGCATTCCCTACATCGGCTCGAACAGCCAGACGATGAAGGACATGATCGACAAGTTCCACACGCACGCGGTGCTCGCC
>JAHDVQ010000344.1 GCA_023384595.1 Vicinamibacteraceae bacterium | reverse complement strand
GGGGCCGAGTGCGTGGCGCGGATGCCGCCAATCGCGGCCTTGTTGCTCCCCTGCCCGGGCCCGGCGAACTGGTCGAGGACGAGCGTCGAGACGCCCGCCTCCTGCAAATAGATGGCGGTGGGCAGCCCGACGCTGCCCGCGCCAATCACGATCGCATCGAAGGCCGCGACGCTCATCACAGGCCTCCCTCGTGCGCGTCGGTCGCGTGGCGCTTCGGCCGGTCCACGATAGGGGCCTCGCCCGAGACGACGCCGGCGAAGACGCCGAGGGGCACCTCCATGAAGAGCGGACGCCGCGTCAGCTCGGCGACCTCCTCGTCGGGCACGCCTTCTTCTCGGAACAGCCGGCGGATGAGCGGCGGGCAGGTCTTGCCGCCGCAGGCGCCCATGCCGCAGCGCGTGGCGGCCTTCAGGTGGTTCATGTCGCGCACGCCCGCCCGGATGAGCGCGCGCAACTCACCGGCGCTCACCCGCTCGCACCGGCACACGATCTCCTCGTCCGGCGACGGCGGCGCGTAGTGTTCGGGCTTCTCCGCCGCCCACGGCTGCTGCACGCGGATGCCGGCAATGCGAGGCGCGACGTCGGCCGGCGCCGTGACGCGCACGAGCAGCGCGCGGTCGGCTTCCTTCGGCGCGCGCACGCGCGTCACCTCGACGTTGCCGAGCACCGCGCCCCCGCTGTCGAGCACGGTGACCGTGTCGCCCTTCCTGATGCGCGTCGCCGAGAACTCGTAGGGAATCACCACCGTCGGCTGGTCCGCGTTCTTCCTGAAGTCCACGAGCGTGATGGCGAGCCCCGGGCAGATGGCGACGCACTTCTCGCAGCCGTCGCAGGCCTGGTGGTTGAAGGCGGGCACGCTCATCACGCCGTCGCCCGAGACGACGATCGAGCCGCGCGGGCAGATCGACGCGCACGGGTTGCAGGGGATCTCCTGCATGCAGTGCAGCACCGGGAAGACGCCGGTCCGGCGCTCGGGAATCTCCTCGGGCAGCGTGGGTCCAGGCCGCGACTTCAGCACGTCGGCCGTGCGATGCCACTCGGGCGGCACCTCGCCGACGTCGCGTCCCAGGCGCCGCGCGATCTCGAGCCCGCGGATGCGGCCGGTGAACATGGCGGCCGAGGCTTCGGCGATTTCCTCGGCGTCGCCTGCCGCCGCGGCCGGCAGTCCGAACTCCTCGGCCTTGCGCAGGAACTCGTTCACCGGGTCGAGGCCCACCGCCACGAGCACGGTGTCGCACTCGAAGCGCTTCTCGGTGCCGGGGATGGGCTGCCAGCGCTTGTCGATCTGCGCGATGACGACCGCCTCCACCTCGTCGCGTCCCTCGGCGCGCAGGATGGTGTGCGACGTGTAGACGGGCACGCCCATCCGCACCAGCTTGTCCTTGTGCACCTTGTAGCCGCCGCACTCGGGCAGCGCCTCGCACAGTCCGACGACCCCGATGCCGGCCTGGAGCGCGTGGTAGCCGGCGATCAAGCCGACGTTGCCGCCGCCCACGATGAAGAGCCGTTCGGCGGCGCGCACGAGGTCGCGGTTGACGAGCGTCTGGAAGGCGCCGGCGCCGTAGACACCGGGTAGCGTGTTGCCGGGAAAGACGAGCGACTTCTCGCGCGCGCCCGCGGCGACGAGCAGCACGTCGGGCCGCACGATGAAGTACTGCTGGTTGTCGCGCAGGATGCCGACCGTGCGGTCCGAGAAGACGGCGAGCGCCGTCGAGTTGAGCCAGATGCTCACGTGCTCGAAGGCGCGCACCTCGGTCTCGAGGCGCGTGGCGATGTCGATGCCGCGCGTGCCCGCGTGGCACGCTTCGATCGATCCGAAGAACTTGTGCGTCTGCAGCACGAGCTTCCCGCCCAGGCGGTGCTTGTCGTCGACGACGAGCACGCGCACGCCGGCCTTCGCCATCTCGATGGCCGCGGTGAGGCCCGCGGGGCCGCCGCCGATGACGAGGCACTCGACGTGGACGGTTTCGATGGGGTGCATCGCGGACCGGCCGTCGACGTCGGGCAGCACGGGCAGGCCGTCGAGCGGCTGCACGTCCATGCCGGGGCGCACGCGGGTCATGCACGCCTTCACGGGCAGGCCGTCGGCGACGACGGTGCACTGGGCGCACTGGCCGTTGGCGCAGAAGAGGCCCTGCGGCGCCGCATCCCTGTGGTGGTGGCCGAAGGTGCGCACGCCGTTGGCGAAGAGGGCCGAGGCGATGGTCTCGTCGGGAACGGCGTGGAAAGTGCGGCCCTGCCAGGAGAACGGGACGGTCGCGCCGGCGGCCGGGGCGAGGATGGGGTGCTCGTGGATGCGGAGGTCGCGTGGATCGGCCATAAGCGGCTCTGGAA
>JAHDVQ010000074.1:9331-19860 GCA_023384595.1 Vicinamibacteraceae bacterium | reverse complement strand
ACCGGGCCTTCACCGAGGCGGCGTCGATGCTGTTCATGAACGCGGTGCTGCTCGGGCCGGCATATTAGCCCGGAGCCTGGAGCCTGGAGCCTGGAGCTTGGAGCCTGGAGCTTGGAGCCCGGAGCCCGGAGCCTGGAGCCTGCTTTCAGGCCGGACGCCGGATGCCGGACGCCGGATGCCGGCTACGCGACGTCGCTGCGCACGCCGCGCGGGGCCGCGCGCTCTTCATCGGCCCCCGCGCGCACGCGCGCGGCGTCCATCACGTCGTCGAGGAGCAGGCCGTCGTCGGGCGCCCACGCCACGCCCGTGGTGACGCTGACGTGGGCGGCCATCTGCGACCCGAGCCCGGCGAGCGCCGTGAGGAGGCTCGAGCGGGCCCGCCGCGCGATGGCCTCCGCCGCATCGCCTCCGGCGTGGGGCAGTACGGCCACGAGGCCCGTCGGGCCATCGCGATAGAGCAGGTCGGCCACGCGGAGATCGCGCTTGAGCACCGCAGCCGCCCGCGCGAGCAGCAGTTCCGGCATTCCGAGTGTCCCGTCCGCTTCCAGACCCCAGATCTGCAGCGCCACGGCCGCCACCGGGCACGCGCACGGGTCGTCGTGCGGCGGATGCGCGGTCCGGAGATCGACGAGCGGCAGCTGCGCGAGCGCCCCGGCCTCGGTGGCATGCTGCACGGTCTCGAGCTCGAGGGCCCCCTTCACGAGGTGTGCGAGCGGGCTCGCCGTGCGCTCGACGAGCCGGCGGTCGGCGGGCTGGAACGCCTGACTTGGCTCGGCGTACAGCGAAAGCACGCCGACCAGCGCCTCGCCCGCGACGAGCGGCGTACTCAGGCAACTCTGGAACACCACCGGCACGGGCGGATCGATCATGGCAAGATCGAGCGCCGCGTCCGAGTTGCTGATGGTCTGGCGGTTGGCGGCCACCCAGCCGCTCAGCCGCTCGCCGATGGCCATCCGCACGCCGCGCAGCCCGCCTGCTGCAGCGCCCGTGGCATGCGCCAGCACGAGCTCGCCGGTGTGCACGTCGTGCGTGTAGACGGCGCACAACGAGGCCGGGGTCATCTTGCACAGTTGCGTGCCGAGATCCTCGGCCGCCTCGCCGAGGATCGTCTGTGCCGAGAAGGAGTGGAGCGACTCCAGAATCGGCAGCACCTGCACCTCGGTCTCGGCAACGCCCGACGCCCCGGCCGGTGACGGCGCCGGCGCGATGCCGGCTCCGGGCACGGCGGCCGCGGCTGCGTCCGACCCTGGGGCGTTCGCGTCCTCGCCGTCGAGCACCACCGCCGCAATCTCCGCCATCGTCCGGCGATGCGGCTCGACGTCGCCCTCCTGCGGCGCAATCGAGGCGAAGACCCGCTCGAAGGTATCGACGATGAGCGGATCGTAGGCCTTGCCGCGATCGGCCCGGAGCATGGCGATCGCCTGCTCGTCAGACAGCGCCCGCCGATACGGCCGGTCCGAGGTCAGCGCGTCGAAGCAGTCCACCACCGAGAGGATGCGGGCGCCAATCGGAATCTCGGCCCCGGCAATGCCCGCCGGGTAGCCTTTGCCGTCCCATCGCTCGTGGTGGTGGCGCACAATCGGGACGACGGGGTACGGGAAGTCGATGAACGAGAGGATGTCGGCGCCGATGCTGGCGTGCTTCTTCATCTTCTCGAACTCGGCGGGCGAGAGCTTCCCCGGCTTGTTCAGGATGTGCTCCGGGATCGCCAGCTTGCCCATGTCGTGGAGCAGGGCGGCCGCCTCGATGGCCTGCAGCTGCTTGTTGTCGCCGATGCCGAGCGCCTTCGCCAGCCCCACGGCCCACGCCTGCACCCGCCGGATGTGGCCGTGCGTGATCTGGTCCTTGGCGTCGACCGCCATGGCCAGTGTCTCGATGGTCGAGAGATAGAGCTTGTTCAGCTCCTGGAGGTGGCGGTTGGCGTCCTCGACCCGCGCCATCGACGTCTTGAACGTGAGGTACGACACCACGAGCAGCGGCGCGACGATGCCGAGGGTGACGAAGTCGAAGCCCGAGCGAGGGTTGGTGTTGTGCACCAGGAGCGCCGCGACCGAGGCGGCGGCGAAGTAGTTCAGGAGCACCCACCCGAAGTGCTGGGTCCAGATGGTCCAGAGCGAGGTGTGCGTCTGAATCGCCACGATGACCGCGTTCAGACCGCTGTTCAGGAGGAAATAGAGCGACGTGAACGTGATGAGCGGTCCGAGGTGATGCTGGAGGCGGACGGGCTCGCCGGGTTCGATGCCGGCCATCCAGAAGAACACGTGCGCGGCGATGAACATCGAGACGGCGGGCTGGGCGGCGTTGAAGAGGATCTGCTCCGGGCGTTTGTGGCGCCGCCAGCTCGAGATGACGATGCCGTCGGTGGCGATGATGACGGTGGCCGCGGCGGGGCCGAACATCAGCGCGCAGATGAAGACGAAGGTCTCCGAGACCGACACCGTCGCGGCGATGTTGGGGATCTTGATGGCGAAGGTGCTGCTGAACGAGGTGAGGGCGAGCAGGAGGAACCAGGCGGGGTGGACCGAATCGCGCCACAGCTCGAGGCCCGAGTGCGCGATCACGCCCACGCCGAGCGTGATGACGACTGCAAGGTAGGCACGACCGGCCGGGGGGAGAGGCTTGGCCATCAGGGAAAACGCGACGCCGCACGCCGTGTCTCCCACGTTATCGGCTACCTCGGCCGTGATCTTGAGCCGACGCCAGCGGGAGCGGGCGATTGACGGGAGCGGCGGGCGGCCGCTATTCTCAGAGTCTACTCCATGCGTGCACGCACTTTCCGTGGACGGGTGCTCTGGGGCCTGGCGCTCCTGCTCGCCTTCGTCGGTGGTCCCACGGGCCCGGCGGGGGTGCTGCACCGGGCGCTCGACGCCGAAGCCGCACGCGCGTGGGTCGCCACCGCCGGCGACGCCGTCCCGTACGCCGCAGCGGCCGACTGGTCGCTCCAGGCGGCGCCGGAGCCCTGCGGGACCTGCCAGGGCCTCTGCTCGCTTCGCTACCAGGTTCCGCCGCTCGCCGCCCTGGACATTCAGGCGGAGTCGCTCGGCGCGGTCGCGATTGCCTCGCCCGCGGCGATCGAGGCCGACACCTGCCTGCGTCTTCCTGCCCGCGCCCCGCCCGCCCGGTTCGCCTGATCGCGTTCCGCCGGTTCTCGACCTTCGTCTTTCATTCGTCGTCATCGCGGTTCTCCGGGTGGTGCCGGCGCCGCGCGCGCCCCCAACGGCGCGACTGTCCCCGCGAAGAGCCGCTTCGGCCGGCGTCGCGGGCTCCGGGTTCAAGGGGAGTTCTCCATGCACGCTCGCATCGTGTCGCGGGTCTGGCCCGTCGTCGTGGCCGCGCTGTGGCTGCCCGGGCTGGCAGGCACCGCCGCCGAGGCTCAATCGCGCCCCGCCGTCACGGGACGCGTCGTCAATGCCCTCACGCTGGAACCGGTGGCCGGCGCGCACCTCCGCATCGCCGAGGCCCGGATCGAGGCGCAGACCGGGCCCGACGGCTCGTTTGCCATCGAGGGACTCGCGCCGGGGCGCCATCACGCGATCGTGACGGCGCGGGGCTTCGTCGCGCGCCACGTGGCCATCGACGTGCCGTCGCCGGGCGACGAGGAGATCGCGCTCGCGCCCGAGCTGCACTATTCCGAGGTGGTGTCGGTGAGTCCGCGCGCCCGCGATCAGTTCGAGTCCTACCAGCCGACCTCGGTCATCTCCGGGCAGACGCTCGCCATCGAGGGCGCATCGACGCTGGCTGGGACCCTGGCCACGCAGCCGGGCATCGCCCAGCGCTCGTTCGGACCCGCGCCGGCCCGCCCGGTCATCAGAGGGCTCGACGGCGACCGCGTGCTCATCCTGGAGGACGGACAGAGGATGGGCGATCTCTCGAGCCAGTCGGGCGATCACGGGGTCAACGTGAATCCGGCGGCGGCCACCCGCATCGAGGTCGTCCGCGGTCCCGCCACGCTGCTCTACGGGGCCAACGCCATCGGCGGACTCGTGAACGTCATCAGCGATGCGATCCCGCGCGCGCCCGTGTCGGGCGCGTCGGGGACGGCACAACTCGAACTCGCCACCAACGCCGGCGAGGCCGCGGCCGCGGCCGACCTGCTCGTGGGCAACGGTGCGTGGGCGCTGCGCGTGGGCGGCAGCGGGCGCCGCACCGGCGACGTCGACACCCCTGAGGGCGCCATCGACAACACCCAGTCGCGGAGCGGCCTCGGGCAGGTGGGGGTGTCCTTTACCGGCGAGCACGGCTACCTGGGTGGGAGCTACGCGTACGACGACACGCGGTATGGAGTGCCTGTCATCGAGGACGGGCTCGTCGAGCTGACACCCCGCCGCCACTCGTTGAGCCTTCGCGGCGAGCGCCGCAGTCTCGGGGGCCTTTTCGAGTCGGTGCGGGGCACGCTCGGCTATCGCCGCTACCGGCACGACGAGGTCGTCGCCGGCGAGATCGGCACCGCGTTCAGAAACGAGACGACGGAGGTGGATCTGCTCGCGAACCATCGCCAGGTGGGCCGTCTGACCGGGACTGTCGGTGGCTGGGCGATGACCCGCGCCTTCGACGCGCAGGGCGACGAGGCGCTCTCACCTCCGGTCGATCAGTCTGGCGTGGCGCTCTTCGTGTACGAAGAGCTCACCTGGCCCCACCTCACGCTGCAGTTCGGCGGCCGGTACGACAGGGCGTCGTTCGAACCCGAGGGCGGGCTGCGGTCGCGCGACTTCGACAACGTCTCGGGTTCCGTCGGGCTCCTCTGGCGTCCGTCGCACGACACGACGGTGGCGGTGAGTCTGGCGCGCTCGGCGCGCAACCCCGCGCTCGAGGAGCTCTACTACTTCGGACCGCACCCCGGCAACTTCGCCGTCGAGATCGGCAACGCCGGCCTCGACTCCGAGAAGGCCGTGGGCGTGGACGTCTCGTTCCGCTGGCGGCTGGCGCGCATGAGCGGCGAGATCACCTACTTCCGCAACGACATCGCCGATTACATCTTCAGGCGCCCGATGTCCGAGGAGGAATTCGAGGAACGCTTCGCGGGCCTCGTCGACGGCGTCGAGCCGCACGGCGAGGAAGGACACCACCACCACGACGAGGAGTTCCCGATTGTCGAGTACGTCGGCGCCGACAGCGTGCTGCAGGGCATCGAGGCGCACGCCGACGTGCAGATTGCACGGAGCTTGACCTTCGAGGGCAGCGTCGACTACGTCCGCGGACGCCTGAAGGCCACCGACGAACCGCTGCCGCGCATTCCGCCGATGCGGGCGGCGGCGGGGCTGCGCTACCAGAGGAACGCGCTGCAGGTGGGAGGGCAGGTCGTGGCCACGGCCCGCCAGGACCGCCTGTATCCCGGCGAGACCGGGACGGCCGGCTACGGACTGCTCAAGCTGTTTGCGTCCTACGCCTTCACCACCGGTGATGTGCTGAACACGATCACGGCGCGCATCGACAACCTGACCGACGAGCTGTACAGGAATCACCTGTCGCTCATCAAGGACGAGGTCCCCGAGATGGGGCGCAACGTCAAGCTGACCTACTCGGTCAGGTTCTGAAGCGCGAAAGGCGCCGCGCGTCTTCGGCTCAGCGCGCCGGTTTCGCCTGTGGCGGCCGGGCGGTGGACGGCCCGCGCTCCTTCTGGAGCCGGGCGGCCACCTGCTCGGCCTGCCGCATCACCCGCAGCAGGTTGAGGCCGGCAATCTTCTTCACGTCCTCGTCGCTGTAGCCGCGGCGGAGCAGCTCGGCGAACAGGGCGGGGTACTTCGAGACGTCCTCGAGGCCGACGGGTCCGCGGTCGATCCCGTCGAAGTCGCTGCCGATACCGATGTGATCGATGCCGGCCACCTTGCGGATGTGATCGATGTGGTCGGCGACCTGCGCCAGCGTGGCGGGCGGCGGCGGCGAGGTGCGCATCCTCTCCTCGAAGTGCTTCCTGATGGCCGCCTCGTCGAGGCCCTCCTTCTGCAGGCGCCGCAGCTCGCTCCAGAAGTCGCCCTCGGCCTTTGCGGTCTCCGGCGACACGAACCCCGGCACGAAGGTGACCATCACGACGCCGCCGTTGCCCACAAGGCGCCGCAGGATGTCGTCGGGCACGTTGCGGCTGACGTCGCAGACGGCGCGCGCCGACGAGTGCGAGAAGATGACGGGCGCCGCCGACAGGCGCAGCGCGTCGTCCATCGTGTCGGGCGAGACATGGGAGAGGTCGACGAGCATGCCCAGCCAGTTCATCTCGCGCACGACGTCCTCGCCGAACGCGCTGAGCCCGCCGAGCTTCGGCGCGTCGGTGGCGGCGTCGGCCCACTCGACATTGTCCGAGTGGGTGAGCGTCATGTAGCCCACGCCGAGCGCATGGAAGGCCCGCAGCGCGCCGAGCGATCCGCCAATCGAGTGTCCGCCCTCGATGCCCATCAACGACGCGATGCGCCCCGCCTTGAAGATCCGCTCGACGTCGTCGGCTGTCGTCGCCGCCTCGAACGTGTCGGGGTAGCGGCGCTGCATCTCCCTGACGGCAGCGACCTGTTCGAGCGTGGCGACGACCGCCTGCTCGCCGGCGAGCCGCGCGGGCACGTACACGGACCAGAACTGCGCACCGAGGCGGCCCGCCCGCAGGCGAGGGATGTCGGTCTGCAGCTTCGGCTGCGGCTGGCGGATGTCGACGGCGTCGAAGTCGTAGAAGCTCGCCGCGCGCATGGCCCACGGCAGATCGTTGTGTCCGTCGATGAGCGGCACGGTCTCGAGCAGGGCCGTCGCGCGCTCGACGAGCGCCGGCGCCGCAGGTTCCTGTGCGATCGGCCCGCTGGCTCCCGGGGCCGTGGCGAACGCGAGCACGGCGAGGAGGGGTGCGGCAAACAGGACGCGTGCAATCGGCCGGCGGGTGGGCATGGGCGGGTCTCCATGGCCGGCCGCGGTCAGCCACCGCGCGTGCCGCGACCGGACGAGCGCACACGATAGCACGGCGACGCCGGCCGCACCGGGATACAATCCGCGTCATGGCGCACCGGGACCTCGACCGCGCTCGCAGCCAGCTGGAATCGTGGCCGTGCGCACGCCTCTGCCACGCCGCGTCTCCCGTGCACGAACTGCCCGAGCTGGCGCGCCGCCTCCCGGCGGCCGCGACGCTCGTGGCGAAGCGCGACGACCTGCTCACCTTCGGCTTCGGCGGCAACAAGGTGCGCAAGATGGCGCTCGTGGCCGAGGCGGCCCGGCGCGAGGGCGCCGACACCCTCATTACGACGGGCGGAGCGCAGAGCAACCACGCGCGCGTCACGGCCGCCGTGGCCGCACACCTGGGCATGCGGTGCGTGCTCGTCCTCAACGGTGCGCCGGCCGACACGCTGACGGGGAACGCCCGTCTCTCGTCGATCCTGGGGGCCCAGACCTTCTTCGTGGGCAGTCGCGAGGAGCGCGCCCCCGCCATGGAGGCCGTGGCCGACGACCTGCGGAGCCGGGGGCGTCACCCCGTCATCGTGCCGCTCGGCGCCTCGACGCCGCTGGGGGCGCTCGGGATGGCGCTCGGCCTGCTCGAACTCGCCGCCGTGCAGCCCCCACCCGACCTCATCGTCTGCTCGTCGTCTTCCGGTGGGACGCAGGCGGGACTCATCGCCGGGTGCCGGCTGGCGGGATGGACGACGCGCATCGTGGGCGTGAGCGCCGACGAGAGCGCGGAGCGGCTGACGGACATCGTGCGGGCGCTGCTCGAGGGGATCGCCGGACTCCTCGCGCTCGAACCGGACGTGTTCGCCGGCGCGGGTATCGAGGTGGACACCGCGGAGATCGGCGACGGCTACGGCATCCCGACGGCGCGATCGACCGACGCCACGGCGTTGGTGGCCGCGGCGGAGGGCATGTTCCTGGACCCCACCTACACCGCCAAGGCGATGGCGGCGTTCCTCGATCGCGCGCGCGCGTCGAAGGCCGGTGAGCGCCTGCTCTTCTGGCACACCGGGGGGTTGCCGGGCCTGCTGGCCTGAGGAACGCGCGGCGCGCGGCCGACGAGCGCGCCTTCTATAATCGAGCGAGGGCCTTCGCGCACCGCGGCCATGAGGCCCACGAGGCGATTTCCATGAGCGTGCACACCGATACCCGGCCCCGCCTGGCGCTGTCGTTGACCTGGGACGGCGAACTCCGCTTCTCGGGCCTCGCCGGGCACGAACCGTTCGTCCTCGACGGCAACGGCGAGAGCGGCCCGACGCCGACGCAGGCGCTCGCCTCGGCGCTGGCCGGCTGCATGGCCATCGACGTCGTGAACATCCTGCAGCGCGGCCGCCACCCGGTGCGCGGGCTGCACGCGTCGCTGGACGTCCGCCGGGCGCCGACCGATCCCAAACGCTTCGAGGTCATCGATCTCGCGTTGAAGGTGTGCGGCGACGTGCCCGAGACGGCTGTCGAGCGCGCCATCGCGCTCTCGCGTGACAAGTACTGCTCGGTGTGGCACTCGATGCGCCAGGACATCGAGTTCGCGGTGACCTTCGAGATCCAGCCCTAGCCACCCGCAGGCGAGGCTCCGATGGCGGCAGCCCCAACGACCTCGGTCGACTCGCCTTCACGGGCGCGGCGGCGCCCGTACATCGACTGGCTGCGCGGGGTCGCCGTCCTCGTCATGCTCCTGGCGCACACCACCGACGCCTGGACGCGGGTCGACGACCGCGGCACGTGGCTCTACGGCTGGCTCGTGAAGATCGCCGGCATGGGCGCGCCGCTCTTCCTGTTCCTGGCCGGACTCTCGGTGGCGCTCGGCGCGAGCGCGCGCGCGGCGAAGGTGGGCGAGCGCGCTGCCTCGCGCGCGGTGATGAGACGGGGCTGGGAGATCTTCGGCCTCGCCTTCCTCTTCCGCCTGCAGTCGTTCGTCCTGAGTCCCGGCGCGTCGCCGGCGGGGCTGCTCAAGGTCGACATCCTGAACGTGATGGGCCCGGCCATCGCGCTCGCGGCGTGGCTCTGGGGCCTCGGCGGGACGCTGGGCCGCCGGCTCCTCCTGCTCGGCGCGGCCACGCTCGCCTTCACCCTCGTGACGCCGCCGCTGCGTGCGGCCGCCTGGCCGGCCGTGCTGCCGGACGTCTTCGAGTGGTACCTCCGGCCGCCGCCGGGACGATCGTGGTTCACGATGTTCCCCTGGGCGGGGCTGCTCGTGGGCGGCGCCTTCGTCGGCGTCCTCCTCGAATCGGCGCGCGAGGCGCGGCACGAGCGGCGCATGGTCGCCGGCCTCACCCTCGGGGGCCTCGCCGTGTGGGCGGCCTCGTGGGCCGGCTCCTACTATCCCTCGATCTACGCCAACGCCTCGTTCTGGACGACGTCACCGAGCTACTACTTCCTGCGCCTGGGCCTGATGACGGCCACCATCGGCGGCGCCTACCTGTGGATGCAGCGGCCGACGGCACGGCACTTCAGCCCGATGCTCGTCTTCGGCCACACGTCGCTCTTCGTCTACTGGATTCACGTCGAGATGGTCTACGGCCAGCTCACGCGCCCCCTGGCGCGGAAGCTCTCCCTGCCGTGGGCGCTCGTGGCGTTTGTCGTCTTCACGATCGCCATGCTCGGTCTGGCGATGCTCAAGAACCGCCTCGTCGCGGCGTGGAAGGCGAGACGGGCCGCTCAGCTGAGCACGAACGCGCCCGGCTGGCCCGCCAGCACGCTGCGCTCGAAGTCGAGCAGGTAGCGCTTGGCCGGAAGCCCTCCGCCGTAGCCGGTGAGACGGCCGTCGCTGCCGATGACGCGGTGGCAGGGCACGACGATCGCCAGGGGGTTGGCGCCGTTGGCGAGTCCCACGGCGCGCACCGCGTCCGGGCGTCCGATGGCGCGCGCCACCTGCGCGTACGACCACGTGGCGCCATACGGGATGGTGAGGAGCGCGTCCCAGACCTGGCGCTGAAACGGCGTGCCGTGCGGCGCGAGGCGCAACGTGAAGCCGGTCCGGGTGCCGGCGAAGTACTCCGTCAGTTGTCGCGCCGTTTCGGCGAGCGCCTCGTCACGGATGTCGTCTGGCGCGGTGATGCCGTCAGCGGCGGTGGCGGCGTCACGCCGCCATCGGCGCGTACCTTCGCCAGGGAGCCAGACTCTGGTGAGGGCGCCCTCGAAACACTCGAGGCGGATCGGGCCGAGCGGGGAGTCGATGACTGCAGTGGGCACGGCGGTCCTCGGGTCGCCGATCACGTGACCGGCCAGACGTCGAAAAGCGTGACTCAGCTTACAGGCCCGTGGCCTGCCGATGGAGACGAGCGGCCCGGGGATGAAGTTTCCGGCCCAGCTCGCGCCCTGTCCGAAGGCACCGCTCTTGCTGATCATCCCGTGCCGCCGGGTTGTTTGCAGCAGGCGCTGCAAGTGCTGGGGAGCCGGCCCGGCGGGGCCGGGGCATCGCGGGTGGCCGCGGTGTCCCGGCGGATCAGCGGAACTCGCTGTCCAGACGCCGTGGCGGGCACCCGCGTAGCCTCCCTGTCGCCTCCGTAGCCTTTGTAGCCTCTGTAGCCTCTATAGCCTCTGTAGGCTTTGTAGGCTCTGTAGGCTTTGTAGCCTGTCCCTGAGGCGCCCCAAGGCCTGCTAGACTCTCCCCCGGAGGC
>JAHDVQ010000074.1:3791-9231 GCA_023384595.1 Vicinamibacteraceae bacterium | reverse complement strand
CTTTGTAGCCTGTCCCTGAGGCGCCCCAAGGCCTGCTAGACTCTCCCCCGGAGGCGTCATGTATCAACCGACACTGTGGCTGCACTCGTGGCTGCGATGGGTGGTCCTCGCACTGGCGGTGCTCGCCGTGATCAAGGCCATCGGCGGCATCGGCGCCCGGCGCGCCTGGGGTCCCGCCGACGACGCGGCCGGAAAGTGGTTCACCATCGGCATGGACGTCCAGTTCCTCGTGGGGCTGCTGCTCTACGGGCTGCTCAGCCCCATCACCCGGCTGGCGTTTGCCGACATGGGCGCCGCGATGCGCGACAGCGCCCTCCGCTTCTGGGCCGTCGAGCACTTCCTGGTGATGGTGCTCGCGCTCGCCTTCGCCCACGTGGGCCGCGCCCGCGCGCGGCGCGGGACGACCGACGCGTCGAGGTTCAGGACGGCGGCCGTCTTCTACGGGCTGTCGCTCGTGGCGATGCTGGCGGCAATTCCCTGGCCGTTCATGGCCAACGCCCGGCCGCTGCTGCGCCTCGAGTAGGCCCGTGCTGCGCGTCGGTGTCGATACGGGCGGCACCTTCACCGACTTCGTGCTGCTCGACTCCCCGGGCGTCCGGCTGCACAAGGTGCGCTCGACGCCGGACGACCCGTCCCGCGCGATCCTCGAAGGCCTCCGCGATCTGCTGGGAGGGCGCACCCCCGGCGGCGTCGTGCACGGCTCGACGGTGGCCACCAACGCCGTGCTCGAACGCCGCGGCGCGACGGTGGCGCTGGTCGCCACGGCGGGCTTCGAGGACGTCCTGACGATCGGGCGTCAGGCCCGCCGCGAGCTGTACAACTTCGACGTCACCGCTGCGGCGCCCCTGGTGGACCGGCAGCGCGTGTGGGGACTTCGCGAGCGGCTCGCGCCGACGGGCGAAGTCCTGGAGCCGCTTGACCTGGGCAGTCTGGAGGGGCTTGCCGCGCGCGCGGCCGCATCGGGCGCCGAGGCCGTGGCCGTCTGCCTGCTGCACTCCTACGCGAACCCCGCGCACGAACGGGCGGTGGCCGACGCGCTGGCGGCGCGCGGCCTGCTGGTCGTCGCCTCGTGCGACGTGCTCCCCGAGTACCGCGAGTTCGAGCGGTGGAGCACGACGGTTGCGAGCGCCTACGTGACGCCGCTCATGACGCGCTACCTCGAAGCGCTCGAGCGCCGCCTCGGGATCGCGTCGCTCGAGATCATGCAGTCGAACGGCGGCACGGTGACCGCGCGCGCCGCACGGCGCAACGCGGTGCAGACGATCCTCAGCGGACCGGCGGGCGGGGCGCTCGGCGCGTGGCACGTGGCCGCCGAGGCCGGCATCGGGCGGGCCATTGGCTTCGACATGGGTGGCACCTCCACGGACGTGACGCTGCTCGACGGGGGTCCGGGAACGACGAGCGAGACCGTCGTGGGTGATGTGCCCGTCCGCCTGCCGATGATCGACATCCACACGGTGGGCGCGGGCGGCGGCTCGCTGGCGGCCGTCGATGCCGGCGGCGCCCTGCGCGTGGGGCCGCAAAGCGCCGGGGCCGACCCTGGGCCGGCCTGCTACGGCCGGGGCGACAGGTTCACGGTGACCGATGCCAACCTGCTGCTCGGGCGCCTCGATGCCGCGACGTTCCTCGGCGGCCGCATGGCGCTCGACCCGGCGCGCGCGCGGGCGGCCGCCCGCCCTCTTGCCGACGCGCTCGGATCGAGCATCGAGGAGGTCGCCGCCGCCGTCGTGCGCGTGGCCAACGCCAGCATGGAGCGCGCGATTCGCGTCGTCTCGGTCGAGCGAGGCCACGACCCGCGCGGCTTCGCGCTCGTGGCCTTCGGCGGGGCGGGAGGCATGCACGCGGCCGACCTCGCGGCGGCGCTCGACGTCGATACGGTGCTCGTGCCGAGGCTCGCCGGCGTGCTGTCTGCCCTGGGCATGCTCATGGCCGACGTCACGCGCGACGGCGTGCAGACGGTCCTCACCGGAACGGGACCCGGCGGGCACGCGGCCGCCGCGGAGACCGCCGCCAGACTCGAGACGCGCCTGCGGGCCGAGCTCGCCGCCGACGGCGCGCCGCCCGAGGCGATCGTGGCCGAACGCGCCGCCGATGTCCGCTACCGTGGCCAGTCCTTCGAGCTGACGGTGCCGCTCACCCCGGGTCTTGCCGACGCCTTCGATCGCGCGCACGCGCAGCGGTACGGCTACGCGGATCCCGCGCGCGAGAAGGAACTCGTCAACGTCCGCGTCCGCGCGCGCGTGCCGGCCAGGCGTCCCGCGTGGCCCCGCGCCGCCGCCGTCGAGCACCGTCCCGAGCCGCGGCACACGAGCCCGGCGTTCTTCGACGGGCGGGTCCGCGACACGGCCCACTTCGTGATGGAGCATCTGCGTCCGGGCGCGCGCGGCGACGGCGCCGCCGTCATCGCCGGCGAGGCGTCCACGACGGTGGTGCCGCCCGGCTGGGGATGGCGCGTGGACGAATGGGGGAACCTCGTGCTCACGCGAGCCGGCCGGCGGACCAGGCACGCGTCGAGGAGGGGCGGGCGATGAAGGGCGTGCGCATCGATCCGCTCGAGTTCGAGGTCTTCAAGCACCTCTTCGTGGCGATCGCCGAGGAGATGGGCGTCACGCTCTGCCGCACCGGCTTCTCACCCAACATCAAGGAGCGGCTCGACTACTCGTGCGCCGTGTACGACGGCTCGGGCGCCACCATCGCCCAGGGCGATCACCTGCCGGTACACCTCGGCGCCATGCCGCTGTCGGTGCGCGCGGCCATCGACGCGATGCCCATGCGCTCCGGCGACATGGTGGTGCTGAACGATCCCTACCGCGGAGGGACGCACCTGCCCGACATCACGCTGGTCGCTCCCGTCTTCATCGGGCGCGACGCCACGCCCGCCTTCTACGTGGCCAACCGGGCGCATCACTCCGATGTCGGCGGCATGAGCCCCGGTTCGATGCCGCTCGCGCGAGAGCTCTTCCAGGAAGGCCTCATCATCCCGCCCGTCAAGCTCGTGGACCGCGGGCGGGTCGTCGACGACGTCATGCGTGTCGTCCTCGCCAACGTGCGGACGCCAGTCGAGCGCGAGGGCGACCTGACCGCGCAGATTGCGGCCAATCGCGTTGGCGAGGCCCGTCTGCGCTCGGCGGTGTCGCGTTACGGCCGCGGCCGCGTGAGCGCCTATGCCGGCGCGCTCCAGGACTACACCGAGCGCGTCATGCGCGCCACGGTCCGGCAGATTCCCGACGGCCGCTACACCTTCTCGGACGCCCTCGATGACGATGGCTTCGGACGCGAGCGCGTGCGGATCGAGGTGGCCGTCACCATCGACGGCGACAGGGCCGAGGTCGATTTCGCCGGCAGCGACCCGCAGACGACCGGCGGCGTGAACGCGAATTTCGCCATCACGCTCTCGGCCGTGCTCTACGTCTTCCGCTGCCTGGTCCCGGACGACGTGCTCTACAACGCCGGCATTGCCAGGGTGGTCACCGTCCGCGCGCCCGAAGGCACCATCGTCAACGCCCGCCGGCCCGCGGCGGTGGCGGCCGGCAACGTCGAGGCCTCCCAGCGCATCACCGACACGGTGCTCGGCGCGCTCGCGCGGGCGCTCCCCGGCGTCGTGCCCGCGGCCAGCCAGGGGACGATGAACAACGTGACGCTCGGAGGACGCTGGCCGGGCGACGGGCGGCCGTTCGCCTACTACGAAACGCTTGCCGGCGGGATGGGCGGCCGGCCAGGTCTGCGCGGACTCGATGCCGTGCACACGCACATGACCAACACGCGCAACACGCCCGTCGAGGCGCTCGAGCACGCCGTGCCCGTCCGTGTACGGCAGTACGCGGTGCGCCGGGGGAGCGGCGGCGCGGGACGGTTCGAGGGTGGCGACGGGCTCGTGCGCGAGTACGAGGCCCTCGTGCCGACGTCGGTGACGGTGCTGTCCGAGCGACGGACGCTTCGTCCGTGGGGGGCGCAGGGCGGCGAGGCTGGCGCCTCGGGGCGCAACGTGCGCGTGGCCGTCGACGGCACCGAGACGGTGCTGGGAGGCAAGGCGTCGTTCGAACTCGCGCCGGGCGAGCGCCTCCGGATCGAGACCCCCGGCGGGGGAGGGTGGGGCCGGTGACGTGGTGGCGCGAGGCGTCATCCGACGCACGCCGGGCGCTCGTGGCCGCGTCGCTCGGCTGGATGCTCGACGCCTTCGACGTCATGCTCTACGCGCTGGTCCTCGCCGCGCTCATGTCCGATCTCGGGCTCGACAAGGCGACGGCCGGCTGGCTCGGCTCGCTCACGCTGCTGGCGTCGGCGGCCGGTGGCCTCGTGTTCGGCGTGGTCGCCGATCGCTACGGCCGCACGCGCGCCCTCATGGCGAGCGTCGTCATCTACTCGGTGTTCACCGCGGCGTGCGGCCTGGCGCAGACCGTCGCGCAGCTCGCGGCCTTTCGCGTGGGGCTCGGACTCGGCATGGGCGGCGAGTGGGCGGCCGGCGCGGCGCTCGTCTCCGAGACGTGGCCGGCGCGGCACCGGGGCAAGGCGCTCGCGCTGATGCAGAGCAGCTGGGCGATCGGCTACGGCCTCGCGGCCATCGTCACCATGCTGGTGCTGCCGCGTTTCGGCTGGCGCGCGGTGTTCTTCGTGGGCGTGCTGCCGGCGCTGTTCGTGTTCTGGATCCGTCGCCACGTGCGCGAGCCCGAGGTGTGGTCGCGCGCCGCGCGCGCGCCGCGCGAACGCGGCGGGTTCGGCCGCATCTTCCGACGGCCCCTCCTCGGCCTGACGCTGGCGGTGACCGCGATGAACGCCTGCACCATGTTCGCGTGGTGGGGGTTCAATCTGTGGATCCCCTCGTATCTGGCCCTGCCCCTCGGCGACGGCGGCGTCGGTCTCGGCACGACCACCATGGGGTGGTTCGTCGTGGTGATGCAGGTCGGGATGTTCTTCGGGTACGTCACGTTCGGCTTCGTGAGCGACGCGATCGGGCGGCGGCGCACGTACGTCGGCTACCTCGTCATGGCCGCGCTGCTCATGCTCGCCTACGCCGCGACGTCCGTGCCCGTCGTCCTGCTCGTGCTCGGGCCGTTCGTGGCCTTCTTCGGCACGGGGTACTTCAGCGGATTCGGGGCGGTGACGGCCGAGATCTACGACACGACCATCAGGGCGACGGCCCAGGGATTCACCTACAACATCGGCCGCGTCGTGAGTGCCGTCGCGCCGCTCGCGGTGGGCAGCCTCTACGCGTCGCACGGCTTCCCGGCGGCCCTGCGGCTCGTGGCGGCGGCCTTTGCGGTGGCGGCCTGCCTCTGGGTGTGGATTCCCGAAACGCGCGGCCGCGAACTGGCGTGATGACGCGGGGCAGGGGACCGCGGGCGGCGGCGGTCGGCACGTGGCTCGTCGTGGCGTTCCTCGCCGGCACGGCCGCGGGCCTGCTGCTCGGTGAGCGCGCCGCGCCGCTGCGTGTGCTGGGCGA
>JAHDVQ010000074.1:0-3691 GCA_023384595.1 Vicinamibacteraceae bacterium | reverse complement strand
GCGTGGACCGCGCGGGCGCTGAGCGTCGGGCTCGGCTGGGTGATGTACTACGCGCCCGTCGGGACCTTCGCGCTCGCCGCGGTGGCCTTCGGCACGGCGTCGCGATCGCTCGCCAGAGGATTCATCACGACCATGGTCGCCGTCACCGTGGGGCATGCGGTGCTGTTGCTGTTGATGGCCGTGCTGCTGGCGTATGGCCGTGGCGGGGCCTGGCGCACCATCTGGGCCGCGCGGGAAGCGCTCGTCACCGCCCTTGCCACCGGCAGCAGCGCCGCCAGCCTGCCCGTGGAGGTGCGCGTCGCGGAGCGGCTCGGCGTGTCGAGGGGCCACGCGGCCCTGGCGATTCCCTTCGGGGTGACGTTCAGCAAGGTCGGATCGACCTGCTACATCGCGGGGCTCACGGTGATGGGGCTCGCCTTCACCGGGCAGTCCGTCTGGCCGGTGCTCCCGCTGGTGGCAGCCCTTGCCGCGCTGGCCGGCCTCTTCACGCCGCCCATCAGCGGCGGCAGCTTCGTGATGCTCGGGTTTCTCTTCGCCGAGGCGGGGGTGCCGCTGGCCCTCGTGCCGCTCTTCACGAGCGTGCCGTTCATGGCCAAGGCCAACACCCCCCTGAATGCGCTGGGCCGGCTCGTCGCGACGCTGGCCGTCTCGCGCGCGGCCGGGGACCGCATCCCGGTCGCCCGACGCCGCCAGACGCCAGACGCCGGACGCCCACCGGATGCCGGACGCCCACCGGATGCCGGACGCCGGATGCCAGACAAGCGTCAGTCAGTATGAGAGCGTCTTGTGCTCCACCTCCTTCAGGTGGAGCGCGATGTGGTCGGCGACGATCGACGCAGGCGCGCCGTGCGTGTACACGCACACGTGCCCACACCCCATCGGCGCCTTCAGCACGATGTCGTGCGGAAAGAGCCTCGAGAACTCCGCCGCGACCTCGTCGGCCTCGTCGGCGCTGCAGACGAGCACGCGCCCTCCGTGGAAATCGCCGTGGACGATGGAGTGCTCGACGGCGTGCGAGATGTCCGCCATGACGCACCTCCCGAGGATGGGTCCAGCACCATACTGGACCCCGCCGGGAGGGACGTCAAGCTGGCGGCGGGGTGGCGATCAGGCGGCCGCCTGGGTGGTGTCGCGCCGCAGCTGGCCCGCCACGACGTGCGCGGGAGGCTCGCGAAGATCCCAGACCAGCCCCACCCACGACATCGCCTTGAGGATGTAGTAGGTGATGTCGATCTCCCACCAGAAGAAGCCCTGTCGCGTCGAGCTCTGGTAGTAGTGGTGGTTGTTGTGCCAGCCCTCGCCGAGCGTGAGCAGGGCCAGGATGAGGCTGTTGCGGCTGTCGTCCTTCGTGACGTAGCGCCGGCGCCCGAACATGTGCGTCAGGCTGTTGATCATGAAGGTGATGTGCCAGCAGAGCACCGTGCCGATGATGAAGCCGTAGACGAACCACGAGAAGCCGCCCACGAGGTACAGCCCCACGCCGTAGGCGATGGCCGGGGCGAGGTGGTACTTGTCGAGCCACCGCAGCTCCGGGAACTTTGCCAGGTCGGGCACTCTCGAGAGATCCGTGGCGTGCCACTGCTCGCCGAGAATCCAGCCGACGTGGGCCCAGATGAAGCCCTGCAGCCCCGGCGAGTGCACGTCGCCGTGCTGGTCGCTGTGCTTGTGATGGTGGCGGTGATGCGCCGCCCACCAGAGCGGGCCCTTCTGGATGGCGGTGGTGCCGAGCAGGGCGATGAGGAACTGGAACGTCCGGCTCGTCTTGTAGGTGCGGTGCGAGAAGTAGCGGTGGTAGCCGGCCGTCATCGCGAACATGCGCACCAGGTACGAGCCGATGGCGAGCGCCAGCAGGCCCCAGGTGAACGGGACGAAGACGACGAGCACGACGCCGATGTGCATCAGCACGAACGGCAGGCTTTTCCAGCTCCAGGGGGGGAGCCCCCGCTGGAGCGGCATGGGGGCAATGTCGGACATGGCCCTATTGTGACGGCCGCCTGCGATGGCGTGTGTCAGGGTTCGGGCCGGATTGTCAGGGAAGTGTCAGGACCGGCGGATCATTCCCCGATCCGCTAGCATGGTCCCTGTCCATGGCTGCCAGGCGCCGCTCCGCCCGCATCATCACCGTCTACGTGCTCTCGCTCGTGGTGGCGCTGGCGCTGCTCATCTACTGGATCATCTTCGTGGTCCAGTCCTACATGGCGATCAACGAGTACGCGGCGCGGCTCGGCGGCGCCGGATCGAGTTATCACTGGCTGGCGCTGGCCATCGGGTGCGCGCTCTTCGTCGTGCTGATCGCCGGGCTCACCTTCCAGCTCGCGCAGGCCCTCGGCGAGCGCAACTACTCGCGGCGCCAGGAGGAGTTCGTCTCGAACATCACGCACGAGATGAAGTCGCCGCTGGCCGCCATCAAGCTGCACGCGCAGACCCTGGAAGAGGACGATCTCGGGGCCGACGAGCGCGCGCACTCGGTGCGCTACGTCCTTCAGCAGGTGGCCCGGATGGAGACGCTCGTCGACAACGTGCTCGAGAGCAGCCGGCTGATGGCCCGCCGCCGGCCGCTCGCGCTTCAGCCCGTCGCGCTGCGGCCCTTCTTCGAGACCTATTTCACCGAGATTGCGCCCTCGGTCGAGCAGCGGGGCATTCGCCTGGCGACCCGCGTCGACACAGAGGCCACGGTGCTCGCGAACGCGGACGGACTGCACCGCATCATGACGAACCTCGTCGAGAACGCCGTTCGCTTCTCGGAGCGCGGCGGCGAGGTCCGCTGCGCGGTGACCGACGGCGACGGCGTGGCCCTCATCACCGTGGAAGACGACGGAATCGGGATCCCCCCGACGGAGCTGAAGAAGGTCTTCGACCGCTTCTACCAGATCGGCCGTGAGCTGTCGGGGCGCCGCGGCGGCACGGGCCTCGGATTGTCCATCGTGCAGGGGCTCGCGCGCGAGATGCGCGGACGCGTGCGGGCGCACTCGCACGACGGGCGCCGCGGCACGCGCTTCGAGGTCACGCTGCCGCTCGCCGGAGGCGCGCGGTGACGCCCGACACCGCCCCGCGGGTCCTCATCGTCGAGGACGAGGAAGCGCTCGCGCACGGGCTCATGCTGAACCTGCGCCGCAAGCAGTACAGGCCGGAGCTCGCGCACAACGGCCGCGAGGCGCTCGAGAAGGCCGCCGCCGGACGCTTCGACCTGATTCTGCTCGACGTGCGCCTGCCCGAGATCGACGGCTTCGAGGTGTGCCAGCGGCTGCGCGCCGCGGGCGACTTCACGCCCATCCTGATGCTCACGGCGCGCAATCAACCCGACGACATCGTGTACGGGTTGAAGCTCGGCGCCGACGATTACGTGGTCAAGCCGTTCGATCTCGCCGAGCTGCTCGCGCGGATCGAGGGGATGCTGCGACGGCAGGAATGGCAACGGCAGCCGCAGGAGGCCGCCGCCGCGGGGTCGGGCGAGGCGCCGTCCGCCATCCCGGCCCGGTACGAGTTCGGCGACTACTGGGTCGACTTCGGATCGTGGCAGGCGAAGACGCGCGAGGGCGTCATCGAGCTCTCGCGCAAGGAGCTGGCCGTGATGCGGCTCTTCGTCGAGCGGGCCAATCAGGTCATCAGCCGCCGCGAGCTGCTGGCCGTCGTGTGGGAGCTGCCCGAGCATCCCAACACGCGCGTGGTCGACAACGTCATCGTCGCCCTC
>JAHDVQ010000343.1 GCA_023384595.1 Vicinamibacteraceae bacterium | reverse complement strand
CGATGCCGCCCTGTCCGAAGGTGTTGATGCCAACCACTTCACCCGCGAGGTTCACAAGCGGACCGCCCGAGTTGCCCGGTTCGATGACGAAGTCACCGAGCAGCGCCTCGGGTTCGACCTTCGCGACGATGCCCTGCGTCATCAGGAATGTCTGGCTCAACGGTGATCCGAAGGCCAGTACTGCGAGACCCGGCCGCACCCGATCGTCGTCACCCTCCGGCAGGAGGCGCAGCGGCGTCACGCCGGCCACGACGTCTGGATGCACGCGCAGGATGGCGACGTCGAACCGGGGATCGAGCACGACGGGGTGGACGAGCACCTTGCGCCCGTCGGCAAACTGCGCTGCGAGGTAGCGCGAGTTGCGCACCACGTGATGGTTGGTCGCGACGAAGCCCTCGGCCGAGATGAGAAAGCCGGATCCCGTCGCGCCATCCGCGTGAATCTTGACGATCGCCGGGTTGATGGCCTCGTAGAGCGCCGTGTAGTCGTAGGCGATGCGTTCGACGCCGGGAGTGGGCGCCTCAACGGGCGGCGATGAGGGCGACACGGCCGGAAGCGGGGGCTCTTGCGCGGCCTGGGTGGGCGGCGCGGTGGGCGACGGCGGGGGGGCGGCTGGCTGCTGACCGGGCGCAGTCCTGTCCTGCGCGAGAGCCGGGGCGACCGCCGTGATGAGGGTGAACAAGAGCGCGAACGAACGACCAGCGACGCTACTCATGACACGTCCCTCCGGCAGACTTCGTTGGAGGCTCATGGACTATATATCTCTTGCGCGCAGCGATGTGACGCTGGAGTACGGCCGCGGGGCCGCGAGATCGCAGAAACTGAAAACACTCCCGACCCCGTGTCGAGCTTCCGTCACTCCTCCGTCACCACCTCTTCGTCCCACGCCTCCCCGGGCAGCGCCAGGGCGGGCACATCCGGGAGGGCCTTCCCGGCGAATCCCTGCAGATCCCCATACATGCTCGCGAAGTTCGCGACGACGCGCTCGATCTCGACACCTCGCTTCTTCCAGAGCCGCTCCATGGCGCGCCGTTCGGCGTCGAGGTCGGTTTTCATCTGGATCACCGAGTCGACGATGGCCTGGATACGCTGGCGGAAGGTGGTGCTGGTGAAGTAGGCGTAGAGGAGCTCCTTGGTGTCGTGCTTGCCGGCCGTCGAGCGGCGCACCTGGGACACGTCCATCAGCGACGCACGCAGCACCGAGGCGAGCGGCAGCGCCAGGGCCGGCGTCACGACCCAGACGCCGTCCACGAAGCCAAACGTTTCGACGCCCTCGGGCAGCGCCTGCGAGACGAGCACGGCGACATCGCCCTTCAGCGCCCGCGTGTCCTCCTTCAACTTGGTCGTCCAGCAGCGGTTCCAGGCCTTCGTGTTCTTGCGCTCCCACACGATGACGCCACAGGCACGCCGCGATCGGTCGCGCACGTCCTGGATGATGTCGGCGCCGCGGATGCCCTTCCCCACCGGCGCGATGCAGTCTTCTTCGAAGGCGGCCGCGAGGGCCTGTTCGAGCTGCAGCTCCGACGCTTCGCCCTGGGCTTGCTGGGAGCCCTGCTCGATGCGGCGCTGCATGTCCTCGACCTGGCGGCGCAGGGCGTCGAGCTGCAGGTCTTTCTGTGCGAGCTTCTCGCGTTGCGCCTCTGCGGCGCGCTGCTCCGCGGCGGCGCCGATCGCCTTGCGCTCGGCATCGAGTTTACGCGCGAGTTCGAGGTCGAGCTGCGCTTCCTTGTCCTCGAGCGCGCGCGTCCGTTTGCGCAGGTCGAGTTCGGCCGTGCGCAGGTCGGCGACCTGCCTGTCGCGTTCCTGGAGGCGCTCCTTCAGCTCGGCGAGTTCGAGCGTCGTGGCCTTCTGCGCGGCGAGGCGCGCCTCGTCAGCGGCCTTCCTGGCGGCGACGCGGGCCTCGTCGGCGGCCTTCTGCGCCGCGAGCCGGGCCTCCTCGTCGGCCTTCTTGCGCGCGGCGTCGAGCGCGGCCGCATGGTCGCGGCGGAGTTTCTCTTCGCGGGCGGCGTGCTCGGCCTCGATGCGCGCGACGGTGGTGGCCTCGATCTCCTGGCGCAGGGCGGTGGTCAGCTCGATGCGGCAGCCGCACTTCGGGCACTTCAGGGTGGGTTCGGACACGGGTGGCGACCTCCTGGGGGCAGCGTACGGGGCGGGGGTGACAGGAGGGGTCAGGGGCGTGGCGCAGCGCGACCCGAAGCCACTCGCGCAGCGCCATCCATGGCCGACCAGGCGACGGTGATGAGATCAGGACGTCGGCGGCGCAGGCGGCTTGAACTCGTACTCGCGCGGCGGCTCGGCGCCGAGCAGGTGGCGCACGAAGTAGTCCCAGCGGCGCCGCATCATGTACGGCTCGCTGCTGATCCCGTGTCCCCGGT
>JAHDVQ010000342.1 GCA_023384595.1 Vicinamibacteraceae bacterium | reverse complement strand
CCGGTGGCCTCGCCGGCCGGTTCGCTCGCGCACGGCGTCGACGATGCCGAGCGGCCATCGACCTCGCCCGGATCGGCCGCGGCGCCCCCGAGACGTTATGTGTCGATCGAGCACCTCGTGCGCGTGGCGGGCCTGCGGAAAGACGAGGTGGCGGCGCTCGCCGCCATCGGCGCGCTCAACAGTCTGGGGCACGATCGCCGATCCGCCCTCTGGCAGGTGGAGCGCGTGGCGCGCCCTTCGGGGGGGTTGTTTGCCGGAGACGAAGAGCGCCCGGCCGAGGTCCTCGACGCCGCGCTCACGCCCTCGTCGCCTCTGCAGCCGATGACGCCGCTCGAGCGGCTGGTCGCCGACTACCACGGCACGGGGTTGAGCGTTGGCCCCCACCCGATGGCGCTCAAGCGCGCCGGCCTGGCATTGCGCGGGGTGCTGCGCGCCACCGATCTGCCCCGGGCCCGTGCGGGCCGGCGGGTGCGGGTGGCCGGGGCGGTCATCACGCGGCAGCGGCCGGGGACGGCCAAGGGGTTCGTCTTCCTCACGCTCGAAGACGAGACGGGCATCTCGAATGTCATCGTGCGGCCCGACGTCTTCAGCGCGCAGCGCGGCGTCATCGTGCACGAGCCGTTCGTGCTGGTCGAGGGCGTGCTGCAGCAGCAGGACGGCGTGACGTCGGTGCGGGCCGAGCGCGTCGAGCCGCTCGCCGGACGGGCCCCTGCGATCGAGTCGCACGATTTCAGGTGATCACCGGCATCGGGCGTCCGGCATCCGGACGGGGGAGTCCCCCAACGCCCAACGCCCAGCGCCGCGCGCGACCCCATATCCTCGCTTCGCGCGCCTGCGGTATCCTCACCCGCATGTCACGCCGACCCAGTACTCGTCCGCGCTCCCGATGGCTTCTCTTCTCCCTGACGCTCGCCCTGGCCGCTCCCGTCGCGGCGCAGCAGGCCGCCGCGCCCGCCGCACCCACGCCAGCCGCGCCCGCCACGGCCCCCGCCGCAAAGCGCCCCATCACCCACGAGGACGTGTGGCTGATGGCCCGCGTGGGCGCTCCCGAGCTCAGCCCCGACGCGACCAGGGTGGTCGTCTCCGTCACCGAGCCCTCGTACGACGAGGCGAAGCAGACGAGCGACCTCTGGCTCGTGCCCGTCGACGGCAGCGCCCCGCCACGGCGCCTCACCGCGACGCGCGGGAGCGAGTCGGCTCCCGCCTGGAGCCCTGACGGCCGGCGGATCGCCTTCGTGGCGCGCCGCGAGGGCGACGAGGCGGCGCAGATCTACGTGCTCGATCTCGCGGGCGGCGGCGAGGCGCAGCGCCTGACCTCGCTGACGCTCGGCGCGCGCGCGCCAAAGTGGAGCCCCGACGGCACGCACCTGCTCTTCGTGAGCGACGTCTATCCCGGCGCCACCACCGAGGACGAGAACGCGAAGGCCGCGGCCGACCGCAAGGCCCGCAAGTGGAACGCGCGCGTCTACGACGGCTTCCCGATCCGGAACTGGGATCGCTGGAACGACGAGCGGCGGCCGAGCCTCTTCGTGCAGAAGGCCGACGGATCGGAACCGGCCCGCGATCTGCTCGCCCCGACGAAGCTCCGGGCCGAGCCGGGCTTCGGCGGGCAGGGCGGCAGCGGCAGCGAGAGCATCACCGCCATCTGGTCGCCCGACGGTACCGGCATCGTCTTCGTCGCGACCGTGAACCGGCACCAGGCGGCGCACGCGGAGGTCGTGCATTCGCTTTACGCCCTGCCGCTCGCGGGAGGCGAGCCGACGCGGCTGACCGACGGCGTCGCCAGCTACGGCGCGCCGGCCTTCTCGCCCGACGGCCGCACGCTGCTCGCGCACATGGAGCCGGCCACCGAGTTCGTCTACAACGCGTCGCGTCTCGTCACGTGGTCCTGGCCTGCGATGAGCGGGCAGAAGACGCTCACCACCGGCTTCGATCGCGCGGTGGGTCGCTTCGAGGTGGCGCCCGACAACGCCACCGTCTACTTCCTGGCCGAGGACGCGGGCCACGAGAAGCTCTATCGCGTGCCGCTCGCCGGCGGCACGGTGCGCGAAGTCGGCTCACTCGACGCGGGGTGCCTCACCAACCTGCAGGTGGGCGGCACGGCGGCGGCGCCGGTCGTCGTCGCCAATTACGACAGCGCGGTGTCGCCGCCCGAGGTCGTGCGCCTCGAGGCCGGCGGCACGCCCGTGCCGCTCACGCGCTTCAACGCGGAGCGCGCGGCCGCCATCGACTGGCAGCCCGTCGAGTCGTTCACGTTCACGAGCCG
This sequence comes from Vicinamibacteraceae bacterium, assembly GCA_023384595.1. GTDB lineage: Bacteria > Acidobacteriota > Vicinamibacteria > Vicinamibacterales > JAFNAJ01 > JAHDVQ01. Next base: position 123 of record JAHDVQ010000342.1, on the reverse strand, counting down.
CCGCGGCCGCCCGGTCCAGAGCTTCATCGTCCGGCCGGCCGGGTTCGATCCCTCGAAGAAGTACCCGCTGTTCGTGCTCATCCACGGCGGGCCGCACAGCCAGTGGCGCGACCAGTTCGTCAT
>JAHDVQ010000341.1 GCA_023384595.1 Vicinamibacteraceae bacterium | reverse complement strand
CCACCACGTGGTCGGCGTGATGCCGGCAGGATTCGACTACCCGTCCGCGAGCCAGCTCTGGGTGCCACGCGAGCTCGATCCGCCGCAGACGTCTCGAACCGCCCACAACTTCAGGGTCGTGGCACGACTCGCCGAGGGAGTGACGCTCGACGCGGCCCGCGCCGAGCTCAGTGCCGTCTCGCGCGCGCTCAAGGCGCGTCACGGCGACGGCACCTGGATGGCCGACGCGGCGGCCGTGCCCCTCCTCGAGCAGATCACGGCCTCGGCGCGACCGGCCCTGTGGCTGCTGTTTGCGGCGTCGGCGCTCCTGCTCCTCATCGCGTGCCTGAATGTCTCGAACCTGCAGCTCGCCCGCGCCGCGACGCGCGGCCGCGAGCTGGCGCTGCGGCTCGCGCTCGGGGCCAGCCGGGGACGTGTGGTGCGGCAGATGCTCGCCGAGGCACTGGTGTTGACGATGGCGTCGTCGCTGCTCGGGCTGCTGCTCGCGTGGGCCGGGGTGCGGGCGCTCGTCGCCATGCGCCCCGACCGCCTGCCTCGGCTCGATGCGGTCAGCGTCGATGCCGGCGTCCTCGTCTTCGCGCTGCTCGTGGCCTCGGTGACGGCCGCTGCCCTCGGCCTCGCGACGGCGCTGCGCGCCTCGCAGCGCGACATCCGCGAGACCCTCAGCGACGCGCCGCGCACCGCGACCGGCGCGCGAAGCCAACGGGTGCGTCACGTGCTGGTCGTCGCCCAGGTCGCGCTCACCATCGTGCTGCTTGCCGGGGTTGGCCTGCTCGCGAGGAGTTTCCTGCGCCTGCTGGCCATCGATCCCGGTTTCCGGACCGACGATGCGCTGGTGCTCGACCTGACGTGGCCGTTCGAGCGCGACAGGCTCGTTGGCGAGCGCCGCGCGGGCGCCCAGGCGAGGATGCTCGAGCGGGTGCGCGCACTTCCAGGCGTGCAGGATGCCGGACTCGTCAGCGACTTCCCGATCGGCCCGGGGTGGTTCAGCGACGGCCAGTTCATCGAGATGACCTCGCCCGACGAGATCCGGAGCATCGAGGACTTCGCGAAGCTTGGCGATGCGGCAAAGTCACGCATCGGGCATGCGGGCTATCGCGTCGCGAGCGGCGGCTACTTCACGGCGATGGGCATTCCGCTCCGGCGCGGGCGCCTCTTCGACGACACCGACGGCCCGGATGCGCCGCACGTCGCGGTCATCAGCGAGTCGCTCGCGAAGGCGAAGTGGCCCGGGCAGGACCCCATCGGACGCTTCGTGCAGTTCGGCAACATGGACGGCGATCTGCGCGGGTTCCGCATTGTCGGCGTCGTGGGCGACGTGCGCGAGTCGACGCCGGAGTCACCGCCGGAGCCGGTCTTCTATGGACACTACCGCCAGCGTCTGGCGTCGAGCGTGAGCCTGGTGCTGCGCGCCGAGCCTCGTGTGTCGCCCGCGTCGCTCGCCGACGCGGCACGACAGCTCGCGCGCGAGACGGACCCCGCCGTCACCGTGGAGAGCCGCACGGTGGCCACGGCGCTCGATCGCGCGCTGGCCGGCCGGCGCGACGGCCTCGCCCTCGTCACGGTCTTCGCCCTGCTGGCCCTCACGCTGACGACGATGGGCGTCTACGGACTCGTCGCATTTCTCGTCGCGCAGCGCAGGCGCGAGATCGGGATTCGGATGGCGCTCGGTGCCGAATCCGGCGACATCGTCAGACTCGTGGTCGGGGCCGGAATGGGGCTGGCGGCCGCGGGCATCGTCGTGGGCCTTGGCGCGGCGCTGGTGTCGACGCGGCTGCTCGAGGGGATGCTGTTCGGCGTCGCCGCGATCGACCCGCTATCGCTGGCCACGGTGATCGGCGTGACGCTGGGCGTGACCGTCCTGGCCAGCTACGTCCCGGCGCGTCGCGCCGTGCGGGTGTCGCCGGTGACGGCGCTCGGAGGGGAGTGAGAGGGCGGACGGTTCGTGCCGGCCGCCCCCGGGCCTTACGTGGGATGGCGCACGTGAGGCAGCGGCCTCCGCACGTCCTGCTTGATGCGCTGGATGTGCCCCCGCCCCAACCCCTTCACCTCGCATCCGAGTTCGAAGTACCGGCGGATCTTCGTGTCGTCCAGCAGCCCGTAGCAGTCGACGATGGCGATGGGATCCTGCGCGAGGGCGACGACGGTGTCGGGGTCGAGGTCGCGATACGCGGAGTGGGGAACCGCCAGGATCAGCGCCTCGACACCCCGAAGCGCGGTGGCGAGATCCTGCTGCACGCGCAGATCCTTGAGCGCGTCCTGATTGCGGAAGAACCGCGCGAGTGAGTGTCCTGGGGCCGGGTAGCTGTCCTGCTCCTCGAACTCGTACCAATGCTCCACGTAGGGATCGTGGACGCGGAGCTCGGCGCCCATCTCGGCGAGCCGCCGCACGACCA
>JAHDVQ010000340.1 GCA_023384595.1 Vicinamibacteraceae bacterium | reverse complement strand
CTCCAGGCTCCGCGCTGCGCCGTACGCGAAACGGGCCCGGAGCGCGCGAGGCGCCCCGGGCCCGCGGGGTCACGCCGGGTCGTCCGGTACGCCTAGGGCGCCGCGACCTCTTCCTCCGCCGGCTTGGGCTTCGACTTGATGCCCTGGATCTGAAGGACGGGTTCGTCCTTGTTGCCCGGCACCTGGAGGAAGTGCTCCTTGTAGAGCTTCATCATCCGCTCGTGCTCGAGGCGCTTCTTGGCCTCGTCGCGGGCGCGCAGCTTCTCGTCGCGCGCCGTCTTGGCGATGCCGGCCTCGTCGAGGTCGGTCTGCTTGCGCACGGCGACGGCCTCGGGGTCGAGCGTGAGCGAGTGCTCCACCGACGGCAGGGGGACGTTCTTGTTGCCGGCGATGATCTCGTGACGCCCGTGCTCCTCGTACCACTTCGCCAGGGTCGCCGTCATGTGCATCTTCTCGACGATGTTCCGCCAGCCGATGCCGGTGTTGTAGGCGCAGAAGGAGATCTCGCCCATCTGCGTGGCATACGGGATGATGCACCGCTCGGTGCGCCGGAAGTCGTAGTTGAACAGGTCCTGGAACCACATCCCGGCGATGAACATGAACAGGAACCGGTCGCCGCGGCGCCGCTCGACGTCGGCCATCGTCCGGCCCTCGCCCACCTTGCCGTAGTCGCGCCTGGTGGCCCCGAACGCCTTGTCGAAGCGCTGGAGCATGTCGTTGATCTTGAAGTGGGTCGGCGCCTTGAACGGGTCGTAGTTCTTGGCGATCGCCAGCGCCATGCCGAGAATCGAGAGCGTCTTGCCGCGCCCGGCGTCGTTGACCCGCGCCACGTCCCTCGCCATCTGCGGCGCGTTCATGAACGCCGTGACCGGCACGGCCTCCTTCGTTTCCTTGTCGATCATCATCGCCATGCCCACGCCGCAGTTCGGGTGGCAGCCGCAGGCGAGGTTGCCCCATTCGGCCTGGGGTCCGTGCACCAGGTCGGCCCAGTCGCCGAAGGTGCCGATGAACGACAGCGGGAACCAGTCGCGCGAGGGCTCGCCGATGCCCGTCTGCGTCTTCACGTCGTGGGCGAGGTGGCTGAGCGTGTAGCGCTGCGCCTGCCGCCGCTCGTCGGTGATCTCCTCGTCGCGGCCCGTGAAGGACACGGGCTGGAACGAGAGGAAGCTGATCTTCTTCGGGTTGTCGAGCGCGAACTTGATGATGCGCCCCACCTGTTCGTTGTTCACGCCGTTGACGATCGTCGTGACGGGCACGATGTCGACGCCGTTGCTCCACAGGTTCTCGATGGCACGCAGCTTCACGTCGAACAGGTTGCCGACCAGCCGGTGGCTGTTGGCCGCGTTCCCGATGCCGTCGAACTGCAGGTAGGCGAAGCGCAGTCCGGCCTCGGCCGCCGCGCGCGCGAACTCGGGGCTCTTCGCGAACTCGATGCCGTTGGTGGCCGCCTGCACCGAGTTGTAGCCCACCTTCTTCGCGTAGCGGCACGCGTCGAGGAAGTAGGGCGAGAGCGTCGGCTCGCCGCCCGAGAACTGCACCGACAGCTGCCGCCTCGGCTTGAGCGAGATCGCGTTGTCGAGCAGCGTCTTGATGTCGTCCCACGTCAGCTCGTGCACGAACCCCACCTGGTTCGCGTCCATGAAGCACGGGTCGCACATCATGTTGCAGCGGTTGGTGAGGTCGATGGTGAGCACCGCGCCGCGGCCGTACTTGATCGTGCTGCTGCCGTGGTTGTGCAGGTGCGCGTCGCTGTGGGCGCGGATGTCGCTGCCGGGGAAGTTCTCCTCGAGGTGCTGGAAGAACGCCGTGTCGATCGACATCACGTCCTCGAAGTGGCCGTGAACCGGGCAGTCCTTCACCATCAGGATCTTCCCGTCGCGTTCGAGGATCGTCGCCTTGATCTCGCCGACCTTCTCGTGCAGCAGATCCTCGACCGGCTTCCGGCCGTCGAGGATGGCCTGGCGGGCTTCACGCACGCACGTCGGGCAGAGCGAGTCGGTTTCGCGAGGCCAGCCGAGCGGCGGCTTCACCTTCTGCCACGACTTGAGCAGGGGCTGGTCGGACCACTTCGGCGTGAACGACGGGTTCGGCTTGATCTGGTTGAGGGTGTCGAACACCGCCCACGCGCCCTTCGCGGCGTAGACGAGCGCCTTTTCGACGTACTTATGCGGTCTGTGCATGAACGCCTCTCCTGGAGCAGTGGCGGGCCAGGCCACGTCCCCCGTTGACCCGATGAACTGCTCCCTGTGCGGTCTGATTCTAGCGTCGCGGCGGTCCGGCCGAGGGCGAGTTTCACCCAAGGGGCGAAATCGTCCCTTGAACGGGCGGGCGATGACGCGAACGGGCGGCGCCGCGTAAGCTGAGCAGCGCGCAAGTCGTTGGGGGATCGGGGGATCGGGG
>JAHDVQ010000339.1 GCA_023384595.1 Vicinamibacteraceae bacterium | reverse complement strand
GCACGACGGTGTTCTCCACGAGCAGCGATCCGGCCGCGACGATCGAGTCGCTGCCCACGTGGACGCCGTTCAACAGGATCGCCCCCATGCCGACGAGGCAGCGGTCGTCGATCGTGCACCCGTGAACGAGCACGCCGTGCCCGATCGTCACGTCGTCGCCAATCACCGTCTCGTGCGTGCCGCGCATGACATGCACGACCGTCGCATCCTGGATGTTCGACCGCCGGCCGATCCGGATCCTGTGCACGTCGCCGCGGATGACGACCTGCATCCACACGCTCGACTCCTCGCCGATCTCGACGTCGCCAATGACCTGCGCGCTCTCGTCGACGTAGGCGGAGTGATGCACGACGGGAAGAACGCCGCGGAACGGGCGGAGCATGGACTGCCAATTATATCGGCGTCCGGCATCCGGCGTCCGGCGGCGTCCGGCATCCGGCGTCCGGCATCCGGCGTCCGGCGGCGTCCGGCGGCTCCGGCATCCGGCCGCGAAGCCGAGGCGTGCCGCAGGAGCGGCCGAACCGCGCGCGCGACCGCCCGCGGGGAAACCCGTCCTCCAACCCTGGCAGGTCCGTAGCCTGTAGCCCGAAGCCTTAAGCCTTCCTTATATTGTCTTTGACACTATAACTTTGACTTCTTATACTCTCTGCTGTTCACTAACCCTTCATCTCCGGCGCCGCTGCCGGAGGCCCGAACGGACCGACGCCACCACCATGCGACTTGCTTTCCAGGGTGAGCCGGGGGCTTACAGCGAAGCCGCCGCGCTCCAGTTCAGACCCGACGCACACCTCGTCCCCTGCCCGGCGTTCGAAGACGTCTTCGAAGCCGTCGAGCGCGGGGGGGCCACCTGCGGCGTGCTGCCCATCGAGAATTCGATTGGCGGCTCCATCCACCGCAACTACGACCTGCTCCTCGCCCACGACCTCCGCATCGTCGCGGAGACGGAGTTGCCCGTCGTGCACAGCCTCGTCGCGCTGCCCGGCACGACGCTCGACGAGGTGCGCACGATCTACTCGCATCCGCAGGCGCTCGCCCAGTGCGACCGTTTCCTGCGATCGCGCAAGGGCGTCGAGGTCGTCGCCACCTACGACACGGCAGGGAGCGCGCGCCTCATCCACGACCGCGGGCTCTCGGGCACGGCGGCGATTGCCTCGGAGCGTGCCGCGACGGTCTTCGGGCTGGAGGTGCTCGCCCGGGGCATCCAGGACTTCGCCGACAACATCACGCGCTTCCTCGTCGTGGGCCGGGGCGGGGCGGCCGAGGAGATCCAGAAGGGCACCACGCCGAACAAGACGACGCTCGTCTTCTCGCTGCCGAACGAGCCGGGGGCGCTCTTCAAGGCGCTGAGCGTCTTCGCGCTGCGCGGCATCGACCTCACCAAGCTCGAGTCGCGGCCGATTCCGGGCCGGCCCTGGGAGTACCTGTTCTACGCCGACCTGAACGTCGGCCAGCAGGAGTACCGGTGCGGGCGCGCCCTCACGCACCTGGCCGAGTTCGCCACCTCGCTGCGATCGCTCGGCAGCTACGTGGGGTTCGTGCGCTCGACGCTGGGCGATGCCGTGCCGACGGCAGGAGACCGCGCGTGAGCCCCGATCTCGGCAAACACCGAAGCGCGTCGATCACGGTCGGCCCGAGCCGGGCCGCGGCACGGGCGATGCTCAAGGCCACCGGCCTCACCGACGGCGACCTCGCCCGCCCGCTCGTGGGCATCGCGAACACCTGGATCGAGATCGGTCCGTGCAACTACCACCTGCGGACGCTCGCGGCCGACGTGAAGGCCGGCGTGCGCGAAGCGGGGGGCACGCCGCTCGAGTTCAACACCATCGCCGTCTCCGACGGCATCAGCATGGGCAGCGAGGGCATGCGCGCCTCGCTCGTGAGCCGCGAGGTCATCGCCGACTCGATCGAGGTGTGCGCGCTCGGCCACCAGCTCGACGCGCTCGTGGTGCTCGTCGGGTGCGACAAGACGATTCCGGCGGCCGTCATGGCGCTCGCGCGGCTGAACGTTCCCGGGCTGGTGCTCTACGGCGGCTCCATCGACGCGGGCCGCTGGCACGGGCGCGACGTCACCGTCCAGAACGTGTTCGAGGCGATCGGCGCGCACGCGGCCGGACGCCTCGACGAGGAAGGGCTGGTGTCGCTCGAGAACGCCGCGTGCCCGGGCGCGGGGGCCTGCGGAGGGCAGTTCACCGCCAACACGATGGCGATGGTGTGCGACTTCCTTGGCATCGCGCCGATGGGCCTCGGCGGCATCCCCGCGACCTCCCCCGACAAGGCGCGGGCCGCCCGCGAGGCGGGGACGCTGGTGATGTCGCTCGTGGCGCGGGGCGTTCGCCCGCGCGACATCCTGACGCGCCCGGCGCTCGAGAACGCCATGGCCGCCGTGGCCGCGAGCGGCGGCTCCACCAACG
>JAHDVQ010000338.1 GCA_023384595.1 Vicinamibacteraceae bacterium | reverse complement strand
GCCGGATGCCAAAAAAAATGGGCGGCACCCGAAGGCACCGCCCATGTCTCAGAACGATCGCGTCGGCTCTAGAAGCGGAAGCCGAGCGAGACCTGCCACGTCCGCGGGCGGACGTGGTTGGCCGCCGAGGTGGCCTGCCCGAAGAGCGAGCCCTTCGTGTAGGTCGTCGGCAGGCCGAGGCTGTCGACCGGGCCCGCCGAGTTGCGGAGCACCGTGGTGTTGAAGGTCGCCAGCGTGTCGTCGTTGAAGATGTTGAACATGTCGAACTTCAGGTACGGGCGCAGCGTCTTGAACACCGGCACCTGGTAGGTGAGACCGAAGTCCACCAGCCCGTAGCCGTTGTACTCCTCGGTGCCGCGGTCCGCGAAGTAGATGGTCTGGCTGCCGGGATCGTCCGGATAGCCAGCCGCCGCCAGGCGCGCGAGCTGGATCGACGTCTGCGGCACACCGGTCGCCGCGAGGCTGTAGGTGAGCGCCGAGTCGTACCGGTAGAGCAGCGAGAAGTCCGCCGTGCCCAGCCGCCCGAGACCGAGGTTGTAGATCGTCCAGAGGCGCAGCTTGTGAGCCTGGAAGTCGTTCAGGCGGCCCACCGGATAGTGGCGCTGCGGATCGTAGACCTCGGGGTAGTTCCCAATCAGCGACGAGACGCCCGGCGTGTTGGTGCCCTCACCCTCGAAGTTGCCCTCGTTCTTGATCTGGTAGGTGTAGTTGCCGTTGATCGACCAGCGGTCGGTGAACGGGTAGCGGCCGATGAACTGCAGCCCCTGGTAATCGCGCTGCGGCTCGTCGGAGTTCCGGTACACCTGCGTGCTGAAGGTGCCGTAGTAGTCGCCCGTCGCCGGGTCGATGACGTCGGTCGGCGGCACGGCCATCGAGATGAAGTCCTCGACGAAGTTCTCCATCGTGCGCTGCACGAAGGTGCCCTTGATGTAGCCGCGGCCGATCTGGGCGCCCAGCGACGCCGTGAACTCCTTGCTCACCGGCGACGACAGGCCCGACTCGAACACGACGTTCTGCGTCGGGAACGAGCCGTAGAACACCACGTAGTTGCTCGGGTCGAAGCCCGGGGCGAAGTTCATGCCCACGCCGGCCGGCCCGTCGTAGTACGCATACAGCAGGCTCGGGTTGCCCACGTCGGTGTTGTTGGCGAACTGCGACTCGCTGTACTTGCCCGCGTACCACGCGTAGGTGGCCTGCGCCACGAACCGGCCGTCGCCCTTGATGTCGTAGGTGGCCGCCAGGCGCGGCACCCACGTGTCGGTGTCGACCGTGATGATGTCGCCCGTGGCTTCGCCGCGCACCGACTCGTAGCGCACGCCGAGGTCGAACGACAGGTTGCGCGTCGCGCGCCAGCCGTCCTGGATGTAGAACGAGGTGGTCTTGATGTCCACCTTGGCGCCGCGCGTCGCGATCCAGTTCTCGAGGAGCGACTCACCCGGCACGAACACCGGCTGGAAGCGCCCCTGCGCGTCGTAGATCGGCAGGCCGCTGGCGTCGGCCAGGAAGTCGGCGTCGAACACGTAGCCGGTCGGCGACTGCGAGTTGCCGCCCGTGCGGCGGCTGTTGTAGATCTCGACGCCCGCCTTGATGTCGTGGCTGCCGAAGCTCGGCGTCGTCAGGAAGTACGACAAGCTGCCCGCGACCTGCCAGTTGTTGCGGTCCTCGGGGTCGTTGCCGTCGAAGTACAGCGCGTTGTAGTGGCCCAGGGCCTGCGTCAACGTGATGAACGGCGAGTCGGCGACGATGTCGGTGCCCGTGCCGCCGGAGTTCCGGAACCCGAACTCCTTCTGCGACCAGCGGGCTTCGGCGAACAGACGCGAGCTGAGCACGCCGCGATAGCCGACCACCCAGCGGTCGTTCGGCAACTGCCGGACCTGCTTCACGCGCGGGTCGATGGTGAACGAGAAGGTCGTGTTGGTCTGGTCGACCGACGTGTTGAAGTAGCTGCCGTAGAACGTGTGGTTCTGGGCCACCGTGCCGGTGAGCTTCAGCTCGCCGCGCTTCTCCTCGCGCAGGTTGTCGAAGAGCGCGCCCGACTGCGGGAGCGTGACCTGCGACTCGTCCTTCACGTAGCGGCCCGAGGCGAAGAACCACAGGCGCGACTTCAGGATCGGCCCGCCAAACGTGCCCTCGTGGTACTTGTTGACCTTGTCGTTGCGCTTGATGTCGCGGTCCTTCTCGAAGGGTGTGCGCTCCGTCCAGTCGTCGTTGTTGAGGCTGAGACGGTAGCTGCCCGAGAAGATGTCGCCGCCCGACTTCGTGACGGCGTTCACGACGCCGCCCGAGAAGCGGCCGTACTCGGCCGAGATGCCCGAGGTGAGCACCTGGGTCTCTTCGATGGCGTCCTCGACGAACAGGTTGTTCGCCGTGCCGAACAGGTTGTCGTTCACGTCGACGCCGTCGACGAGGAA
>JAHDVQ010000073.1:12430-20567 GCA_023384595.1 Vicinamibacteraceae bacterium | reverse complement strand
ACGAACTCGTTGTACCGGAAAAGGCGCCCGGCCGCGCGCGGGAACGGGAACGAGTACTGCCGCTGCACGTCGAGCCCGAGCGCGGCGGCGAGCGCCGCGAGCGCGCGTTCGTCGATGAACGCCACGTGCGTCGGATCGGCGCGGTAGCCCGCCTCCTGCGGCGTGATGAGCGCGACGCGCCCTCCGGCCTTGACGTAGGGCAGATACGTGCGGAGGAGGGCCTCGCCGTCCGCGCGCGTCATGTGCTCGAGCACGTGGGCGACGAGCATCCCGTCGAAGCGCCCGGGACACGCGTAGGCCGACGCGGCGAACCCGTCTGGGGTGAAGGCCTCGAGCCCCCGCCCGCGCGCGATGGCGACCGCCGTCTCGTTGTGATCGACGCCGACGCCATGGCCCCCGAGGTGGGCGAGGTTGCGCCCGATGCCGCAGCCGAGGTCGAGCACGAAGCCGAGGCCCAGGCGGCGGACGTGCCAGCGGTAGGGGCGTTGCACGTCGAGCCAGCGCTTCCAGCTCGCGGTTTGCGTCGTCTCGAGATAGCGCGCATAGGCCGCATCGTCGGTGCCGCGGCGCGGGGCCATGGCGCGATTCTATAATCGACAGATGCCTTTCCTCTCAGATCCCGAACGCGCCGAGGTGACGAAGATGCTCTCGGGGGTCGACTCCCCCGTGCGCCTCGTCTTCGCGACCCAGACATTCAGCTGCGAGCTGTGCGGCGACACGCGCCGCATCCTCGACGAGGTCGTCGAGACGCAGCCGCACGTCTCGGTCGACGAGCTGAACCTGGTGCTCGATACGGCGCGCGCCGCGGAGTACGGCTTCTCGGGCGCGCCGGCCATCGCGGTCGTCGGCACCGACCCCGACGGCAGCGAGTGGGATCCGGGCATCCGCTTTCTCGGCGCGCCGCTCGGCTACGAGTTCAGCAACCTGCTCGAGGCCATCACGCGCGTGGCCTCGCGCGAGGCCGGCCTCTCGCCGGCGAGCGTCGACAAGCTGGCGCACGTGACGAAACCGACGACGATCCAGGTGTTCTCGACCCCGACGTGACCGCACTGCCCGCGGGCGGTCAGCCTCGCGCACCGGATGGCCATCGCCAACCCCCACATCACGGCCACCGTGGTGGAAGCCACGGAGTTTCCCGACCTCGTTCGCCGGTACCAGGTGACCGGCGTGCCGAAGATCGTCATCAACGACAGCACCACGCTGCTCGGTGCGCAGCCCGAGGACGTCTTCGTCTCGGCTGTCGTCGCGGCCCAGGACCAGGAACGATAGCGCGGCGTTCCGCGCCCCCACGAGACCCATGCGCCTTCGTCCTCCTCTTGCGCTCGCTCTCCTGCTGCTCGCGCTGCCCGCCGCCGCGCGCGCCCAGGCTCCTGTCGACTACGAACTGTCGTTCCCCGAGCCGCACCAGCGCTGGATGCAGGTGACGGCGACCTTCCGTGACCTGCCCGCGGACACGCCGCTCGTGGTGCACATGAGCCGCACGTCGCCCGGGCGCTACGCGCTGCACGAGTTCGTGCGCAACGTCTACGACGTGCGCGTGGAGGGATCCGGAGGACGCGCGCTCGATGTCACGCGCCCCAACGCGCACCGCTGGCGCATTGCCGGCCACGACGGCACTGTCGTCTTCCGCTACAAGGTGTTCGGCGACGCGGTCAACGGCACCTTCAACGCCATCGACGACACGCATGCGCACCTGAACATGCCGGCCTCGCTCGTGTGGGCGGAGCGGCTCGAGGGCCGCGCCGCCCGCGTCACGCTGCGGCAGCCCGCCGGCGCCGCCTGGAAGGCCGCGACGCAGTTGTTCGCCACCAGCGACCCGCTCGTCTTCACGGCGCCGAACCTGGCGTACTTGATGGACAGCCCGATCGAGTTCGGCGCGATCACGATTCGCACCTTCGAGGTGCCGGTCCGCGAGGGCGGGCCGGCGACGACCATCCGGGTGGCGATGCACCACCTGGGCACCGAGGCCGAGCTCGACACCTACGTGGAGCGCGTCCGGCAGATCGTGCTCGCCTCGCGCGAGGTCTTCGGAGAGCTGCCCGACTTCGAGCCCGGCCACTACACCTTCATCGTCGACTACCTCCCGTGGGCTCGCGGCGACGGCATGGAGCACCGCAACAGCACGGTGGTGACCTCGTCGGGCTCGCTCGCCACCTCGGGCAGCCGTCTGCTCGGCACCGTGGCCCACGAGTTCTTCCACGCCTGGAACGTCGAGCGCATCCGGCCGCGCTCGCTCGAGCCCTTCGACCTCGACGAGGCGAGCGTCGCCGAGGAGCTGTGGGTGGCCGAGGGCCTCACGAGCTACTACACGCCCCTGTTGATGCTCAGGGCTGGGCTCGGCCGCCCCGACTCGGTGCTCGCCCAGTGGGGCGGTCTCGCCGACGCGCTCACCCACGGCGCCGCGCGGCGCTACCACAGCGCGACCGAGATGAGCCTGATGGCACCGCTCGTGGACGGCGCCGGCGAGACGACGCCGACCAACCTGGAGGCCACCTACTTCTCGTACTACATGCACGGCGCGGCGCTCGGCCTCGCGATGGACCTGACGATTCGCCGCGAGACGGGCAGCGCGAAGTCGCTCGACGATCTGTTCCGGCTGCTCTGGACGCGCTTCGGGAAGCCGGGAGGCCCCGCGCCGGGCACGGTGGGACACCCCTATACGCTCGACGACATCGAGGGCGCGCTTGGCGAGGTGACCGGCAACCGTGGCCTCGCCGCGGCCTTCTTCCGCGACTACGTCCGGGGCCGCGAGGCACCGCCGTATGCGGATCTGCTCGCGCAGGCAGGCCTCGCCTTCACACCCGTCGATGCCGGCCAGGGGTTCGTCGGCCCTATCCGGTACGAGTCGCGCGAGGGCGGCGTGGCCGTCACGTCCCTGGTGCTGCCGGGCACGCCCGCCTACGAGGCCGGGCTCACGCGCGACATGGTCGTCACGCGCGTCGACGGCGCCTCGGTCGCCTCGGCCGACGCGCTGCGCGACCGCATTGCGGGCGCGACGCCCGGCACCACGCTCACCGTGACAACCGAGTGGCGCGGGAGGACGCGCGAGCACACGGTGCGCGTGGCGCCGAACCCGGCGCGGCGTCTCGTGCCCCTCGAAGATCTCGGCACGCCGCTGTCGGACGCCCAGCGGGCGTTCCGCGACGCGTGGCTCCGCCCCTGAGCCGAGGAGTGTCGGCGCCTCCAGCACGGCGGTCCAAGCTCATCAAGGCGACCCGGTGTATGATGCGCCCGCCCTCACTGGCGGAGGTAGACTCATGGGCGCAGACTCCTGCCGCTCCGCGTGGCGCCTTTCTTGGCGCCTCGTCACCGCACTCCTCCTCCTGGCCCTCGGCGTTGCCGATGCGGCCGCCCAGAACGCGCAGTACCGCGGTTACTGGGTCGACACCTTCAACACCACGCTGAACACCCCGGCCGACGTCACGGCGGTGGTCCAGAATGCGGTCGCCTCCAACGCCAACGCGATCTTCGTCCAGGTGCGGCGCCGGGGCGACGCGTGGTATCTGAACTCGCTCGAGCCGCCGCCGGATCTCGTGCCGATTGAACCGGGGTTCGATCCGCTGCAGGCCATCATCACCGAGGCACACCAGCACGGACTCGAGGTGCACGCCTTCGTGATCATGGGCGCCATCTGGAACCGGCACCCTGTGATCCTGGGCCCTCCGTCGAGCCCGAACCACGTCTTCAACCTGCACGGAGGCTACGACCCGGTGACACAGACGATCGTGCCGGGCCCCGACAACTGGCTCACGCGCACGCTTCTGCCCGGGTTCACGTTCAACGGCCACCGGTTCGGATCGGACTTCTGGCTCGACTTCGGCCATCCCGGGGCCGCGCTCTACAGCGTCGATGTGTTGCTGCACCTGCTGCAGCACTACGACATCGACGGGATCCACCTCGATCGCATCCGCTTTCCCGAGTTCACGGCCTCGGGGCAGACGCCGGCCAACGGCACCAACATCGGCTACAACCAGACGAGCATCGAGCGCTTCCAGCGCCGTTACGGCATCGCCCCGGGTTCGCCGCCGCCTGCGCAGAACGATCCGCTCTGGAACCAGTGGCGGCGCGACCAGGTCACGAACCTCGTGCGGCGCATCTACCTCGAGTCGATTGCCGTCAAGCCGCACGTCAAGATCTCGGCGGCGCTCATCGCCTTCGGCGGGACCGGCCTCGCGGAAAGCGCATGGCTCTCGGCCGAGGCCTACTGGCGCGTCTACCAGGACTGGCGGGCGTGGACCGAAGAGGGCATCGTCGACCTGGCGATTCCCATGAACTACAAGCGCGAGCACACGCCGTCGAACGTGACGATGTACGACCAGTGGAACGAGTGGACGAAGAACCACGCGTACGACCGCGCCGTGCTCGTCGGCACCGCGCCCTACCTGAACGCCATCGAAGGCTCGCTCAGGCAGGTGCGGCGCGCACTGGCGCCCTCGACGCTCGGGAACGTGCCGGCCGGCGTGCTGTTCTTCTCGATGGCGAACACGAACGTGGCGCTCACGGGGAACCCGTTCTCGATCCCGCCGGGGCAGAACACGCCGTTGCGCCCCTTCGCGGAGTTCGCCGCGGCGCTCACCACCGGGCGTTCCGTTTCGGGGGCCACGCTCTACGAGGACCCGATCGCGTTTCCCGAGGCCGTCTTCGCGCTGCCGGCGCCAGTGCCGGTCTTCGAGTGGAAGGCCACGCCGGCGATGGGGCATCTCAAGGGCGTCGTGCGTGACGAGGCCGGCGAGGTGGTCGATGCAGGCGACGTCGCCATCGCGCGGCTCGACGACGGCGCGCCGGTGCCGCCCGGCCGCACGTCGGTCGCGACGGCCACCGACGGCAACGGCTTCTACGGCGGCGTCGACCTTGCTCCGGGCACCGTGCAGGTCACGGTCACGCCGCCCGGACAGGCGCCGTACGTCTACCAGTGCACGGCCGACATCACGGCAGGCACTGTGACGACCTTCGACTTCGTGATCGATCGCGCGGGCCCGCTCACGAGCGCGTCGATCGACCCCGTCGAGATCTGGCCGCCGAACGGGCGGACGGTCTTCGTGACGCTCGCGGGCGAGGCAAGCGACCAGGGCACCGGCCTCGCCTCGATCGCGTTTCGGGTCATCGACGAGTACGGCGAGGTCGAACCCGTCGTGGAGTCCATCCTTCTGAATGGCGAGCCGGCGTTCGCCTGGAGCAGGACGATTCCGCTCGAGGCTCGCCGCCTCGGCGCCGACCGCGACGGGCGGCGCTACACGATCGAGATCACGGTCACCGACAAGGCCTGCAACACGGCGACCTTCCCGGTCTCGACCGTCGTCGTCCACGATCAGCGGAAGTAGCTGGTTGCCCGCGTACAACAACAAGGGGCACGGCGTGCCGTGCCCCTTGCGTTGTCCGTAGCCCGTAGCCTGGAGCCTGGAGCCTGGAGCCTATTTCTCCCCCATGAACGGGTAGCGGAAATCGGTCGGCGGGTTCAGCGTCTCCTTCACGGCACGGGCACTCACCCACCGCATCAGGTTCAGCTTCGACCCGGCCTTGTCGTTGGTGCCCGATCCCCGCGCGCCGCCAAACGGCTGCTGCCCGACGACGGCCCCGGTGGGCTTGTCGTTGATGTAGAAGTTCCCCGCCGCGTTCCGCAGCATCGAGGCCGCCTCGCGCACCGCCTGCCGCTCGTTGGCGAACACCGCGCCGGTCAGCGCGTACGGCGACGTCGCGTCCACCACCTCCAGCGTCTCCACCCACTTCGCATCGTCGTAGACGTACGCGGTGACGACGGGGCCGAAGATCTCTTCGCAGAGCAGCTTGTACCCCGGATCGGACGTCTCGACGAGCGTGGGCTCGATGAAGTAGCCCTTCGAGTCGTCGCAGCCGCCGCCGGCGACGATCGTGGCGTTCGCCCTGGCGTGATCGACGTACTGCTTGATGCCCGCCCAGGCGCGCTTGTCGATGACCGCACCCATGAAGTTGCGGAAGTCGCGGACGTCGCCCATCTTGATGTCGCCCATCATCGCGACGACGCGATCGCGCACGTCGTTCCAGATCGAACGGGGCACGTAGATGCGGCTCGCGGCCGAGCACTTCTGGCCCTGGTACTCGAAACTGCCGCGCACGATGGCCACGGCCAGCGCCTGCGGGTCGGCCGAGGCGTGGGCCACGATGAAGTCCTTGCCGCCGGTCTCGCCCACGATGCGGGGGTAGGAGCGGTACGAGGACATCGACGACCCGATCGTCTTCCACATCGAGTTGAAGACCTCGGTGCTGCCCGTGAAGTGCACGCCCGCGAGGTCGCGATGGGTGAGGACGGCATCGGAGATGGTGCGCGCATCGCCGGCGACGAGGTTGATGACGCCCGGCGGCAGGCCCGCGGCGATGAGCACCTTCATCACGTAATAGGCGCTCAGCATCGCGCTCGAGGCGGGCTTCCAGATGACCGTGTTGCCCATGAGCGCCGGCGCGCCCGGCAGGTTGCCCGCGATGGCGGTGAAGTTGAATGGCGTGACCGCGTAGACGAAGCCCTCGAGCGCGCGGTACTCCATCTGGTTCCACATACCCGCGCTCGAGATGGGCTGTTCGCCGTACAGCTCCTGCGCGAAGGCCACGTTGAACCGCCAGAAATCCGTCAGCTCGCACGCCGAGTCGATCTCGGCCTGGAAGGCCGTCTTCGACTGCCCGAGCATCGTCGCGCCGTTGACCGTGTCGCGCCAGCTCGTCGAGAGCAGTTCGGCGGCGCGAAGGAACACGGCCGCGCGATCCTCCCAGGGCCACGACGACCACTCGCGGTGCGCCGCGGCGGCGGCGGCAATGGCCTCCTGCACGTTCTCGGGCGTCGCCTTGTGGTACTCACCGAGCACGTGGGCGTGATCGTGCGGCATCACGGTCTGACCGAGGGTGCCGGTGCGCACCTCGCGGCCGCCGATGAAGAGCGGGATGTCGACGCGCTCCTTGGCCATCTCGTCGAGACGGGCCTTGAGGGCGGCACGCTCGGGCGTGCCCGGCGCGTAGGACCGGACTGGCTCGTTCACCGGGGGCGGAACGGTGCGGCGGCCGTTGAAGCCGGCAATCGCGACGGCGGGGGCGCGCAACGTGGTGGAGGGGGCGGAAACGGGGGTTGGAGCGCTGGCAGGCGAAGACATTGGCACCTCGTCGATGGCGAGCGGGATGGCGACACGAAGGACGCGCGGCCCAGGGGCCGCGCGCATCCTCCAGCATAGCCAACGGGCGGGGGGCTACGCTACCGGTCCGGCCCCGGGGACCGGCTCCCAGACGAGCGCGACGAGCTTGACGTGCACCCCTCCCCGCCTGGGCTTGAGCGTGACCGTCTCGAACTGAGAGGGCACCACCAGGTTCTGCTCGATGGCGCCGAGGCTGGCCTCGAGCTCCTGTTCGAGCGCCGTTCGCTCGGCCGCCAGCGTCTCGACCCGGGCCGTGGCCTGCACCACGTCCTGCGCCTGCTCCTTCGACCGCTCGTAGTGGCGGTAGGCCGTGCCGGCGCGGCCGATGGTGGTCGCGCTCAGCTTCTTCCGGCCCAGGAGGGCGCCGAAGATGCCCTGCACCACCGAGACGCCGACCTGCGCCTTCTGCGCGGAGGCCTGCTGCTGCTCGCGCGCCACGGACGCCTCGGCGCGCCGGATCTGGTCGTCGATCTTCGCGAGACGTGGCGCGAACTTCTGGCGAATCCTCTCCTTCTCGGCGTCGCGACGCTCGCGCTGGGCGAGCTCGACGCGCAGGCGGAACTCACGCGGAGGCTCGCCGGGACGCGACGCGACGCCGGTCGCCGGGTCGCGATCGAGCGAGAGTTCGCGCTGCTGGAGCCAGCGCGTGAACTCCTTCGTCCAGGTGGCGTATTGCCTGGCCTTGTGTGCCGGGGCGGGGAGCGGGCCGAAGGAGGCCCCATCGCGCGGGCTCGTCTCGATCGACGTCAGATCGAGCGCCGTGAGCTCACCCTCGTCCCACACGACGGGCACGGGTCCGGAGCCAATGGGGCAGCTGACGGTGACCGTGTCGGTGAAGTCGAGGCGCAGCTTGCGATCGGCGTAGTCCACTTCGCCCGCGGCGAGCAGCCGCGGCACGTAGTGAACCTGCGGGGCGGCGCCGGCCGGGGCGAAGTACTGCGGGACGTCGGGCGGGAGCACGGGCCTGCTGGTGGAGGCGTGGG
>JAHDVQ010000073.1:6432-12330 GCA_023384595.1 Vicinamibacteraceae bacterium | reverse complement strand
GTAGCCTGCGTGGCCATCAGGCGGCGGATCTCGTCGCGGGTCATCGGCCCGCGCAGGTACGAGAGCACCCAGCGGGTCTCGAACATCACGGGGCCCGATTCGTGGACGTTGTTCATCACGAACACGCGCTTGCCGAGGCCCGACAGCATGCGGTCGAGCGCCGCGCGGTCCATCGCCTCCTGGCCGGCGAGCGCCCCCTCGAGCCCGTCGAGTACGCGCTGCTTGTCGCGGTCGGTCTGCAGGCGGCCGAGGAACCACGTCCCCGCGTTGCCGAGGCCCTTGTAGTCCAGATCCACGGGGTTCTGCGTGGCCAGCACCAGGCCCACGCCGAAGGCCCGGGCCTGCTTCATGAGCGTGAGCAGCGGCGCCTTCGACGGCGGGTTCGCGACCGGCGGCACGTAGCCCGCGACCTCGTCCATGTACACGAGCGCCCGCAGGCTCGTCGTCCCCGGCTGCCGGCGCACCCAGGCGAGCACCTCGTTCAGGAGGAGCGACACGAAGAACATGCGCTCGGCGTCGCTCAGGTGCGCGATCGACAGCACGGCCAGTCGCGGTCGGCGATCGGCGGTGTAGAGCAGGCGGTCGATGTCGATGGGCTCGCCCTCGCGCCACGCGGCGAAGCCCGGCGACGCCAGCAGACCGTTCAGCCGCATCGCGAGCTGGAACCGGTCCGCGGCCGGGTAGAACGCGTCGAGATCGAGCACGCCCACGCGGGTGAACGGCGGGGTCTGAATCCGCTGGATGAGCGCTTCGAGGTCGAGGCTCTCCTGCTTCCGCCAGGCGTCGCCCACGATGGTGGCCAGCAGGATGTGCTCGCGGCTGGTGACGGGATCCGAGTCGATGCCGACGAGCGTCAGCAGCCCCGTGACGCTCGAGCTGATGCGCTCGGCGAGCAGCTCGTGGTCGGCCGCGAGACCGGGCGGCGGCGCCGTGAACGCCTTGAGCGCCGACAGGGGAAGCCCGGCGCTCGATCCCGGGGTGTAGATGGCGATGTCGGCCGCCTCGCGAAAGCGCCGCACGCGTGCCGCGTCCTGCCCCCAGCGCTCGAGTCCCTCACGCCAGGCGGCGGCCTGCGTCGCGGCCCACGCGGCGCGATCGACGCCGGCGCGCGCGGCGTCCTCGGCGAGCACCCACGGCTCGAACTCCTCGGGCGCGAGCGACGGGAACGTGAGCATCAGGTTCCCGAGATCGCCCTTCGGGTCGATGACCAGCGCGGGAATGCCGTCGAGTGCGGCCTCCTCGAGCAGGCCGATGCCGAGGCCGGTCTTGCCGCTGCCCGTCATCCCGATGATGACGGCGTGCGTGACGAGGTCGCTCGAGTCGTAGAGCACGAGGTCGTCGCGCGTCCGGCGCGCCTCGAGGTCGTAGGCCTTGCCCAGGTAGAAGACACCGAGCTTCTCGAAGTCGGTCACGAGGCGGCTCCCTGTTCCTGCTTGCTCCAGTAGCGCGCGAGCCCGCGGTAGCAGTGGTCCGGGGGCACGGCCAGTTCGTACGCGCGGGCGCTGGCGTCGTCGAGGTGCTCCCGCAGGTCGCGTGCGACCTCGGCGGCAAACGCCTGCTCGCGGCCGGCCTCGTCGAGGGGCGTCGCGCGGAGGCGCCGGGCGAGCGCGGCGTGGGCGTCGAGGCGCTCGAGGAGGGCGTCGAGGTGGGCGTCGGCGCCGCCGTGAGGACCGAAGTGCGTCAGGAAGAGCGTCTCGGGGCGCCACGCGCGCACGGTGTCGACGCTCGCGCGCCACAGGGCGAGGTCGATGTCGGGCGGCGGGGTGGGG
The DNA here is from genome assembly GCA_023384595.1 of Vicinamibacteraceae bacterium. Taxonomy (GTDB): domain Bacteria; phylum Acidobacteriota; class Vicinamibacteria; order Vicinamibacterales; family JAFNAJ01; genus JAHDVQ01. Next base: position 10,561 of record JAHDVQ010000073.1, on the reverse strand, counting down.
GCCATGACGAACGGCGACCCGCCGATGCGGATGCCCGCGACGTCGCCGCAGTAGGCCACGCCGGCGCCGGCGTCGAAGTAGGACACGTGGTGCGAGGCGTGCCCCGGGGTGTAGGCGACCTCGAGACGGCGGCCGGCCACCTCGATGCGCTCGCCGCCGGTGAGGGAGCGCAACTGCGGCTCGGCGACGGCGAGGAACTCGCCCCACAGCGTGTCCATCATGTCGCCGTAGAGCCGGGTGGCGCTCTCGATGAGCCGGCGCGGGTCGGCCATGTGGCGGGCTCCGCGCTCGTGGACCCACACCGTGACGCCCGGATTCAACGCGGCCAACGTCCCGCTGGCACCGGCATGGTCGAGGTGGATGTGCGTGAGCAGCACGTGCCGGACCTGGTCGAGGCCGATGCCGAGGGCGGCCAGCCCGGCGTTGAGCGCCCCCAGGCATGAGGTCGGCCCCGGATCCACGAGTGCGACGCCGTCGGGGCCCTTGAGCACCGCCGTCGCGATGGTGTTCGGCACGCCCTGGAAATTGAGGTCGATGTAGTCGGTCATGGGGTCAGGTCTGGGATCGCACATGGTTTGGGGTCAGGTCTGGGATCGCACATGTGGATCTTGCCTCAGGTCGATGTGCGATCCCAGACCTGACCCCCGATGTGCGATCCCAGACCTGACCCCATGACCGGCCCCGCCCTATACTGGATCCAGCGGCACGCATGGCAGATACGGGGCGTCAGACCGGCGGCGAAACGCTCGAACGGACGAAGCTCGAGACGCGGGAGCCCACCCTCTTCAAGGTGATCCTGCACAACGACGACTACACCACGATGGAGTTCGTCGTGGAGGTGCTCGAGACGGTGTTTCACAAGGGGCCGGCCGAGGCGTTCCGCATCATGATGCAGGTGCACACCGAGGGGCAGGGGCTCTGCGGGCTCTACCCCTACGAGATTGCCGAAACCAAGGTAGCGACGGTCCACGAGCTGGCGCAGGAGAACGGGTTTCCCCTCCGCGCGAGCCTCGAGGAGTCATAGCGTGAAGGACGAAGGCCCGAGATGTTCAGCGCCTCGGTCGAACTGCTCTTGAGCGTGGCGTGGCGCGAGGCGACCGCGCGCCGGCACACGCACCTCACCGTGGAGCATCTGCTCTACGTGCTCGCCCACGACAGGGAGGGCGAACAGATTCTCACCGCGTGCGGGGTCGACCTGCCTCGGCTGCGCGCCGACCTCGACGCGTTCCTGCAGCACAACGTCGACCGGTTCCCGCGCGGCGCCTCGAAGGATCCCGACCAGACGCTCGCCTTCCGGCGCGTCCTGCAGACCGCGGTCCTGCACGTGCAGAGCGCCGGGCGGGCCGAGGTCCAGGCCGGCGACATCCTCGCCGCCCTGATGCAGCAGCACAAGGCCCACGCGACGCAGCTGCTCGAGGCGCAGGGCGTGACGCGCCTCGACGTGCTCAACTACATCTCGCATGGCATCGCGAAAGTGCCGCTGGCGCACGACCCGCACGAGCCCGAGCGGAACGCTCCGGGCGGCACCGGAGAGGAAGGCAGCTCCACGGCGCGCGATCCGCTGGCCGCCTACGCGCAGAGCCTCACCGCGCGCGCCCAGGCCGGCCTGCTCGACCCGCTCATCGGGCGCGGCACGGAGCTCCAGCGCACGATGGAGATCCTCTGCCGGCGGCGCAAGAACAACCCGGTGTTCGTGGGCGACCCCGGCGTCGGCAAGACGGCCATGGCCGAGGGCCTCGCCGCGCGCCTGCTCGACGACGACGTGCCGGACCTGCTGAAGGGGGCCGAAGTCTACGCGCTCGACACGACGGCGCTGCTGGCCGGCACCCGCTTCCGCGGTGACTTCGAAGAGCGGTTCAAGTCGGTCATCGGCGCGCTCTCGCGCCGCGAGAAGCCGATTCTCTTCATCGACGAGATCCACGCCACGGTCGGCGCCGGCGCGACCACCGGCGGCACCCTCGACCTCGCGACCCTCATCAAGCCCGTGCTGACCTCGGGCGAGCTGCGCATCATCGGCTCGACGACCTTCGAGGAGTTCAAGCACATCGAGAAGGACCGCGCGCTCGCGCGGCGCCTCCAGAAGGTCGTCATCGACGAGCCGAGCGTCGAGGAGACCGTGCGCATCCTGCAGGGACTGAGGCCGCGCTACGAAGAGCATCACCACGTCACCTTCACCGACGACGCGCTCGAGGCGGCGGTGCGGCTGGCCAAGCGGCACCTGCGCGAGTCGCGGCTGCCCGACAGCGCCATCGACATCCTCGACGAGGCCGGCGCGATGCTGCGCCTGCAGGCCGCCGCCGAACGCGCGAAGGCTGCCAGCGAGGCGCCGGCGGGCAGCGAGGACGCACCCGGGGACGCCCGGACGGTGACGGCCGCTGTCGAGGCGCGTGACGCGGCGGGCATCGCGGTCCCGCCGTCGGCCTCAGTCGCCGCCACGACTCCCCCCGAGGTCCAGGGCGCCAACGAACCGGCCGCGGCCGGGCCGCCGCGCCGGCGTGTCGGGCCCGAAGAGGTCGAGCGCATCGTCGCGCGCATGGCGCGCATTCCCGAGAAGCAGGCCAACGCGTCCGACAAGCACCGGCTGCGCACGCTCCAGGAATCGCTCGAGCGTGTGGTGTTCGGTCAGCAGGAGGCCGTGCACGCGGTGGCCCAGGCCATCAAGCGCGCGCGGGCGGGCCTCGGACAGCCCGACCGCCCGGCAGGGTGCTTCCTCTTCACCGGTCCTACGGGGGTCGGCAAGACCGAGCTCGCGCGGCAGCTCGCCATCCACCTGGGCAACGAGTTCACGCGCTTCGACATGAGCGAGTACATGGAGAAGCACGCCGTGGCTCGCCTCATCGGCGCGCCGCCGGGTTACGTGGGCTTCGAGCAGGGCGGCCTGCTCGTCGACGCCATCCGTCAGCACCCCTACTCGGTGCTGCTGCTCGACGAGATCGAGAAGGCGCATCCCGACATCTACAACATCCTGCTGCAGGTGATGGACCACGCCACGCTCACCGACAACAACGGGCGCAAGGCCGACTTCCGGCAGGTGATTCTCATCATGACGTCCAACGCGGGCTCGCGCGAGATGAGCGCCGGCTCGATCGGCTTCGTCGGGGGCGGAAAGGAAGGCGTCACGACGGGCGGCGTGACGCTCGGCTCGAAGGCCGCGGACGCCCGCGCGAAGGCGGCGCTCGAGCGCATCTTCAGTCCCGAGTTCCGCAACCGTCTCGACGCCATCGTCACCTTCCACAGGCTCTCGCCGGCGACGATGGAGACCATCGTCGAGAAGTTCATCCTGCAGCTCGAATCGCAGCTCGCCGAGCGCAAGGTGGCCTTCAAGCTCGAGCCCGAGGCCCGCGCGTGGCTCGCGGAGAAGGGCTACGACCCTGTCTACGGCGCGCGGCCGCTCGCGCGGGTCATCCAGCGCGAGGTGCGGGATCCGCTGACCGACGAGATCCTGTTCGGCCGGCTGGAGCACGGCGGCACGGTCACCATCGGGGTCGCCGACGGCACGCTCACTTTCGCGTACGAGCCGTTGGCAGGGAACTGACGTTTCGCTGGGAACTGACGCGAGCAGGGACTCGGGGAATCAGCGGATCGGCGGATCGGAGCTTGTCTGGCTCAGGCCGACGGTCCAGTGCCCAGTGCCCAGTGCCCAGTGCCCAGTGCCGGTTCGGCGCGTAGGTCTCACTCCCGTGCCGTCCTCGAAGCCCCACGCGCCCGCAAGCGTTCAGAAGATCGGCCGCAGCGTGACAAACGACGCCATGGCCAGGAAGTAGAACGCCGGGAAGGCGAAGGCGAGGACGCGGCGGACGCCCGCCGGCCACGTGGCCATGAGGAAGAACATCGGGAAGAGCACGGCGCAATAGCGGCCGAGCCCTTCGAAGACCCCCGACGTGAGCGGCAGCCCCAGGTTCACGAGCATGTAGAGGCCGTAGGCTGCGCCGAACCGGCGCCACACGAACGGCACGCCGGCGAGGAAGCTCGTCGCGGCCAGCGCGTTCAGCGAATCGTAGGGCGCCAGCGGGTTGGTCGTGAACCAGTAGTACGGCCTGAAGAACAGCCCCTTGAACATCGTCTGGTACGCCTTCCAGGGCTCGCCGCCGAGGTGGTAGTTCCAGCGCTCGATGCTGTGCTTCCACTC
>JAHDVQ010000073.1:0-6332 GCA_023384595.1 Vicinamibacteraceae bacterium | reverse complement strand
AGGAACGCCAGCCACGAGACGAGCGTGCCGCCCAGGAAGTAGGCCCCGCGGCTGCCGCCGAGGAGGCCGGCCACGGCGCGCATGGCGAGCGGGTAGCCGGGGAAGAACGCGAGGTTGTTGGCCTCGCCCTCGACGTAGCGATACCCGAAGCGGGCGATGTTGTAGTACCAGCCGCTGTCGTAGCGGGCCGTCGTGTCCCAGAACTTGTTGGGAAGGCCGAACGCCGCGAAGCGCTCGACCTGATGGACGGGGATGATGACGTTGGCCCAGAAGGCCAGGAAGAGCGACAGCACCCGCACCGCGAGCGCGAAGTAGACGAGCGAGGCCGTGCGGCTCCGGAGTGCACGGCGCAGGCGCCTCCCCGTGGGAACGTCCCCTGCAGGCGGGTCGTCGATCCGCGAGGGGATCGGCATGGCGCGCATCGTAGCACGCCGCGCGGCGGACGCGAGGAACCCTGTCAGGCCCCGGAGGGCCGCGGCATCTGGAAGACGCTGTCGTCGACGTCATCGAGCACTTCGATGGACTCGAACGTCATCTCCTGCTGCGTCTCGCCCGCGGCGACGACCCGGATGCGATACGGAAGCTTGATGCCTCCGACCTCGCGATAGTCGTCGAAGAAGGTCTCGATCTCGATCGACTCGCCTCCCTGTTCGAGGCGCACCGTCGTCTTCACCTCGAGCCCGGTGTTCGCGTCGACGAAGAGGTCCTGCGGCGGCCCCTGCGCGGGCGTCGCGCGCAGGTGCCACGTCTCGACGCCGTTGACGGCTTCACGGCCGACGACCTCGACCTTCGTGCCGCGCTGCTCGAAGTCGAGCAGCAGGCCGTCGAACTGGTTTCGCTGCTCGCTTCCTGGCGGCGCGGGCACCTCGGTCGGCGTCTTCATCCCGACAATCGGGTTCACCAGCCAGCCGCGACGGCCGTCGAAGGCCTGGACGATCGTCTGTCCCTGCACCTCGAGTTCCTGCCGCACGAGGTTGGGCCGCTTGATGGTGATCGTCATCGGTGACGACATGCCGCGGGCCGCGACCTCGCCCTTCATGCGCAGCGCCTTCACCGCCCGCAACTTCTCGGCGCCGCCGCGGGCGGCCAGATGGCGGTCGACGATCTCGCGCGCCGACGGCGTCTGGGCCGCCACCGAGGCGGCTGCCAGGACGACGACCGCCGGGAACACCAGGCTTCTCAACGCACGCATGACGAACACTCCGTGGGGCGGCACCGCATCGATCCCATCGTAGCAGGCTGGCGCTCCCGCCTCCCAGCGGCCAAAGCCCAAGGCCCAACGTCCAACGCCCAACGCCCCTATGCGCTCGTCTTCCTGAACCGCAGCACCGCCGCCCCGATGATGGCCACCGTGAAGAGCGTCAGCAGCGCCGTCGGCTGCCAGAGGTCCGCGAGGCTCGTCCCGCGGAGGATGATGCCACGCAGCACCTCGATGAAGTACCGCGCCGGGATGATGAGCGACACGTACTGGAAGAACGTCGGCATCCCTCCGATCGGGAAGACGAATCCCGACAGGAAGACGAACGGCAGCAGGAAGAAGAGAGAGGCCTGCATGGCCTGCATCTGCGTGTTCACCAGCGTCGAGATGAGGATGCCGAGGCCGAGGACGGCCGAGATGAAGATGAAGCCCACGAAGTAGAGCGCGACGGCGCTCCCCTGGATGTGGATGTCGAAGAGGAACCGCATGAGCAGCACGAGAATCGTGAGCTGCACGTAACCAATCAGGATGAACGGCAGGATCTTGCCGAGAATGAGCTGCCATCTTGTGAGCGGCGTCACCTGCAGCTGCTCGAGCGTGCCGCGCTCGCGCTCGCGCACGATCGACGTCGCCGTGAAGATGATGAGGGTGAACGTCAGGATGATCGCGATGAGCCCCGGGATGACGAACGTCGCGGTCCGCAGCTCCGGGTTGTACCAGGGCCGCACGCGGACGTCGATGGGCAGCGCCGGCTCCCGCCACCCGGCCCGCCGGGCGAGCGTCTGAATCGAGGCGCCGTTGGCGATGCCCGACGCGATCGCCATCGCCTGGGTCGCCGTCGTGCTGTCGGACGCGTTCACGATCAGCAACGCCTGCGCCGGCCGTCCCCGGCGCGTGTCCCGTCCGAAGTCGCGATCGATGACCAGTCCCACGCTCGCCCGCCCCGCCTCCACCATGGCCTCGACCTCGTCGAGCGACGCCACGCTGCCGACGATGTCGAAGTACTCGCTGGCGGTCATCTTCGCGACCAGCTCGCGGCTCTCGTACGAGCGGCTCTCGTCGAGCACCACCATCTGCAGGTGCTTCACGTCGTAGTTGATCGCGTAGCCGAAGACGATGGTCTGCATGAGGGGAATGAGGAGGATCATGCGCAGCGTCAGGCGGTCGCGCCTGAGCTGCATGAACTCCTTCCACGTGAGCGCGGCGAGTCTTCTCATGACGGCACTCCACGGGCCGATGCCCGCTGCCGGGCCAGCGAAACGAACGCGTCCTCGAGCGAAGGGTCGGCGTGCTGCACGTCACCGAGGGTCGAGAGCCGCTCGCGGGCCTCGGCGACCCGGTCCCGGGCGGCGACGGCGCGCAGGTGCAGGCCGAGCAGGTAGACGTCCTCGAACATCGGCGCGTTTTCCAGGGTCTGGAGCGCCGCGAAGGGGTCGGTCCGCGCGCGCACCTCGAGCAGCCGGCCCGCCAGCTGCGCCTTGAGCTCGGGCGGCGAGCCGTCGGCGATGAGCGCGCCGTCCAGAATGAACGCGAGGCGGTCGCACTGCTCCGCCTCGTCCATGTAGTGCGTGGTGACGAGCACCGTCATGCCGCGCTCGGCGGCCAGCTCGTAGATCAGGTCCCAGAACAGCCGCCGGCCGCCGGGGTCCACCCCGCCCGTCGGCTCGTCGAGAAACAGCAGCTCCGGCTCGTGCAGCAGGGCCGCCGCGAGGGCCACCCGCTGGCGAAGTCCCGTCGACAGGTGCTCGGTGAGCGCCGACAGCACGCGTGCAAAGCGCAGGCGCTCGGCGAGCGCCCGGATGCGCGCCGCCAGCCGCGCCCGGTCCACGCCGTACACCGCCCCGAAGAACGTCAGGTTCTCTTCGACCGTGAGATCGAGATAGAGCGAGAACTTCTGGCTCATGTAGCCGAGCCGGTGCTTCCACGCCTCGGTATCGCGGACCACGTCGAGGCCGCCGAGGCCCTGCACGCGGCCGGCCGTCGGCGCGAGCAGGCCCGCGAGCATGCGGATGGTGGTCGACTTGCCGCTGCCGTTCGGCCCGAGGAACCCGAACACTTCGCCCGCGAGAATGCGGAACGACACGCGATCGACGGCGGTGAAGTCGCCGAAGCGGCGGGTGAGGTCGGTGACCTCCACGAGCGGCGCTCCCGTGGTCACGCCTCGTCCTCCCCGCCGCCGGCGCTCTCGAGGACGAACACGTCCTCGAGCGACGGCTCGATGGCGCCGATGGCGCCGGGCTCGACCAGCCCGGCGAGACCCTCGCGCACGGCCGCCTCGAGGGCGGTCCGGTCCGCGTCGTGCCCGCGGACATGTAACCGCGTGCCGAAGAGCGACACGTCGTCGACCAGTGGCAGTCCCTCGAGCCGCCGCCGTACGACCACGCGATCCGAGGTCCGCACTTCGACCAGCGCGCGGGTATAGCGGGTGAGGATCTCGTCGCGCGTGCCCACCGCCACGACGCGGCCGCGGTTCAGGAAGGCAATCCGGGTCGCGTACTCGGCCTCGTCCATGTAGGGCGTCGAGACGAGGATCGTCAGCCCCTGATGATGCAGCCCGTTCAGGATCTGCCAGAACTCCCGGCGCGACACCGGATCGACTCCCGTCGTCGGCTCGTCGAGGAGGAGCAACTCGGGCTGGGTGAGGAGGGCCGACACGAGCGAGAGCTTCTGCTTCATGCCACCCGAGAGCGCGCCTGCGAGCCGCGCGCGGAAGCGGTCGAGGCCGACGCGCTCGAGCAGCGACACGGCGCGCGCCCGGGCTTCGGCACGGGGCAGGCCGTAGAGACCAGCGCGCAGTTCGAGGTTCTCGTCGATCGTCAGGTCCTCGTAGAGACCGAAGCGCTGCGGCACGAGCCCGATGCTGCGTGCGCCGCCGACGGTGATGGTGCCGGCGGTGGGGGCGAGCAGCCCCGCGACGAGCCGGAAGAACGTCGACTTGCCGGCGCCGTCGGGCCCGATGATGGCGAAGAGGTCGCCAGGGGCGATCTCGAGATCGATGCCGCGAAGCGCCTCGACCCGCCCGAAGCGGCGGACGAGCGCGCGCGCGGCCACCATCGGTGGCGCGTCCGGAGGCGGCGGCTCGATGGACGGCGCGTTGGCGTGCGTCACTGCGGCGGCTCCTGTGCCGGGGTCGCCGGCGGACGCACCACCACCTCCGCGGGCTGCCCGGGGACGAGCGGCGCGTTCCACCCCGCTTCGAGGTCTGCCTTGGCGGCGTAGACGAGATTCACGCGCTCGCGCCGCGTCTCGACGGGCTTCGGCGTGAATTCGGCCTCGGGCGAGATCTCGGTGATGCGAGCCGGGAAGTCGCGATCGGGATACGCATCGACGTGCACCGCGACTGCCTGCCCCTGCCGGACTTGACCGAGCCGGGTCTGCGGAATGTAGATGCGGACGTACAGGCGGTCGGCGAAGGCGAGCGTGATGGCGGGCTGCCCGGGCCCCACGAGCTGTCCCGGCTCCGCCAGCCGGTAGAGGACGACGGCGTCGGCCGGCGCCCGGATCTCGGCCTCCTTCGCGATGGTCTCCGACTGGGCGAGCACCGTCTCGGCGCGATCGACCTCCTCGCGCGCCTGTTGCTTCTGGAACGTGCGGAAGCCCTGCTGGACGAGGGTCAGGCGTTGTCGGCTCGCCTCGACGGCAGCGCGGGCGCGATCGAGCTCCGTGCGTGCGCGGTCGACATCGCGCGGGGTGCCCACGCGCGAGGCGAGCAGCTGCTCCTGTCGCTGCAACTCGCGCTCGGCCAGCGAGAGCGCGGCGCGGCGGTCGCGCAGCTCGGCTTCGGCCGCGGCGACCTCGGCGCGCCGGCTCCCCGACTCGAGGTCGCGGGCGCGCGCTTCGGCGGCGGCCACCCCGCGCCGATCGCGATCGACGGCGAGCGCGGCCTCGCCCAGATCGAGCACCACGAGCAGGTCGCCCGCCGCGACCCTCTCGCCCTGACGCACCTTGACCTCGACCACGCGGCCCGCCACCTTCGGCGCGAGATCGACCTGCACCGCCTCGACGCGGCCGTTCAGCACGAGCGTGCCCTCGTCGTCGGCACTGCGACAGCCCGCGGCCGCGACGAGGACGGGCGCGGCGGCCAGGAAGAGCAGGAAGGGAGTACGAAGGGTCATCGCGGAGTCTCCCCGGCCCGGTCGGGGCCGTCGGTGTCGATGTCGATGCCGCGCGTGTCGGCGAGCGTGCCCGTCGCGCGCGCGTACTCGACAAGGGCGCGGCGATAGTCCACGAGCGCGGCGACCTCGGCCAGCTCGGCGTGCGCGAGGTCGTTCTGGCGCGTCAGCACGAAAAAGGGCGTCGTGATGCCCGCGGCAAAGCGCTCCTGCTCGGCCCTGAGCTGCTCGCGCGCGGCGGCAAGCCCCGCCCGTGACGCGGTGATGCGGGCCAGTCCGGCGTCGAGCGACGCCACCGCATTTCGCACATCAGCCGCCACGCGGAGTTCGGCCTGCGCGAGCGCCGCGGCCGCCTGGCGGCGCGACGCCTCGGCCAGCGCCAGATCGGCTCGGGCCGCGCGGTGGCCGATCGGGATGCCGACCTGGACGCCCACCGACGCGTCGGTGAGCTCCTGCTCGAAGGCCGTCGCCCAGGACCGGAAGAGGCCGCCGTCCTGCTCCGGCAGGATGACGGGCACGAGGCCCGGGAACGGTGCCCGCATGTCCGGGTTCGGGTCGCCGGCCAGGCCGCGCATCGCATAGCTCGCCACCAGATCGACGACGGGCCGCAACCGGTCGCGCGCGGCGTCGATCTCGATGTCCTGCCGCGCGAGGGCGGCGGCGGCTTCGGCCAGCTCGGGCCGCTTCTCGAGCGCGAGCCGGACGCCATCGGCTGCCGAGGGCGGCGTGGTCGTGGTCGCGGGATCGTCAACGGGCTCGAGCGACGCGTCCCACTCGGGCGCGTCGGCGCCGGCGAGCATCAGTACCTTCAACGCGTGCTCGGCGCGCGCGACAGCTTCGCGGGAGGCGTGGAGGTCGCCTCGCCGCCGCTCGATCTCGGCCGCCGGAGCGGCGGCGTCGGACTCGGGGGCCACGCCCGCGTCGATGCGCGCCCGGGTGTCCGTGTGCTGCTCCTCGGCGAGGGCGAGGGCACGCGCGCGGACGTCCACGTCGCGTCGCGCCGCCACGAGCGTCCAGTAGGC
>JAHDVQ010000337.1 GCA_023384595.1 Vicinamibacteraceae bacterium | reverse complement strand
CGCTTGTAGATGCCGCCGAAGAGGGGGAGCACGGTGCACGAGCACACCGCGAGCACGGTGCCCGAGACCGACGCCACCGCGTAGGCGAGCGCCTTGTTGGCGCACGGCCCGAGGTACTTCATCACGGCGGCCTGGCTGACGAACACTGAAATGGCGCCGGCGATGAAGAGGGCGGGGACGAGGCAGAGCAGGACGTGTTCGCGGGCGTACCACTTGACGAGGTGGAAGGCCTCGAGCAGGGCGCCGTCGAAGCGGGCGCTGCCGACCGGCAGGTAGAAGACGGCGAGGAAGCCGCCGACGAGCAGCGCCAGCCACTTCCACTCGTGTTTCCAGGACATCGGCTCGCACTCCGCGGACGGGAGGCGGCGGGAACGGCGCCGCTCGCGGCGCCGGAGGCCCGTCGACCCTCAAACATTTCGGAATATACCGAAATGACAATGCCGCGTCAAGCGCGCGCGGGTGCGCCGGTCTTCGCCGCTGGCGCGGACGGGCGGCCCCGCCGCCGTCGCAGCGCGTCGAGGGTGAGGCCGCCCCGCGTGAGCAGGGGAATCGGCACGGCCCGCACGCGGCCGATGAGCGCCTGGTCGGCGCGCACGAGCGGATCGGCCGCCACGAGGTCGAGCGCCTGCACGAGCCACGGCAGGAACGGACCGTCGCCGTCGAGGCCGTAGTAGACGAGCTTTCCTTCCTTGCGCTCGATGACCAGGCCGGCTTGCCGCAGGTCGTTCAGGTGGCCCGATACCGTCGAGGCGGCAAGCTGCAGGATGGTCGACATCTGGCACACGCACAGCTCGCCGTGCCGGAGCATGGCCAGGATGCGCAGCCGTGCCGGGTTGGCCATCGCCTTGGCGGCGGCGACGACCTGACGGTGGGTCACGGGGCGGGGTGGGGGCACGGGCGTCTCCTCATCTCGACATCTTCCGAAATATACTGTCCCTGCAGGCCACCCCACAAGGCCCGCCGGCCCCGGCGCTCACGTCTCCAGGGGATCCGGACCCGGCCCGGCGTACTCTGATCTCGAGGAGTCGTCGATGACGACGGTGTTGTTCGCGTGTGTCCACAACGCGGGCCGGTCCCAGATGGCGGCCGCGCTCTTCACCCTCGACGCCGATCCCGCGAAGGTGCGGGCCGTGTCGGCCGGCACCAGGCCGGATCCCCACGTGCATCCGGAAGTGCTCGAGGCGATGCGCGAGCTCGGGGTCGATCTGTCGGCCGCGCGGCCACAGCTTCTGACCGACGATCTGGCGAACCAGGCCCAGGTGCTCATCACCATGGGATGCGGCGCCGACTGCCCGTACGCGCCGGGCGCGCTGCGCGACGACTGGCCGCTCGAGGACCCGAAGGGCCGGCCCGTCGAGCGGGTCCGCGAAATCCGCGACGAGATCCGCGCGCGGGTGCGCGCGCTCATCGAGGAGCACGGCTGGGGACGCGAGGCCTGAGCGAGGATCAGCTGGCCGCGGCCGGCGCCGGGAACCAGTGCCGGGTGCGGTTGCACGCGGCGCACACGCTCAGCATCACGGGCACTTCGATCAGCACGCCCACCACGGTGGCCAACGCCGCGCCCGACTCCGGCCCGAAGAGCGCGATGGCCGTCGCGACCGCCAGCTCGAAGAAGTTGCTCGCGCCAATCAGCGCCCCCGGCGCGGCCACGGCGTACTCCACCCCGAACAGCCGCATCAGCCCGTAGGTGAGCGACGAGTTGAAGTACACCTGGATCAGGATGGGCACCGCGATGAGCGCGACGTGCAGCGTCTTGCCCGTGATGTTGTCGGCCTGGAACGCGAAGATGAGCAGGAGCGTCGCGAGCAGCGCGGCCATGCTCACCGGGGCGAACCGCGGCAGCAGCACCTGCTCGAACCACGCACGCCCACGACGGTTGATCAGCAGGTGGCGCAGCACGACGCCGGCCGCCAACGGAATGACGATGAAGACGATCACCGAGTAGAGCAGGACGATGAAGGGCACGTGCAGGGACGAGGCGCCGCTCACGAGGAACCTGACGATGGGCGCGAACAGCACGAGCATGATGAGGTCGTTGACCGACACCTGCACCAGCGTGTAGGCCGGGTCGCCGTCGGACAGGTAGCTCCACACGAACACCATCGCGGTACAGGGCGCGGCGGCGAGGATGATGCAGCCCGCGATGTACTGATCCGCATCGGAGGGCGAAATCCACGGGCTGAACACCACACGGAAGAACAGCCAGGCGATGGCCGCCATCGAGAACGGCTTGACGAGCCAGTTGATGACGAGCGTGATGACGAGGCCGCGCGGCCGGCGCCCCACGTTGCGGATGGCGCCGAAATCCACCTTCATCATCATCGGCGTGATCATCAGCCAGATCAGCACGGCGATCGGCACGTTGATCTGGCTGCCGCGGCCGAACTCCAGGTCGCGGAGGGCGGCGGTTGCGGCGGGCACGGTCTTCCC
>JAHDVQ010000336.1 GCA_023384595.1 Vicinamibacteraceae bacterium | reverse complement strand
TGTCCCGCACCAGGCAGCCGGTGAGCGTGACGACCCCGGTCGTGGAAGCGGACGATGGCGTCGCGGCAGCCGTCGCTCCCGGCGCCGATGTGCCAGCGCCGGCGTCGCCGCGTGTGTCACGAACGTCGCCGCCACAACCGGACGAAAGAATCACTACACCGCCCAGAACGATGACCCCGAACAGGACATGTGGTTGTCTCATCTCGCGCTCCTCCCTCGCACCCAGTCTCCCCGTCAGCCAAAACCGACAGGGCGGTCGGGCGTCAGAGGCGGCAGCGGTCGGCAACTCCAATGCGCACGGCACGCCGCCGGGGCGAAGAGAGCAACCCTTGCGCCATCATCGGACCTGGGTCGTGGGGACGGGCAACGTCTTCTGGATCAGGTGTTTATTGGGTTCGGGACGTCCCTGACGACCCTGCCGGGGATGGGCCGCGACGTGATAAGCACTACACGCCGTCACAAATGGCAACTGAACGGCCGGGGGTGCGGCCGCGCGGCAGTGTCTCCTTCCGACGACAGGTGGCAGAAACTGAAAATACTCCCGACCCCTATTTCTCCGCCGCCGGCAGCAGCGGCAGCCCGTCCTGCGGCGAGGTGCCCAGCAGGCCCGCCCGCCGGTAGACCCGGATCTTGTCGCGCGTGTCGAGAATGTCGAGGTTCCGCATCGTGAGCTGCCCAATGCGGTCCTGCGGCGTGAAGAACACCTCGTCGCCCTTCTCCATCGTCAGCCGCTCCGGATGGTAGGTGAGGTTCGGGCTCGTCGTGTCGACGATGGAGTAGTCGTTCCCGCGCCGCAGTTCCAGCGTGACCTCGCCCGTGACCGCCCGCGCCACCCAGCGCTGCGCCGTCTCGCGCAGCATCAACGCCTGCGGGTCGAACCAGCGCCCCTGGTAGAGCAGCCGCCCGAGCCGCCGGCCGTTGCTGCGGTACTGGTCGATCGTGTCCTCGTTGTGGATGCCCGTCACGAGCCGCTCGTAGGCGATGTAGAGGAGGGCGAGACCGGGGGCCTCGTAGATGCCGCGGCTCTTCGCCTCGATGATCCGGTTCTCGATCTGGTCCGACACGCCGAGGCCGTGCCGCCCGCCAATCGCATTGGCCTCCATGAAGAGCGCGAGCGCCGTCGGAAACGTCTGGCCGTTGAGGGCGACCGGCTGACCCTCTTCGAACCGCACGCTGACGACTTCCGGTCTGACCTCGACGTCGTCGCGCCACGACGCCACGCCCATGAGGGGACTCACGATCGACACGCCGCGGTCGAGGAACTCGAGGTCCTTGGCTTCGTGCGTCGCGCCGAGGATGTTCGAGTCGGTCGAATAGGCCTTGTCGGCGCTCATCTTGTATTCGAGACCGGCGCCCTCGAGGTACGCAGACATCTCGGCGCGGCCGCCCAGTTCCTCGATGAAGCGACGGTCGAGCCAGGGCTTGTAGATGCGGAGGCCGGGGTTCACGAGGAGGCCGTAGCGATAGAAGCGCTCGATGTCGTTGCCCTTGTAGGTGCTGCCGTCGCCCCAGATGTGGACGTCGTCCTCCTGCATGGCGGCGACGAGCATCGTGCCGGTGACGGCGCGGCCGATGGGCGTCGTGTTGAAGTAGAGCTGCCCGGCCGTCGAGATGTGGAAGGCGCCGCACTGCAGCGCCGCCAGCCCCTCGGCCACCAACTGCTCCCGGCACTCGATGAGGCGGGCCTTCTCGGCGCCGTACGCGAGGGCCTTGCGCGGAATGGCGTCGTAGTCGTCCTCGTCGGGCTGGCCAAGGTGCGCGGTGTAGGCGTAGGGGATCGACCCGCGCTGCCGCATCCAGTGCAGGGCCGCGCTCGTATCGAGTCCCCCCGAGAACGCGATGCCGACCTTTTTTCCGACCGGAAGCTCCTGCAGGATGTTGGCCATGTATTTATGCTCCAAAGTGCATAAGTATACAACGATTGCCTCCGCCGGCTGACTGCCCTCACCCCGGCGGCTCCCCGGACCGCCGTCCGGGGTCCGCTATGCTATTGCCGATGCGAATGCTCCTCTGCGCCACCTTGCTGGCCCTCATCGCCCCCGTCGCGTCCGACGCCCTGCCGGCACTCGATCGCGGCGTCGGGCAACCCGCGGCGGGCCGGCTGAAGCCGGCCCCTACAGCCGACCGCGCCCCGACGGCCGACCGCGCCCCTACAGCCGACCGCGCCCCTACAGCCGACCGCGCCCCCACGGCCGACCGCGCCCCGACGGCCGACGGCGCCCCGACAGCCCCTACGGCCGACCGCGCCCCTGCGGCCGAAGCGCCCGACCGCGCCGCCGTCCTCGAAACGATGAAGCGCGCGGCGACGTTCATGATCGAGAAGGTCAGCACCCGCGGCGGTTACGTGTGGACGTATCTGCCCGACCTCTCGCGCCGGTGGGGCGAGATGGAGGCGACCGAGAGCATGATCTGGGTGCAGCCGCCGGGCACGGCGTCGATGGG
>JAHDVQ010000335.1 GCA_023384595.1 Vicinamibacteraceae bacterium | reverse complement strand
CCCCCCGCCCAAGGAGGCCCTGCCATGCCGATGCGACTGCTCGCGTGCGCGCTGGCGCTGGGTTGCCTGCTTGCGCAGCCCGCTGCTGCCCAGGACACCGCACCCCGCGCTGCCGAGGCGCCCCGTTATCTGACGCCGCCCGCGCCAATCGTGGACATCCTCGATGCCCCGCCTCCGCCGACGGTGACGCCCAGCCCCGCGCGTGACGTGGTGGCGCTCACCGACCGGAAGGCGATGCCGTCGATTGCCGAACTCGCCCAGCCCATGCTGCGGCTGGGCGGCTACCGCGTGAACCCCCGCAACAACGGGCCGCACCGCGGCGCGGACGGCATCGGGCTGCGCTTCAAGCGGACGGCCGACGGACGGGAGGTCGTTGCGGCCCTGCCCGCCGGCACCACCTTCGAACCCCTCGGGTTCTCGCCGACGGGCGCGCACTTCGCGGTGGCGTCGGCCGGCGCGACGCGCGTGGGCCTCTGGCTCGTGGATCCGTCGAGCGGACGCGCCACCGAAGTGCCGGGCCTGAGCCTGGCGGCGGCGGCCGGCCCTTCGTGCGAGTGGACGGCCGATGGCGCGCGGCTCTACTGCCTGGCGTTGCCGCCGGATCGCGGGGCCCCGCCGGAGCCGCCGGCGGCGCCCTCGGGCCCGAACGTGCAGGAATCGAGCGGGCGCTCGGCTCCGGTCCGGACCTACCAGGATCTGCTGACCAATCCGCACGACGAGGCGCTCTTCGAGCACTACTTCACGAGCCGCATCGCGGCCGTCGACGCGGCGAGCGCCGGCGTGACGCTCGTGGGCCCGCCGGGACTCTACATGCGGGCCGAGCCCTCGCCCGACGGGACGCTGATCCTCGTCGAGCGCCTCGAACGTCCGTTCTCGTGGCTGCTGCCCGCGCAGGCCTTCCCGCGCGTCGTCGCCGTGCTCGACCCGAAGGGGGCGCTCGTCCACACGCTGGCCACGCGGCCCCTCGCCGACGCGGTGCCCATCAACGGGGTGCCGACCGGACCTCGCACCTTCTGGTGGAAGCCCACCGCCCCGGCGACCGTGGTCTGGGTCGAAGCGCTCGATGGCGGCGATCCGAAGGCCAAGGTGGAGCACCGCGACAGGCTGCTGACGCTCGACGCGCCGTTCACGGGCACCCCCGTGGAACTCGTGCGCACCGAGTACCGCGTCCAGGGCGGGTTCCAGGGTGCGGCGGTGCAGTGGACCGACGCCGGCATCGCGCTGGTGACGGAATCCGATCGCCCGACCCGCCGCATGCGGACGTGGCGCGTTGACGGGCCCGGCCAGGCGCGCCTCGTGAACGAACGCAGCGCCGAGGACGCCTACGCGAACCCCGGCATGCCGGTCCGGCGTCCGGGCCGCGGCACCGTCCTGCAGCACGGCACGAGCATCTATCTGGCCGGCAACGGCGCGAGCCCACAGGGCGAGCGGCCCTTCCTCGATCGGCTCGACCTCGACACGCTCCAGAAGACGCGCGTCTTCCAGTCCGACGAGAAGAGCTACGAGCAGGTCCTGGTGCCGATCGACGATGCGGCCACGCGGCTGCTGACGCGCCGCGAGACACGCGCCGAGCCGCCCAACGTGTACGTGCGCCAGGTGGCCGACGGCCGGCTCACCGCGCTCACGGAGTACAAGGACCCCTCGCCGCAGCTCTCAGGGGTCGAGAAGCAGGTGCTCACCTACGCGCGCGCCGACGGCGTGAAGCTCTCGGCCACGCTGTACCTGCCGCCTGACAGGAAGCCGGGCGAGCGGCTCCCCCTGCTCGTGTGGGCCTACCCGCGCGAGTTCGTCGATCCCAACGCGGCCGGGCAGGTCACGGGATCGCCGAACCGCTTCATCGCCATCCGCGGCGCCTCGCACTTCCTGCTGCTCACGCAGGGATATGCCATCCTCGACGACCCGTCGATGCCCATCGTCGGCGAGGCCGAGACGGCCAACGACACCTACGTCGAGCAGCTGGTGGCGAGCGCGAAGGCGGCCGTCGACACGGTCGTGGAGATGGGCGTCGCCGATCCCGATCGCCTCGGCGTCGGCGGGCACTCGTACGGCGCCTTCATGACGGCGAACCTGCTGGCGCACTCCGACCTGTTCCGCGCGGGCATCGCGCGCAGCGGCGCCTACAACCGCACGCTCACGCCCTTCGGCTTCCAGAACGAGTCGCGGACGTTCTGGGAGGCGCCGGAGATCTACGCGAGGATGTCGCCGTTCTGGTATGCCAGCAAGGTGAACGAACCCATCCTGCTGCTGCACGGCGAAGCCGACAACAACTCGGGCACCTTCCCCATCCAGTCCGAGCGCTTCTACATGGCGCTCAAGGGCCACGGGGCCACGGTGCGCTACGTCACGCTGCCGCACGAGTCGCATGGCTACGCCGCGCGCGAATCGGTCCTGCACACGGTGGCCGAGATGGTCGCGTGGATGGACAAGTGGGTGAAGCACGCG
>JAHDVQ010000072.1:15450-20821 GCA_023384595.1 Vicinamibacteraceae bacterium | reverse complement strand
GCACTGCTCTGGCAGGTGGAATAGGCGCTAGGCGCTGGGCGTTGGGCGCTAGGCGCCCGATGCCGGATGCCTGCCCCCGGCACCGCCGGAGGCCGGACGCCGGATGCCGGACGCCTGGCCAGGCCCGGCCTTCAGCCTGTAGCCCATAGCCTGTAGCCCATTCGCAGGGCCGTCCGGATGCAGCGGCCCTGCTACCATAGAGGATTGCCCAGCCCCGCCGGGGCCGGGCCGTGTCCCATGATTCAGCTCTCCGCCCTCTCGAAGTCGTTCGGCGACCGCGTGCTCCTCGACAACGTCACGTGGCAGATCAACGCGCGCGAGCGCGTCGGCCTCTGCGGCCCGAACGGCGCGGGAAAGACGACGCTCCTCCGAATGATGGCGGGGCTCGACGAGGCCGACACGGGCCTCGTCGTCAAGCCCGCCGCGATGACCGTCGGCTACCTGCCGCAGGACGGCCTCGAGCACAGCGGCCGCTCGCTCATCGACGAGGTGCGTACCGCGTTCCAGCCGCTCCTCGACCTGAAGCACGAACTGCACGGCCTCGAAGAACGCCTCGCCGACCCGTCGGTGCCCGAATCCGAGCACGAGGCGCTGCTCGTGCGCTACGCCGAGGCCCAGGAAGAGTTCCGACACCGCGACGGCTACAGCATCGACCTCAAAGCGGCCACCGTGCTGCGCGGCCTCGGATTCGCGGACGAGGACGCCGACAAGCCGACCGAGACGTTCTCGGGCGGCTGGCAGATGCGCATCGCGCTCGCGAAGCTGCTGCTCGGCGACCACGGCCTCCTCCTGCTCGACGAGCCGACGAACCACCTCGATCTCGACGCGCGCAACTGGCTCGAGGACTTCCTGAACGAGTACCCGCACGCCGTCATCCTCGTCTCGCACGACCGCTACTTCCTCGACGCGGTGGTGACGCGCATCACCGAGATCAACCTCAAGACCCTCACCGACTACACGGGCAACTACAGCGTCTACCTCACGCAGAGCCAGGAGCGCCTCGACCGCCTGCGCCAGATGAAGAAGGAGCAGGACGAGGAAATCGCGCGCGTGAAGCTGTTCATCGACCGCTTCCGCTACAAGGCGACGAAGGCCGCGCAGGTGCAGAGCCGCATCAAGGCGCTCGACAAGATCGTGCCCATCGAGGTGCCGCCCGAGCGGAAGCGCGTGCACTTCACCTTCCCCGCCTGCCCGAAGAGCGGGCGCGCGGTGATCGAGCTGAAGCACGCGCGCAAGGCCTACGGCGACAAGGTCGTCTTCCGCGATGCGTCGCTGCTCATCGAGCGCGGCGACCGCATCGCCCTCATCGGTCCCAACGGCGCGGGCAAGTCGACGCTGATGCGGATGCTCTCGGGCGAGGAAGCCCCGGACCAGGGGACGCGCACGCCGGGCCACGAGGTCGTGATGCAGTACTTCGCCCAGGACGAGGCGACGCGCCTCGACCCGGCGAAGACCGTCTACGAGGTGCTCTCCGACGGATCACCGGTGCACATGGTGCCGCAGATCCGGAACATCCTCGGCGGCTTCCTCTTCAGCGGCGACGACGTCTACAAGAAGGCCGCGGTGCTGTCGGGCGGCGAGCGGACGCGGCTGGCCGTCGCGCGCATGCTGCTGCGCCCCGCCAACACGCTGCTGCTCGACGAGCCGACCAATCACCTCGATCTCGACTCGAAGGACGTGCTGCTCGACGCGCTCGAGGACTTCGGCGGCACGCTCATCCTCGTCTCGCACGACCGCTACTTCATCGACAAGCTCGCGACGAAGGTCATCGAGATCGGCCACGGCGAGGCGCACGTCTTCCACGGCAACTACGAGGACTTCCTCTACCACAAGCAGCAGGTGGCGGCCCTCGAGAGCCGCGGCGCGACGACGGCGACGCCGCCCCCGTCAGCACGGACGCCGCGACCCGCGTCCGCCGTGACGCCGGGAGCCGGAGCGGCAAAGGAACGCTCGACGCCCGGCGGAAACGGCCGGGGCCGCGTGGCGGCGACCGCCGCGCGGGGTGGCACGCAGGGCAGCGCCCGGGGCGGCACTCAGGGCGCCGTGCAGGCGGCCTCGCCCTCGGACTCCGGCAACGGGCACGAGCGCCCCGGCGCCAGCGCCAACGCGAACGGCCTGCGGCCCGGAGCGATGTCGCGCGACGAGAAGAAGCGAATCGAGGCCGAGGAGCGCCGGAAGAAGCGTGCGCGCGAGGCGCGGCAGAAGCAGGTGGCCGAGGTCGAGAACGCCATCGCCGCCCGCGAGGCCGAGATGAAGACGCTCGAGGCCACGATGGCGGAGCCCGGCTTCTACGAGAACCACGAGGCGAGCAAGCCGGTGATCGATCGGCACCAGGCGCTCATGTGGGAGCTCGGCGACCTGATGCACCGGTGGGAGGAGCTGCAGGCCGACGTCTGACCGTCAGCTCTTCCGCGACCAGCCGACACCCGACGCCCATCGCGGCCGCGGCGACCTCAACCGGTTGGGCTCGCCTCGTGGCCGCCCGCGACCTCATGCGCAGGTCGGGCGAAATTGCACGAAATTACAGAACCGTGTGCGGCTGCCGATTTCGTCAGTGGCCGTCCTCGCCGCCGCGGGCCCGCGCCGCGCTCTCCGCCCAATCTCGTGCGAGGAGTGCCGGCCAGGGGCGGCACGAGGATTGCCCCTCGGAGTTGGGCGCACGCTGCGCCCACGTTCACTCGGCCCGAACTCATGGCTTCGCCTCATCCGTTCGATCCGCCCCTCGGGCGCCCACGACGCCGCCGCCCCCGCACGGTGGAGCCGCGCCGGACCGCGCCCGAGCTCGCGATCCGGTCCGACTTCTTCCGCGATCTCGTCGGGAGCATGCGCAACTCGGTGATCGCCATCACGCTCGAGGGGCGCCTGGTCTTCATGAACGCCGACGCGTACCGCACGCTCGGCCTCGTGGCGAGCAACGACGACATCGGGCGTCACTTCAGCGACGTCGTGGCGTCGTGCCCCGACATGGTGCGCGTGCTCAACGACGCCTTCACGCTGCAGCAGCTGCCCAACCGCGCGGAGCTGCGCGTGAAGTCGACCGGCAAGGTCATCGGCTACACGCTGTGCCACGTGCGCAACGGCGCGGGCGATGTCACGGGCGCGGCGCTCCTCTTCAAGGACCTCACGCGCGTCGAGCAGCTCGAGGAACGCGAGCGGCTGCGCGACCGTCTCGCCGCGCTCGGTGAGATGGCGGCCGCGATCGCCCACGAGGTCAAGAACCCGCTGGCGGGCATCGAGGTGATGGCGGGGCTGCTCAAGCGTCGCGTCGGCAACCAGCCCGACGCGCACGAGCTGCTGAACGACATCATCCACGAAGCCAAGATGGCCAACGCCATCGTGATCGAGGTGCTCGACTACGTGCGGCCGATCCGCCTGCAGCTCGAGCCCGTGCCGCTCGGGCAGATCGTCGACGAGGCGGTGCACATGGCCGAGGCGCAGGCGCTGCGCGGCGCCGTCGGCGTGCACGTGTTGCTGCCGCACGATCTGCCGCCGGTCGACGGGGACGCGCACCAGTTGCGGCAGGTGTTCACGAACCTGCTCTCGAACGCCTACGAGGCGCTGAACGGACGCGGGCGCGTGATTGTGCGCGCGCAACTCGTGGTGGGGGACCGGCCGGTGCGGACCGGCGACACCGCGCACGCGACGGGCGTCGCCATCGAAGTCACCGACGACGGGCCCGGCGTGCCGGAGGAGGTGCGGGATCGGATCTTCGCGCCGTTCTTCACGACCAAGCCTCGGGGGTCGGGACTGGGGCTGTCGATCGTGCGGAAGATCGTCGACGCGCACGACGGGAAGATCGATCTCGTCTCGGGCCCGCAGGGCGGCACGACGTTCAGGGTGACGCTGCCCATCACGCGGCTCGAGGAGGCCGGCGACCAGGGTGAACGGGACCGCGGCGAGGCGGCGTAGACAAGGGATCCGCAGCCAATGTGGCCAACGTGGCCACAGTAGCCAACACGAATCACGAAGGCTGAACACTTCTCATGGGCAGGATACTCATCGCCGACGATCACGACTCGCTGAGGCGCGGGCTCTCGCGGGCGCTCACCGAGGCCGGCCACGACGTCGAAGAGGCCATGAACGGCAATGCCGCCATCACGCGCCTGCACGAGACGGGCTTCGACGTCATCGTGTCGGACCTGCGCATGGGCGGCGCCGACGGGCTCGAGGTGCTGCGCGCGGCGCGGCAGCTCCACCCGGCGACGGCCGTCATCCTCATGACGGCGTTCGGCTCGGTGCACACCGCGGTCGAGGCGATGAAGGAGGGCGCGTTCGACTACGTGCCGAAGCCCTTCGAGATCGAGGAGATGGAGGTGAAGATCGCGAAGGCGCTCGAGCACCGGCGCCTGCGGCACGAGATCGACTACCTCCGGCACACGCAGTCGGACATCTACCAGTTCGATCACATCATCGGGGCGAGCGGCGCGCTGCAGCGCGTGCTCGACGTGGTGCGGAAGGTGGCGAAGAGCCACTCGACGGTGCTCGTGCGTGGTGAGACGGGCACGGGCAAGGAACTGGTGGCCGGGGCCATCCACCACAACTCGCTGCGCGCGGCGCGGAGCTTCGTGAAGGTCAACTGCGCGGCCCTGCAGGAGAACCTCCTCGAGTCGGAGCTGTTCGGCCACGAGAAGGGCGCCTTCACGGGCGCCGACAAGCAGCGGATCGGCCGCTTCGAGCAGGCCGACGGCGGGACGCTCTTCCTCGACGAGGTTGGCGACATGAGCGCCAACACGCAGGCGAAGATCCTGCGCGTGCTGCAGGAGCACGAGTTCGAGCGGCTCGGCGGGACACGCACGATCCGCGTCGACGTCCGCCTGATTGCGGCCACCAACCGGAACCTCGCGGCGATGGTCGCCACCGGGCAGTTCCGCGAAGACCTCTACTACCGCCTGAACGTGGTGACCATCGACATGCCGCCGCTGCGCGATCGCAAGGAAGACGTGCCGGCGCTCGCCGAACACTTCGTCCGGCGCTTCGCGGGCGAGCTCAAGAAGAAGGTGGACGGTTTCACGCCCGAGGCGACGAAGCTGCTGATGCGCTACAACTGGCCCGGCAACATCCGCGAGCTGCAGAACGCGGTGGAGCGGGCGGCGCTGCTCGCCGACGACAGCCTGATTGCGGCCACCGACCTGCATCTTGGCGACCAGGCGTCGGCCACCGACGCCGGGGAGGGCGCGCCGGTCGTCCGGATTCCGCCGTCGGGCATCGCCCTCGAGGAAATCGAGCGGCAGGCGCTCATCGAGGCGCTCCGCATGTCGAACTGGGTGCAGAAGGACGCGGCGGAGCTGCTCGCGATCAGCCCGCGCGTCATCAACTACAAGATCAAGGTGCTGGGCATCGAGCTGCCGCGGGCGCGGCGGCAGATGAAGGT
>JAHDVQ010000072.1:4232-15350 GCA_023384595.1 Vicinamibacteraceae bacterium | reverse complement strand
ACAAGATCAAGGTGCTGGGCATCGAGCTGCCGCGGGCGCGGCGGCAGATGAAGGTCGCGGTGTAGCGGCACCCGGGAGCGGGGCTCCCGGATGCCGAACCGGCTATCGCGAAGGGACTCCGAAGCGCTACCGGCGACGACGCCGCGCCGCGATCCCGGCGAGTCCGAGACCGAGGAGCACGAGCGAGGCGGGCTCGGGAATCTGCCTGCCGTCGATGGCGGCGGTGTAGTTCAGCCCGTAGCCGGTCCCGTTGCGCTGATAGACCTTGAAGTACAGCGTGTTCACGCCGTCGTCGAGGAACGCGTTCAGGGCCGCCTGACCGACGGTGCCGTCGACGCACCCCACCACGCCGCTGTAGCACGTGAGGTAGGGGTCGCCCGGGTACGGCGGTCCGGCCGTGAACAGGTTGAAGGTGCCGTTGGCGTTCTCGAGCCAGACGTCAGCCGTGTCGTCGGCCGTGACCCGCAGGAGGCCCGAGAGGTTCGAGTAGCCCGTCAGGTCGAAGCTGTGCGAGAACAGGACGAAGTCGCCATTGCAGATGGGCGAGGCGCCGCAGGGGTCCTGGCTCATCGGCGTCGGGCTGTAGTTGTTGATGAACGACACCCAGGTGCCGGTGACGAGCGCCGTCCACGACGGGTGGAACGGCACCAGGTCGACCTGCTGGAGCGTCTGGCCGGCCTGCGTGCCATCGTTCAAGGCGCCGCGAAAGCCGCCCGATGCGGCCCCGCTCTGCAGATCGAAGAGCGCGGCCTCCGAGGCTGGTGCGAACACGCACAGCGAGATCAGGACAACGAGCGGACGGCAGAGTTTACGCATGGAGCCTCCAGGCCGCGGACTTGTCCGCGACATCTCGATCACAGCAATTACCTTTCCAGCCACGACAAGTCTGGATGTAATTGCTCTAACTAATTGATTTTGTTGACTTTATACAGGCGAGCCGACTGAATGAAAGCTCGTCATTTGGAGGCTTATTTCGGATTTCAGGAAGACTTTCGTCTTCGTGCAGCGCGCAAAAACGGGCCGGCCTACGCGCGGGGGTGCGCCTTCCGGTAGACCTCCATCAACTGCGCGAGGTTGACGTGCGTGTAACGCTGCGTGGTCGAGATTTCCACGTGCCCCAGCAGTTCCTGGATGGCGCGGAGGTCGGCGCCGTTCTGCAGCAGGTGGGTCGCAAACGAGTGTCTGAGCGCGTGCGGGCTGATGCCGAAGCGGGTGCTGCACCGCGCGACGTAGCGCGCGACCAGCCGGTGCACGCTGCGCGGGGTGAGCCGGCCACCGCGGTAGTTCACGAACAGCGGCTCCTCCTCGCGGCGCGATCGCCAGGCCCCACGGCCGCGCACGCCAGCCGCCTCCCCCTCGCCACGGCGACGTGAGGTCGTTGACGCCTCGCGTGCCGTTCTGTCTGGCGTCCTGCCTGCGGTCGCGCCGGCCGTCTCGCGCGCCAGCCGGATCTGCTCGCGATCGGGCAGCCACGCGGCCATCGCCCGCGCCGCGCTCTGGTTGAACGGCACGAGCCGTTCCTTCCGCCCCTTGCCGAGCACGCGTACCATCCGTCCGCTCAGGTTCACGTCGGCGAGGTCGAGACCGACCAGTTCGCTGAGGCGCAGCCCCGACGCGTAAAACAGTTCGAGGATCGCGCGATCACGCCGCCCGAGCGGCGTCGAAGTGTCGGGCGTCTCGAGGAGGGCGTTCATCTCCTCGACCGCCAGGTGCGCGGGGATCTTCTTCTCGAGGCGCGGCGAGACGACGAGCGCGGCCGGATCGCTGGCGAGCGCCTCCTCGCGCCGAAGGAAGCGCGTGAACGAGCGGACGGCCGAGAGTTTTCGCGCGGCGGTCGCCCGCGCGGTACCTCGCGCGTGGAGGTTCGCCATGTACGCGCGGACCGCCGCGGCATCCACGTCCGTCACGCGGGCCTCGGTGCGCTTCACGCCCTTGCCGGCAGCCACCACGCGCACGAAGCCATCGAGGTCGTTCTCGTAGGCGGTGACGGTGTGCGCCGACGCGTTCCGGTTCAGGCGCAGGTAGTCGAGGAACTCGCGCACGTACTCGACGAGCGCATCCGCCGCCGGCCCATCGCGCTCAGGCATGGAGCGCCTCGGCGGGAACGAGGTGCGCCGCGTCCATCCACGCCGCGAGATCGGCCAGGGCCCGCTCGGCGACCAGCGCCTTGCGGCGCCCCTTGTCGCGCGGCGCGGCATCGAGCGCGGGCATGATGCCGAAGGTGATGTTGGTCGGCTGGTAATACCGCGCGTCGGCGTGCGACACGTAGTACGCCAGCGCCCCGATGGCCGTCGTCCGCGGCGCCTCGACGGGCGTCTCCCCCGCCGCGAACCGCGCGGCGTTGATGCCGGCCAGCAGCCCCGAGGCGGCCGACTCGACGTAGCCCTCGACGCCCGAGACCTGCCCCGCGAAGAAGAGCGCCGGATCGCGGCGCGTCTGCCACGTCGGCCGGAGCACGGTCGGGCCGTTGATGTAGGTGTTGCGGTGCACCATTCCGAAGCGCACGAACTCGGCCTGTTCGAGTCCCGGGATGAGCCGCAGCACGCGGGCCTGCTCGCCCCACTTCAACTGGGTCTGAAAGCCCACGAGGCTCCAGTGATCGCCGGCAATGTTGTCCTGCCGCAGCTGCGCCACCGCGTAGGGCCGGCGTCCCGTGGCCGGGTCGGCCAGGCCCACCGGCTTCATGGGGCCGAAACGCAGCGTGTCGCGCCCGCGGTGCGCCATGACCTCGATAGGGAGGCACCCCTCGAAGAAGGTGGCCTTGTCGAAGTCGTGGACCGTCGCCGACTCCGCCGAGACGAGCGCCTCGTAGAAACGATCGTACTCGTCCTTCGTCAGCGGGCAGTTCAGGTAGTCGCCGTCGCTCTCGTCGGGGCCGAGGCTGCGGCCCCAGCGCGACGCGCGGAACACCTTCGACATGTCCAGCGTTTCGGCGAGCACGATGGGACTGATGGCGTCGTAGAACGAGAGGTGCTCGCTCCCGACGAAGCGCGCGATGTCGGCCGAGAGCGACGCCGAGGTGAGCGGGCCCGTCGCGACGATGACGGGATGCCCGGGCTCGGCCGCGGGCAGGCCGGGCACCTCGCCGCGCACGACCGTAATGCGCGGGTGCGACGTGATGGCCTCGGTGACCGCGCTGGCGAAGACCTCGCGATCGACGGCAAGCGCCGCGCCTGCCGGCACGCGCGCGCGATCGGCGGCACGCATGACAAGCGACCCGAGCCGCCGCATCTCCTCCTTGAGCAGCCCGACGGCGTTGTCGAGCTTGTCGCCCCGGAAGGAGTTGCTGCAGACCAGTTCCGCCAGCCGATCGGTCTTGTGCACGGGGGTCGGCTGCACGGGGCGCATCTCGTGCAGCACCACGTGGACGCCGCGACTGGCCGCCTGCCAGGCCGCTTCCGCGCCGGCGAGACCGCCGCCGATGATTCTCATGGGAGGATCATACAAGGCTACAAAGGCTACAAAGGCTACAAAGCCTACAAAGGCTACAAAGCCTACAAAGCCTACAAAGGCTACAAAGCCTACAAAGGCTACAAAGCCTACAAAGGCTACAAAGGGTACGAAGGCTGGGGAGGCTACGAGGCTACGAGGCCTCGAGGCGCGCGACGGTGTCGCGAAGCACCTCGAGCGCGAGGTCGATCGTGTCACGGTGCGTGCGGAACGACAGCACGGCCAGGCGCAGGACGAAGTGGCCGCCGATGCGAGACGAGGAGAGGAACACGCGGCCGTCGGCGTGAATCGCGCGCACCAGGGCCGCGTTGAACGCGTCGGCGTCGCCGCGGGCCGGCCGGTAGCGGAACATCACGACCGAGAGGTCGGGTTCAGGGCCCACGTCGAAGCCGGGGACACGCTGGATCCGCTCGTGGAAGTAGCGCGCGAGCAGGAGCTTTTCCTCGAGTGCCGCGCGGAACGGCGCGAGGCCGAGGAGCGCGAGCGGCAGCCACATGCGCAGGCCGCGGAACGGCCGCGACAACTCGGGCGACAGGTCGGCCGGTGAGGGCTCGACGCCAGGCGCCGCCGCATCCTGCATGTAGCTGGCGCTGTAGTGATGCGCGTCGAGCATGGCCCGGCGGTCCTTCACGAGGACGGCGCCGCTTCCATACGGCAAGAACAGTCCCTTGTGCGGGTCCATCACGAGCGAGTCGGACCGCGCCATGCCCGCCAGCCTGGGCCGCGCCTCGTCGCACAACGCGAAGAACGCCCCGTAAGCTCCGTCCACATGCAGCCAGAGGCCGTACCGCTCCGCGATGTCAGCGACCGCGTCGAGCGGATCGATGGCGCCCGCGTCGGTGCTCCCAGCCGACGCCACGACGAGCCACGGCAGAAGGCCGGCCGACGCGTCGGCCGAGGCGAGCGCATCGAGCGCCGCCGCGTCCATGCGATAGCGCGCGTCCATCGGGACGCGCCGCACGACGCACCCGCCCAGCCCCGCGATGCGCAGCGCCTTGTCGACGGAGTGATGCGCGTGCCCGGTCAGGTAGACGACGGCGCGCTCGACCTCGCCCCCGGTGACACCGTGCTTGTCGCGGGCGGTCACGATGCCCACGAGGTTGGCGAGGCTGCCGCCGGAGGTGAGCGTGCCGGCCGCGTCCGCCGGGTACCCGGCGACCGACGCCATCCACTCCACGAGCAGGTGCTCGAGGCGCACGGCCCCGGGCGAGGCGAACGACACCCCCGCATAGCGGTTGGTCACGTCGGCCAGGTAGTCGCCCAGCGCGGCGTGGAAGAGCCCACCGCCGGGAATGTAGCCAAGGTGTCCGTGCGAGGCGGGGTTCAGGCCCGGCTCGTCGACGTGCCGCGCGAGCAGCTGCAGCGCTTCGTCGATGCCAAGGGGCGTCTCACCAATCGACGCCGCGGGAATGCCGGCGATCGGTCCGGCCGTCGCGACAAACGCCGGCAGGTCGCGAAGGCGGTCGAGGAAGCTGTTCGCGTAGTCGACGACGCGGCCGGCGAGCACCGCGCGATCCTCGGGCGAGGGTTCGAGCTGGCGCGCGATCGGTTCGAGTTCCGTCAGCCTCTCAAATACGGCATCCGGCATCCGACTTCCGGCATCCGGTCTGGCGTCCGGTCTGGCATCCGGTCTGGCATCCGGCCAAGGCCCAAGGCCCAAGGCCTACGTTCTCTTGCGTGCCCCCGCCGTCTTGCGGGCGCCGGAGGTCTTGCGTGTGCCCGTGCGCCTCGCCCCGCGTCGCGTGGCCGTTCCCGATGCGGCTCGTGCCGCCAGGAGCGCCACCGCTTCGTCGAGCGTGCAGGCGTCGGGTTTCGCGCCCTTCGGCAGCGACGCGTTGGTCGTGCCGTCGGTCACGTAGGGTCCGTAGCGCCCCGCCAGCAGCTTCACCGCGGCACCGCTCTGCGGATGAGGGCCCAGCTCGGCGAGCACGGTGCGCGTGGCCGCCTGCCGCCGGCGCGACTGCTTCGGCTGGCGCAGCAATTCGACGGCCTCGTCGAGCGTGATGGTGAACACCTGCTCCTCGCTCTCGAGCGAGCGGAACTCGGAGCCGTGCTTCACGAACGGACCAAAGCGGCCGAAGTTCGCCACGATGGGCTCGCCATCGTCCGGGTGGTCCCCGATCGCGCGCGGGAGCGAGAGCAGGCGGAGCGCCTCGTCGAGCGTCACCGTCTCCTCGGTGAGGCCGCGTGTGAGCGAAGCCCGTGGCGGCTTCACCGCCCTGGTCCCCTTCGGCGGCTTCGGCGGTGTCTCGCCGAGCTGCACGTAGGGTCCGTAGCGGCCGTTCATCACGTAGACGGTCTCGCCGGTCTTCGGATCCTCACCGAGCGCCTTCGGCCCCGCCGCCTTCGCGTTGAGCAGCTCGACGGCCTTCCCGACGGTGAAGTCGGCGGGCGCCACGTCGTCCGGAAGTGACGCCGTGTGTCCGTCGCCGCCCTCGCCCCGCTGCAGGAACGGGCCGTAGCGCCCGATGCGCACGCGGATCGGGAGTTGGGTCTCAGGGTCAACGCCGATGTCGATGACGGGATACGGCACCTGGTCGGCCGAGCGCTCGACGAAGTGCACGAGTCCCGGGCCTTCGTCGCCGCCGCCGTGGTAGAACTCGCGCAGGAAGTCGACCCAGTCCTTCCCGCCGTTCGAGATGTCGTCGAGCAGCTCCTCCATCCGCGCGGTGAAGTCGGGACGCACGTACTCGGTGAAGTGCCGCCGCAGCAGGTCGGTGACCGCAAAGGCCGTGAAGCTCGGCACGAGCGCCCGGCCCTGGCGGAACACGTAGCCGCGCCGCTGGATGGTCGCCACGGTGGCCGCGTAGGTGGACGGGCGGCCGACGCCTTCTTCCTCGAGGCGCTTGACGAGCGAGGCTTCGGTGTAGCGCGGGGGCGGCGTCGTCTCGTGGCCGCGCGGCTCGACGCCCGCGAGCACGAGGCGCGCCCCCGGCGCCGTGGCCGACTCGATGCGATCGCCCTCGGCCATCTTCGGCAGCAGGGTTTCCTGATCGCCGAGTTCGGCGGCCGGGTCGTCGCTGCCCTCCACGTAGGCGCGGAGGAACCCGGGGAACTGGATGGCCTTGCCGCTGGCCGCAAACACCGCCGCCTCGCCGTCAGGCCCTTCGGCGCTGATCTCGGCACTCGTCCGCAGCAGGGTGGCGTCGGTCATCTGCGAGGCAATGGTGCGCTTCCAGATCAGCTCGTAGAGGCGCAGGTCGTCGCGATCGAGCACGTGCTCGAGCCGCTGCGGCGACATGCGGAAGTCGGTCGGCCTGATCGCCTCGTGTGCCTCCTGGGCGTTCCGCACCTTCGTCTGGTACTGGCGATGGCCGCGGTGGTACTCGTCGCCGAACATCTCCCTGATGACGCGCGCCGACTCGCGCAGCGCCTTGTCGGAGAGCGTCGTCGAGTCGGTGCGGTGGTACGAGATGAGGCCCTCCATCTGCCCGCCGCCCACCTCGACGCCCTGGAACAGCCGCTGCGCGATCTGCATCGTGCGTTCCGACGAGAACCCGAGCTTGCGGTTGGCTTCCTGCTGCAGCGTGGAGGTGGTGAAGGGCGGCGCGGGCCGCTGCGTGATCGGCCGCTCCTCGACCTTCGTCACGCGCCACGGCAGCGCCTCGCCGAGCGCGGACGCCAGCCGGCGCGCCCCGGCCTCGTCGACGACCCGCACCTGGTCCTTCGTGAGCTGGCCCTTCGCGTCGAAGTCCTTGCCCGTGGCGACGCGCTGGTCGCCAAGACGCACCAGCGTCGCCTTGAACTCGCGCCCTTCGGCGCGCACGGCCGCGTCGAGGTCCCAGTAGCTCGCCGAGCGGAACGCCAGACGTTCTTCTTCGCGCTCGACGATGAGGCGCACGGCCACCGACTGCACGCGCCCGGCGCTCAGGCCCGTCTGCACCTTCTTCCAGAGCACCGGCGACACCGTGTAGCCGAAGAGGCGGTCGAGGATGCGGCGGCTCTCCTGGGCCCGCACCAGGTCCTCGTCGACGTCGGCGCGCGCCGTCTCGATGGCCTCGCGCACGGCCTCCTCGGTGACCTCGTGGAACACGACGCGGCGCACCGGGATGCGCGGCTTCAGGACCTCCTTGATGTGCCAGCTGATCGACTCGCCCTCGCGATCGGGGTCGGTGGCGAGCAGCAGTTCCTCGGCGTCCTTGAGGGCCGACTTCAAGGTGGCGACGTTCTTCTTCTTGTCGGCGGGGACGACGTAATAGGGCTTGAAGTCGTGCTCGACGTCGACCGCCATGCGGCCCCACTCCTCGTCCTTGATCTCCTTCGGCACTTCGCTCGCCGACTCGGGCAGATCGCGGACGTGGCCGACCGACGCGACGACCTTGTATGGCCGGCCGAGGAAGCGCTCGAGGGTGCGCGCCTTGGCCGGCGACTCGACAATGACCAGTTTCGACATGAATTGCTCTGCGTAAAGGCGCCTTACCTTATCACTAACTTCCGCGGGCCAGAATCCAGCCCCCGGCAGTCCGGACCGCCCGCCCGTCGAGCTCGAGGCCCGACAGGACGGCCAGCAACCGGTCGGCCGGCCAGCCCAGCGCGCGGCCCAATTCGTCGGCTGTGGCCCGGCCGAGGCGGGACATCTCGGCGAGCACCTGCTCGTCCGGCAACCCGTCGGATGGACCGCCGGACGGCGCCCCGGGCTCAGCGCACCACCGCGTCCCCGGCGGCGGACCCATGCCCGGCGGCGCCACGAGGCCGACGGCCGCGAGCGCCTCGCGGGAGCCCGCCGGCTCCCAGCCGTCGAGGGCGTGCGCCGCCTGCAGGACCGCCACGACGTCGGCCGCATCCTCCACGAGCGGCGCTCCGTCCTTCACGAGCCCGTGCGCGCCGCGGTTGCGCCCGCCCCACGGGGTGCCAGGCATCGCCATCACCTCGCGTCCCTGCGACAACGCATGGGCGGCGGTGATGAGCGCGCCGCTCTGCCCGGAGGCCTCGGCCACGACGACTCCCCGGCTGAGCCCGCTGACGATGCGGTTGCGCGCCGGGAAGTGGCCTGGCAGCGCCGGCGTCGCCGGCGGCCACTCGCTCACCAGCGCGCCGCCGCCTCCGACAATGCGCGCGGCGAGCGCGTCGTGCTCGGCGGGATACAGCCGGTCGTGCGAGGACCCGAGCACGGCGATGGTGCGGCCCGTCGCGAGCGCCCCGCGGTGCGCCGCCGCGTCCACGCCGCGCGCCAGGCCGCTGACCACCACCAGGCCGGCGGCCGCGAGATCCGACGCCATGGCCGTGACGGCCTCCGCCGTGTCCGGCGCCACCGCGCGCGAACCGACGATGGCCACCGCCGGCGCCCGGAGCACGTCGAGGGCGCCCTCCACCCAGCAGACGGGAGGGGGATCGGGAATCGCGTCCAGCAGGGGCGGGTAGCCCGGGTGCCCCAGCCAGACGACCTGCAGGCCGGCGCGGGCCGTCGCGCGGGCGTGGCGCTCGGCTCGCCCGGTGAGCGCCACGAGGTCGAAGTCCCGTGCGGCCTCGCCCAGGCCCTCGAACATGGAACAAGGGGCGGCGCCGCGAGCCGGGTCGTCGCGCCAGCGTGCCAGTGCGGCCTTGCGGAGAGGGAGGAAGACCAGGCGAAGAGTCAGGGCCGTGACCAGGTCCATGGAACGCCTCCATGGCACGCACGGCCGCCCAGACGCAGCAGGGCCGGGGCAACCGTTTGCGTGCGGCACGCGGCGCACCCGACCTTCGGGGATCTTACACGGGCTACGGGCTACGGGCTACAGGCTACAGGCGGTGTCTGGGCGCACGGTTCACGGTCAAGGGTCCAGGGCCAGACAAATGTCGTTGCCAGTTCCTGGGGCAGCCGCTATAGTCGATCTACACGACCATGCGCGGAACCCGTTTGCTGCTGGCTGCTCTCCTGGTCACGCTGGCGGCGGCGCCGATCCGGGCCGACGTCCGAGACGACGCGAAGGCCCAGGTGGAATTCGGTATCGCCGTCGCCCAGAAGGGGCTGTGGAAAGAGGCGATGTACCGCTGGGAGCGGGCTGCGCAGATCGACCCGACCTACGCGGCGGCCTTCAACAACCTGGCGATTGCCTACGAGCAGATGGGCGAGTTCGACAAGGCGCTCGGGGCCTACGAGAAGGCGACCGAGCTCGAGCCCAACAATCTGCTGATCCGGCAGAACTACGATCTCTTCAAAGAAATCAATGACCGCTCGCGTCGCGTTACCGATCGTTAGCGCCGTCCTGGCGGCGGGCCTGGCCGCGGGCTGCGGGGCGAGCTTCTACGAGGTCCCGATCGAGACCCCGCTGCAGGCGAAGCTCGACGTCTCGGCGTTCTCGCGCGTGCTCGTGGCCGGCTTCGTGTCGGGCGGGACCGACGACGTGGACACGAACATCGAGACGGTGCGCCTGCTCCGCAGCCAGCTGCGGACGCGGAGCAAGCTTCGCGTCATCGAAGCGGACGTGCTGCCGCTGGCCGAGATCGTGCGCACGCACGCGACGGAGACGGGCGAGGACGGAAACGCGCCCACCTCGTCGAACGAGGGGCCGGAGGGCATCGAAGGGCTGCCCGAGCGCATCCGCGACGAGAAGACGCTCGCCAGCTACGAGCGCATCTTCGCCGACGTGGCCTACTGGAAGAAGCTCGGCGAGGAGTTCCAGAACCCGCTCATCGTCACGGGCACGATCCTGTTCGTGCCTCACCAGCGCAACGCCATCGTGACGCGCGAGCAGGAGGTCTTCGACCAGCTCGGGCGGCGCCGCGTGGTGCCGGTGCGCACCTACATGGAGCGCAAGGGCTACATCCTGCGGCCGAAGTTCGTCTTCATCGACGGCCGCACCGGCGCGACGCTCTACTCGGAGTCGTTCCGCGAGGAAGTGCTCTACAACGCCCAGACCAACACGCCGGCCCTCTCCTCGTACTTCGAGCTGATGGACCGCCTGGTGCCCACCTTCCTGAGCACGCTGAGCAGCCAGAAGATTCGGGGCACCCGGGTGTTGCTCAAATAGGCTACGGGCTCTGGGCTACGGGCTAGGGGCTTTGTCCGGGCTACGGGCTACGGGCTCTGGGCTACGGGCTATGGGCCTTGTCCGGGCTCCGGACTGCGTGGCGCCGGAGGTTCGCGGGGGGGCTCGCGGTCCAGGACGCGGACCGACGCGTGCAGGTTGTGCAACGCGCGAACGATGACCGTGCTGCGTTTTCTGCACTCCTCCGCCGCATCGCCACCGAACAGACCCAGCTCGCTGGCCACGTCCATCAGATAGGCGGCTTCGACGGCCGATCCGAGCGCGATGTTCAGGAAGTGCTCGTACTCGCCTCGGCTGGCCCGCGCGCAACCCTCGACGATATTGGTGCTTACCGAAACAGCGGCCCGGCGGAGCTGTAGCTGGAGGTGATAGCGCTCGGCGTCTGGAAGGGCGGCGGTGAGGCGGTACACATCGAGAACCTGCTGGTGCGCCAGCCGGAACACAGTGAGCTTATTGGGATCGCGCATGTTCCGTCGGAGAGCAAACCGGGCGCCAGAGCTCGGAGCCTGGAGCCCGGAGTCTGGAGCCCGGAGCCTGGAGCCCGGAGTCTGGAGCCCGGAGCCCGGAGCCTGGAGCCCGGAGCCTGGAGCCCGGAGCCAGGAGCCTGGAGCCTGGAGCCAGGAGCCTCGAGCCCGGACAAGGCCTAGAGCCCATAGCCTGTAGCCTAGAGCCTTTTCCCTATGCTATTCTCAATAGCTTG
>JAHDVQ010000072.1:1895-4132 GCA_023384595.1 Vicinamibacteraceae bacterium | reverse complement strand
AGAGCCCATAGCCTGTAGCCTAGAGCCTTTTCCCTATGCTATTCTCAATAGCTTGCGCAATACGGGCCGAGGGCCCGTGCTTCGGTGCGGAGGAGAGAGAACGTGTTTGCCATTATTCAGAGCGGGGGGCACCAGGTGAAGGTCGTGCCGGGCTCCACGATCACGGTGGACCGTGTCGACGCGGCGCCGGGCGAGGAAGTGGCCATCGACCAGGTGCTCCTCGTGGGCAAGGATTCGGGCGAGATTGTCGCCGGCGCCCCGTTCGTCGCGGGGGCCAGGGTCCTGGGGGTCATCGCGGGCGAGTCGCGCGGCCCGAAGCTGCGCGTCTTCGTGAAGAAGCGCCGCAAGGGCATGCGAAAGCTGCGCGGACACCGCAGCACCTTCACCCAGGTTCGCATCAAGGACATCGTCGTCTAGGACGGGTTTGACGTCATGGCTCATAAAAAGGGACAGGGCAGTTCACGAAACGGCCGCGACAGCGCCGCCCAGCGGCTCGGCGTCAAGCGGTTCGACGGCAACGTCGTCACCGGCGGGTCGATCCTCGTGCGGCAGCGCGGGCGGAAGTTCCAGGCGGGACAGAACGTCGGCCTCGGCAAGGACGACACGCTGTTTGCGAAGGTCTCCGGCACGGTCAAGTTCGAGGACCACGGGTCGCGCGGACGCTTCGTGAGCGTCCACCCGGTCGAGAACTAGCGGCTCACGGCCCGCGCGCCCGCGCGGGCCCGCGCCGCGCGCCGCGATGTTCGTCGACGACGTAGACATTGAAGTCGCCGCGGGCGACGGCGGCCGCGGCTGTATGAGCTTCCGCCGCGAGAAGTTCGTTCCCCGCGGCGGCCCGAACGGCGGCGATGGCGGCGACGGCGGATCCGTCTGGCTCGTCGCGACCGCCCACCTCAACACCCTCGTCAACTACCGGTTCGCCAGAGAGCACCGCGCCGAGCGCGGCGGCCACGGCCAGGGCTCGAACAAGACCGGCCGGAAGGGCCGCGACCTTGCGCTGAAGGTGCCGCTCGGCACCGTCGTCCACGCGATCGGCCCCGAGGGCGAGGCGCCGGCCGGCGACCTCGTCGCCGAGGGCCAGCGGCTGCTGGTCGCGCGCGGCGGCAAGGGCGGCTGGGGCAACGCGCGGTTTGCGACGGCCACCAACCGGGCGCCCCGACGGGCCGAGCCCGGCCTGCCCGGCGAACGGCGCCGGTTGCGCCTCACGCTGAAACTGATTGCCGATGTTGGTCTCGTCGGCTTCCCGAACGCCGGCAAGTCGACGTTCATCGCGCGCGTGTCGGCCGCACGGCCGAAGATCGCCGACTACCCCTTCACCACGCTCACGCCCAACCTCGGCGTCGTCTCGCTCGACGAGGACCGGAGCTTCGTCGTGGCCGACGTCCCCGGGCTCATCGAGGGCGCGCACACGGGCCATGGCCTCGGCCACACCTTCCTGCGCCACATCGAGCGGACGGCGGTGCTCGTGCACCTGGTCGACGTCTCGTCGTCCACCGCGCGCGAGCCAGTGGACGACTTCACGATCATCGAGCGGGAACTGTCGCTGTTCGCGCAGGGCGATGAGCAGGACCTGGCCGGCGCGGGCGCGACGCTCGCCGACAAGCCGCGCCTCGTCGTGGCCAACAAGATCGACGCGCTCGACGACCCGGCGCGCCTCTCACGCCTCGAGGCGCACGTCCGCAGCCGCGGACTTCCGTTCTTTGCGATCTCGGCCGCCACGGGCGACAATGTGCGCACCGTGCTCGAAGCCCTCTGGCCCTACGTCGAGAACGCGCGGGCGGCACGCCTCGCGGCGCCGGCCGCACCCGACGCGCTTCCTCCGGCATCGGCCTGACCATGCGTCTCGGCATCCTCGGCGGGACCTTCGACCCGCTCCATCACGGACACCTCGCGGCAGCCGAGGCGGCCCGCACGCGGCTGCGCCTCGACCGCGTGATCGTCGTGCCGAACTTCGATCCGCCGCACCGCCCTTCCGACCCCCACGCCTCGAGCTACCACCGCTTCGCGATGGGCGCGCTGGCCATCGCGGGACGCGAGGGGTTCGAGATGAGCGACCTCGAGATGCTGAGACCGCCGCCCTCCTACACTGCGCACACGCTGGCGGACGTCGCGGCCGGGGGATATCATCCGTGGCAGTTGTTCTTCATCACCGGGACCGATGCGTTCGCAGAAGTTGCCACCTGGCACGACTACCCGCGCGTGCTCGATCTCGCGCACTTCGTGGTCGTGGCGCGCCC
>JAHDVQ010000072.1:0-1795 GCA_023384595.1 Vicinamibacteraceae bacterium | reverse complement strand
ACTACATCGAACGGCACCACCTGTATCGCGTCCCCGTTTCCACCGGCAGACGGCTTGCATGAAGACACCCCAGAGTCCACGCACCCGCAAGGCCAAGGCCGCGCCCGCGACGTCCGCCACGCCGGATCCATCCGCCGCGTCGTCGGCATTCCCCGATGACGTGCGGGCGGCGCTCGGGGCCGCCCTGGACCGGAAGGCGGCCGACGTGGTCGTCCTCGATCTGCGCGGCTCGCAGGCGTTCACCGATTTCTTCGTCATCTGCACCGGGCAAACGGCGCGGCAGGTGAACGCCATTGCCGATGCGGTCGAGGCGGCGCTGAAGAAGATCGGCGTGCGCCCGGAGCACACCGAGGGCACGGCCAAGGCCGACTGGGTGCTGATGGACTACTTCGACTTCATCGTCCATGTCTTCACGCCCGAGTGCCGCGAGTTCTACGCCCTGGAGCGCCTCTGGGGAAGCGCCGAGCGGGTCGAGGTGTCCGACTCCACGCTGGCATGAGGTCCTGCGGCGCGCCATCCGGGCGACCGCGGACGGCGTCCTCGCGCTCACACTCGCCCCCGTCTGCCCCATCTGCCACGAGCCCCTTCGCGCACCGACCCTGAGCCTGATCTGCCCTGCCTGCTGGGCGGCGGTGACGCTCTATCCCGATGGTGCCGCGCCCGGCAGCGCGTGTCCGCCGGGGCTGGACGCCTGGGCGGCGGCCGGCCCCTTCGAGGGCACGCTGCGCGAGATCGTCCACGCCTTCAAGTACGACGGGCGCTGGTCGCTGGCGCGGCCGCTCGCCACGTTGATGCGGCAGGCCGGCGGCCCGCTCCTCGAGGCCTGCGACATCGTGGTGCCGGTGCCGCTGCACCCGTCACGGCGTCGTGCGCGGGGGTTCGATCAGGCCGAGGCGCTCGCGCGCGGGCTGGGCCGCCCGGTCGTCGCCGCGCTCGCCCGCCACGTACGCACGCGGCCGCAGGCGAGCCTGCCGCTCGAGGCGCGGCGCCGCAACGTCTCGGGCGCCTTCGGGCTCGCCGGACGGGAGTTGACCGTCGGCTGGCGGTCGTACCGCGCGGGCGTGGCCGTGGCACGACTCCGCGGCGTCTCGATGGTGCTGGTTGACGATGTGGCGACGAGCGGGTCGACGCTCGAGGCGTGCGCGGCCGTCCTGCGCGGGGCGGGAGCGGCCCGGGTGACGGCGCTCACCGTGGCACGAGCACTGCCGCCGCGGCCTCGATGACCCGGGCCGACACGGATTCGGGCGACTGCTCGCCGTCGATGCGGCACCACCCGCTGGAGTCCGCGAGCGCGAGATAGGCCTCGCGCACCCGGGCGAGCAGCGCGAGGTCCTGCTCGAAGCGGTCGCGGCCGCTCGCCTTCCGCGCGAGCGCCGTGGCGGGCGCGATGTCGAGCAGCACCGTCAGGTGGGGCTGCGGCAGCGGCGCCTGCACCGCGGCCAGCCACTCGCCGTCGAGGCCCTGCGCGCGACCGTAGGCAAGGCTCGACGCGAGGTACCGGTCGCAGAGCACGACGGCCCCGCCGGTCATCCAGTCGAGGATGCGCGCCTTGTACTCGAACCGGTTGGCGATGTAGAGCAGCTGCAGGACGTCGGGCGCGTAGTCGCGCTCGCCGGCGAGCGCCCGCGCGATCTCGAGCGCGACGGGCGTCGTGTAGTCGGGAAACGCGAGCGACTCGACGCGGTAGCCACGCGACTCGAGCCACGCCCGGAGACGCGCCACCTGCGTCTGCTTCCCGCTCTGGTCGAGCCCTTCGAAGGCGATGAGGCGGCCGGGCATGGGATCAGTTATCAGT
>JAHDVQ010000071.1:9378-21015 GCA_023384595.1 Vicinamibacteraceae bacterium | reverse complement strand
CGGTCAACCTGGCGCGCGCCTTCACCACGGTCTGCGACGCGCACCGCGACGCCGCTGGGGCCCGCGAGCTCGAGTTCGAGACGCATCTCGAGATCGAGGACCACGCGCTGGCCTGGGTGCACGGCGAGGAGAACCTCGTCGGCGAAGTCATCTCGGTGCTCCTGGACAACGCCATCAAGTACACGCCGCGCGGGGGGCGCGTGACCGCGAGTCTGTCGCGCGAACCCGACGCCGAAGGACGGGGCGCCCTCCTGCACATCACGGTCACCGATACCGGGATCGGGATTCCGCCCGAGGGCTACGCGCGGTTGTTCCACGAGTTCTATCGTGCGCCGAGCGCGCGGCGCCTCAGCACCGAGGGCTCGGGCCTGGGGCTGGCCTTCGCGTTCCGCGCCGCCCGCCGCCTGGGCGCCACGCTCGACCTGTGCCCGTCGCCGAGCGGCGGCGTACAGGCGCGGGCCTCGTTCCCCTTCTGCCCGAAGTGCGCCGACCGCGCGCTGCGATCGGCGACGGCTCCCGGTGCGTCGAGGCGCGCGCGGCCCGTCTCGCGCCGCGTCGTCATCGTGGGCGGCGTCGCCGCCGGCCCGAAGACCGCGGCCAGGATCCTGCGGCTCGATCCGGATGCCGAGGTCACCATTGTCGAACGCGGGCGGTTTCTCGCGTATTCCGGTTGCGCGCTGCCGTACTACGTCTCGGGCGTCGTGGCCGATCAGGCGCGGCTGCTCGAGACCTCGCTCGGCGCCATGCGCGACTCGTCGTTCTTCCACGAGCTGAAGAACGTCCGGACGCTGGAGATGACCGAGGCGGTCGCCATCGACCGCACGAAGAAGACCGTGCGCGTCCGGTCGCTCGATTGCGGAGAGCGCGACCTGCCGTACGACCAGCTGGTGCTCGCCACCGGCGGCCGCACCGTGCGTCCCGAGGTGCCCGGTGTGGACCTGGCCGGCATCTACACGCTGCAGGGGATTCCCGATGCCGAGGCGCTCCGCGCCGAGCTGCGCACACCCCAGGTGAAGGACGTCGTCATCGTCGGCGGAGGGCTGCTGGGCTGCCAGATCACCGAGGCCATCGCCATGCGCGGCGCGCGGATCTCGCTGGTCGAGGGCAGGGAGCACTTGCTGCGCGTGGTCGACCCCGAGATCGCGATGATGACGCGTCGTCATCTCGAGCGTCACGGCGTGCGCGTCCTGACCCGCGCGACGGTCGCCGGTTTCGACGGCGAGGAACGCGTCAGCGAGGTGGCGCTCACCGACGGACGCCGGCTCGCCTGCGATTTCGTCGTCCTCGCGGCTGGCATCCGGCCCGAGGTCGCGCTGGGGGCCGCGGCGGGTCTCGAGGTCGGACCCACCGGCGCCTATGCCGTCGACCGGCACCTCCGCACCTCCGATCCGGACATCTACGCGGTCGGCGACTGCTCGGAACACCCGCATCTCGTGGCGCATGCGCCGTCGTGGTTCCCGGGCGCGGCCGCCGCCGCCATCCAGGGACGGACCGCCGCGGCCAACGTGTGCGGTCTCAGCGAGATGTACCCCGGCTCGCTCGGCACCATCGTCGTCAAGCTGTTCGACGCGACGGTGGCGCGCACGGGCCTCACGGTGAGCGAGGCGCGCGAGGCGGGCTTCGATCCGGTGAGCGTCATCGTGCCCGGGCTCGACCACGCGCACTTCCTGCCCGACGCGCAGATCATCGTGGTGAAGCTGCTGGCCGATCGGCGCACGCAGCGGCTCCTCGGTGCGCAGGCCTTCGGGCGCGGCGACGTGGCCAAGCGAATCGACGTGGCCGCCACCGCCCTGGCGGCGGGGTTCGACGTCGACGCGCTGGCGCATCACAGCCTGGGCTACGCCCCGCACTGCGCGCTGGCGATCGATGTCGTCGTCGCCGCGGCCAACGTGCTGGGCAACAAGCTCGATGGCCGCTACGACGGGGTCGCGGCCGCCGATCTGCGCGACCAGCTCGTGGCGCCGGAGCCTCCCGCGCTCGTGGACGTGCGGCTGCCGGCGGAGTTCGAGATGGGCCACATCCCCGGGAGCCGGCACGTGCCGCTCGGCGTCCTGCGCAGCCGCCTCGACGAGCTGTCGCGCGACCGGCCCATCGTGCTGGTGTGTTCGTTCGGGCTCCGCAGCTACGAGGCGAGCCTCATCCTGCGAGCCAACGGGTTCCAGCGCGTGAGCGTGCTCGACGGCGGGATCGATGCCTGGCCCTACGAGTTCGAGCGGCTGGGATGATCGGGGACACGACGACTGGAGGGGAATTCACGATGACGATGCAGACCATCCAAGGCGTGGGCTACTGCGCGCGCATGACCGAGGCCGGCGACTGGGCCTTCAACTTCGCGCTCGATCTCGCCGTCCGGCACGATGTCCGCCTCGACATCTTCTTCTTCCCGGTGCCGCCGTCGCAGCCGCACGTGCCGCGCGGCCGGCGGGGGGAGCTGGCGCCACTCTCCGAGGCACGGCAGATTGCGCTCGAGCGCGACGTCCGGCTGTACTACGACCAGCTGCTCGGCGATTTCGTCAACGTCGGGTTCCGGCTCTGCGAAGGCGATGAGGAGCCCGAGCTGCGGCGGTGCCTGCTCGTGCGACGCGAGTACGACGTGCTCGTGCTGCCTTACGAAGGCTACCGCTGCCGGTTCGGTAGCCGGCGGATCGAGGAGTTCGCCGAGAGCTTGTCGTGTCCGGTCGTCCTCGTCGGGCCCGAGCGCGCCGACCAGCTGTACCTGAACACGCCAGGCGCGCTCCACACCGAGGCCCTCGGCCTCGGCCCCGGCGAGTGGGCGCCGGTCGGCGACGGCACGCTCACCTGGAGGGCGTGACGCGCGGCGGGCGGTATACTCGCCGCATGGCGATTGCCGACGGCCTGCCCGGTTCGGCCATCGACGCCATCACCGACGGTGTCTTCACGGTCGATACCGGGTGGCGCGTGACGTCGTTCAACAGCTCGGCGGAGCGCATCACCGGCATCGCCAGGGAGAGCGCGCTCGGCCGGCCCTGCTGCGACGTGTTCCGCGCGAGCATCTGCGAGACGCAGTGCGCGCTTCGCCAGACACTCACCACCGGGCGCCCCGTCGTCAACCAGGTCGTCTACATCGTCAACGCCCACGGCGTGAGGGTGCCGATCAGCATCTCGACCGCGGTGCTGCGCGACGAGCACGGCGGAGTGATCGGCGGCGTCGAGACCTTCCGCGACCTTGCCGAAGCCGGCGCGCTGCGCAGGGAGCGGGACGGCGCGGTGACCTGTGCCGACCTGGTGGGCCGCAGCTCCGCCATGAGCCGCATCTTCGAGATCCTGCCGGTCGTCGCCGCTCACGACATCACGGTGCTCATCGAGGGCGAGAGCGGGACCGGAAAGGAGCTGGCCGCGCGGGCGGTGCACGAGCTGTCGCCGCGACGCCAGAAGCGGTTCGTCGCCGTGAGCTGCGCGGCGCTGCCCGAGGCGCTCATCGAGTCGGAGCTCTTTGGCTACCGGGCGGGCGCCTTCACCGACGCGCGGCGCGACAAGCCGGGCCGCTTCGCCGTCGCCGACGGCGGCACGCTCTTCCTCGACGAGATCGGCGACATCCCGCTGGCGCTCCAGGCCAAGCTGCTCAGGGTGCTGCAGGAGCGCGAGTACGAGCCGCTTGGCGGCGTGGAGCCGGTGAGGGCCGATGTGAGGGTGCTGGCGGCCACCCATCGCGACCTCGCGGCGCTCGTCGAGGAAGGGCGCTTCCGCTCGGACCTCTACTACCGGATCAACGTCTTCCGGGTGCTGCTGCCGCCCCTTCGCGACCGCCGCGACGACATCCCGCTGCTTACCGAGCACATCCTGGCGCGGCTCGCTCCGGCGCACGGCAAGGACCTCGCCGGCGTCGCCGACGAGGCGCTGGCACTCTTGCTGGCGCACGACTACCCGGGCAACGTGCGCGAGCTCGAGAACATCCTCGAACACGCCGCGGTCTTGTGTCAGGGGGGCCTCGTGCAGGTCGCGGACCTGCCGCCCTACCTGTGGCAGGACGTCGGCCCGCGTTCGTCTGCCGTGGCGCGCGACAGCCGCTCGCCGGCCGTCGGACGGCGCCGCACGCTCCGCGAGATCGAGACCGTGCTCATCGAGGATGCGCTGCGGCAGCACCACGGCAACCGCACCGCGGCCGCCCGCGCGCTCGGCATCGACCCGAGCACGCTCTTCCGCCGCATCAAGGCCGCCGGGATTGACGTGCCGCCGCCCCGCGGCCGGAAGCGCTGAAACCGGCGCGCCCGCCCTATTCCTCGCGCAGCGCCAGAATCGGATCCAGACGCGAGGCCCGCCACGCCGGCACGGTGCTGGCCACGAGCGCCACGAGCGCCAGCACGGCCACCACGCCGGCGACCGTCGCCGGATCCGACGGCGCGACGCCGAAGAGCAGCGACGCCATCACCTTGTTCACCGCGAAGGCGCCCACCAGCCCGAGCACCACGCCCGCGGCCGCCAGGGCGAGACCCTGACGCAGCACGAGCCACAGCACGGACGATCGCTCGGCCCCGAGCGCCATGCGGATGCCGATCTCGCGGCGGCGCTCGGCGACGGCATTGGCGAGCACGCCGTGCGTGCCGAGTGCGGCCAGGAGCAGCGCGAGCCCCGCGAAGGCGCCGAGCAGGTTGGCCACCAGGCGCGGCCGGCTCACCGACTCGGAGAAGACCTCCCTCATCGGCCGCAGGCGGATCACGGGCAGCGACGAGTCCGCTTCGCCGACCACCCGCTCGACGACCGGTTCGAGCGCCGTCGCGGGAAGCGAACTGCGGACGACGATGTTCAGGTTGCGCGGAGGGAACCCCGCGGCGGCGGCCTGCTGGGCGATGAAGTACAGCTCCGTGCCCGTGCGCTGGTCGACCCCGCCCTGCTTCACGTCCTTCGCCACGCCGACGACGGTGAACCACGGGAGATTGGGCCCGCCCGGCCTCACGCGGCGTCCGACCGCATCGCGATCGCCGAAGAACGTCCGCGCCATCGTCTCGTTGATGACGGCGACCGGGCCGCTCGTGATGTCCGAGGCGACGAACGGACGGCCCGCCACGAGGGGAATGCCCATGGTCTCGAAGTAGCCGGGTGTCACGATCTGGTAGTAGTCCACGTTCTCGAAAGGCCCTTCGGGCGGCGCCGTGTAGTCCTCGATGTCCGTATCGTTGGCGTCGACCTCGCGCGCGGGCGGCAGCCCCGACATCGCGGCGACCCCCGCCACGCCGGGCATGGCACGCAGGTCGTCCATGATCCGGTCGTAGAAGCGCACGACGCTCGGGCCGTCGGGATAGGTCGCCGCCGGCAGGTCGAGAGCGAAGGTCGTGAGCGGCGTGCGATCGAAGCCCGCGTCCACGCGCATCAGGTTGAGCAGCGTCCTGAGCATCAGGCCCGCGCCGACCACCAGCATGAGCGCCAGCCCCACCTCGGCGACGACCAGGGCGCGGCGCAGCACGTGCCGTCCGCCGGTCGCCCCGCGATCGCCGCCCTCCTTGAGCGAGCGCGCGAGCGAGTTGGGGGCGAAATGGAGGAGCGGGGACAGACCGAACAGGATGCCCGTCGCCACCGACACGACCAGCGTGAAGATCAGGACGTTCGTGTCGAGCCCGACCTCGGCGGCGCGGGGCAGGCTGTTGGGGAACGCGGCCAGCATCGTGCGGAGTCCAGCCACCGCGAGACCGAGGCCGAGCAGGCCGCCGGTGAGCG
This sequence comes from Vicinamibacteraceae bacterium, assembly GCA_023384595.1. GTDB lineage: Bacteria > Acidobacteriota > Vicinamibacteria > Vicinamibacterales > JAFNAJ01 > JAHDVQ01. The sequence goes on along the minus strand of JAHDVQ010000071.1, from coordinate 15,342 downwards.
ACAGCAGGACGCCTTCGGCGAGGAACAGTTGGATGAGCCGTCCGCGGCCGGCGCCGAGCGCGGCACGCACGGCGAACTCGCGCTGTCGCGTGCCCGCCCTGGCCAGCAGCAGGTTGGCGAGGTTGGCGCACGCGATGAGCAGGACGAACCCGACGGCCGCCTGCAACACCCACACGGCGTTGCCCGCCGTGCCCACGATCTCGGCCTGTGCCGGCTCCATCTGGATCGGGTGGGAGTCCGGCGCGGGACGATGCGTCTTCGGCAGCTGTTCCTCCCATCGCGCGTAGAGCGAGGGAAGTTCCGCAGCGGCCTGCGTCAGCGATACGTCTTCGCGCAGCCGCCCGACCACGTACAGATAGTGGCTTCCGCGGTTGGTGCGGTTGGCCGGGTCGAGCTGCAGCGGCAGCCACACCTCGACCTCGTTGTCCATCACGTCGAACCCGCGCGGCATCACCCCGACGATCTCCGTGGCGCGGCCGGCGACGTCGATGGTCCGGCCCACGATGTCGTCGCGGCCCGCGAAGGCCGACTGCCACAATCCGTACGACAGGATGGCGAGCGCCGGACCGTTCACGCGCGTCTCGTCCCGGCGGAACGTCCGTCCCTTGACCGGATTCACCCCGAGCGCTTCGAACACTTCGGCGTTGGCGCGCGACGACACGACGCGGCGCGGGCGATCGGCGGCGGCCAGGTTGGTCTCGCCCAGCGAGTAGGCGCCGACGACCGTGAACGACCGGTTCATCTCGGTGAAGTCCATGTACTCGGGCGGCGACACCCAGAACTGGTCGAAGCCCAGCGAAGGAAACGCGCTGCTCAGGAACACCACGCGATCGGGCTGGGGATAGGGAAGCGGCTTCAGGACGACGCCATTGACGATCGAGAAGATGGCGGTGTTGGCCCCGATGCCGAGTGCCAGGGTGAGGATGGTCACGAGCGCGAAGCCGGGCGTCCGCACGAGGCTCCGAACCGCATGCCGCAAGTCGTGGAGAAGGGTGTCCATCGTTGTCCTTTGACGGACTCCGGCGCCCGGGGTTCGTTTAAGCCCGAGGCTCTGGGCTCCGGGCTCCGGGCTCCAGGTTCCATGACATCTGTCACAGCGCTTTGTTGACGGAGGGCACTGCCAGCGGAACGCGTCGGGGCGCATCCTCGGGGCATGTTGCAGGACAGAATCTCCACGATGGTCGCCGGGGCGTCGCCCCTGGCCGTGCTCGACCGGGTCACCAAGCGATACGGCGCGACCCTGGCGCTCGACGACGTCTCGCTCGATCTCCGCCGGGGACAGGTCACGGCTCTGCTTGGTGCGAACGGGGCCGGCAAGACGACGACGGTCCGGCTCATCCAGGGCGTGACACGTCCCACCGCGGGCTCGGTCCGGGTGGGCGGCGACTCGCCGCTCGACTGGCGCACTCGGCGCCGCACGGGCGTCATGCTGCAGGTCTCGGGCGTGCCCGGCACGCTCACTGTGCGCGAGCACGTGCATCTCTTCTCTTCCTACTACCCGAACCCGCTGCCGGTCGGCGAGGCGCTCGAACGCGCCGGGCTGTCCGAGCTGGCGTCGCGTCCTTTCGCGAAGCTCTCGGGCGGCCAGCAGCAGCGGCTGATGTTCGCCCTCGCCATCTGCGGCAATCCGGAGCTGCTGTGCCTCGACGAGCCCACCGTCGGACTCGACGTGGACGCGCGGCGGCGCTTCTGGGCCGAGGTCCGGAGGCTCGTCGACGAGCGCCGCGCCATCCTGCTCACCACGCACTACCTGGAGGAGGCAGACGCGCTCGCCGATCGCGTGCTGGTGCTCGACGCCGGGCGGCTCGTCGCCGACGGCACCCCGGCCGAGCTGAAGCAGCGCGTGTTCGCGCGGCGGCTGCGGTGCCGCACGCGGCTGGCTCGGGCCGCGCTCGAACGGTTGCCCGGCGTCGTGTCCGTCGCGGCGGATCGCGGCGCGGTCGTGGTGGTCACCTCCCGCGCCGAGGACACCGCGCGCGTCCTGTTGGCCGAGGACCCGGCGGTGAGCGACCTCGAAATCGTCGCGCCCCGTCTCGAGGAGGCCTTCCTCACGTTGACCGGTCGCGCGGGCGCCGTGGGACACACAGATGAGGGAGCACGCCGATGATGAGGACCATCGTCGTCCGCGAGGTGTGGTTCGAGATCCTGAAGGCGGTGCGGATGCCGGCCTACGCCGTGCCGACGCTGGCCTTCCCGCTCGTTTTCTACGTCATCTTCGGCCTCGTGCTCGGCGGCGGCCGCCCGACCGGCGGCACGACGATGGCCACCTACATGCTGGCGACCTACGGCACCTTCGGGGTGATCGGGGCGGCACTGTTCGGGTGCGGCGTCAGCGTGGCGGTGGAGCGTGGACAGGGTTGGCTCATCCTGAAGCGCGCCTCGCCGATGCCACCACTGGCCTACCTCGTGGCCAAGCTCGCCATGGCCGTGCTCTTTGCCGTGCTCGTCGTACTGACCCTGGGCGCCGTCGGGGCCACGATCGGCCGCGTCGAGCTCGCGCCCCAGGCGTGGGCCGGCCTGGCGATCGCGCTCGTGGCGGGCGCGCTGCCGGCGTGCGCGTTCGGCCTCGCCATCGGCTACCTGGCGGGCCCGAATTCCGCCGTGCCCATCGTGAACCTCATCTACCTGCCCGTCGCGTTCCTGTCGGGGCTGTGGCTGCCCATCCACATCCTGCCGCGCGCCGTGCAGGCCATCGCGGTATGGATGCCGCCTTATCACCACGCACAGCTCGCGCTCGCCGCCGTCGGCGCCGACCGCGGGGGGCCGCTGTGGGCGCACGTCGCGGTGCTCGCCGGCGCGACGGGCCTCGGCGTGGCGGCCGCCTGGATTGGCTACCTCCGTGACGAAGGACGAACCCATGGCTGAAGGACGCACTCGACCCGAACGGCTCACGATTGGCGCGCTCGTCCTCGTGAGCACCCTGCTGCTCCTGCTCGGCGTGTCGGTCGAACGGCGCGCGCTCGCGGCCCCCGACCGTGAAGCGCGATCGTCCGAGCGCATCTCCGGCACCCACACGGTTGGTGCGCCGGGGACGCCGAAGGTCCTGGCCGTCGAGGGCGTACGGGTCTTCGACGGCTCGCGAGTGCTCGAGCGCGCCACCGTGATCGTGCGCGACGGGCGCATCGACGCCGTCGGACCGGACGTGGCCGCGCCGGATGGCGCCACGCGGATCGATGGCGCGGGCAAGACGCTGCTGCCCGGGCTCATCGACGCGCACACGCACGTGTTCGGCGACGCGCTCGAGCGGGCGCTCCAGTTCGGCGTGACGACCGAGCTGGACATGTTCACCGATCACCGTCTGGCCGCGCGCCTGCGAGACGAGCAGGCGGCAGCCGGCGGCGCGCCGTCGAGAGCCGACCTGCGATCGGCCGGCACGCTCGTCACCGCGCCCGGCGGGCACGGCACCGAGTACGGGATGCCGATCCCGACGCTCGCCGGCGCGGCCGACGCGGGCCCGTTCGTCGCAGCGCGTGTCGCTGAAGGCTCCGACTACATCAAGCTCGTGTATGACGACGGGAGCGCCTACGGGCTGAAGTTCCCGACCCTTGCTCGCGCGACGCTCGAGGCGGCCATCAGCGCCGCGCACGCGCACGAGCGGCTCGCGGTGGTGCACGTGGGGACGCATGCGGCCGCACGCGAGGCCATCGAGGCGGGCGCCGACGGCCTGGTGCACCTCTTCGCCGACGAGGGCGACGCGCGGGCCTTTGCCTCGGTGGCCGCGTCGAAGAAGGCGTTTGTCATCCCGACGCTCACGGTCATCGAGAGCACCGCCGGCGCGGCGAGCGGCCAGAGCCTGGTCGAGGACGCGCGCGTGGCGCCGTTCCTGCTCGCGACCGAGAAGCGCAACCTGGTGGCGGCCTTCCCGCGCCGCGGGGCCTCGGCGCGCCATCTCGACGTGGCGCGCCGGGCCACACGGGCCCTGCGCGAGGCCGGCGTGCCGATTCTGGCCGGAAGCGACGCCCCGAATCCCGGCACGGCACACGGCGCAAGCCTGCATCGCGAGCTCGAACTGCTGGTCGAGGCCGGGCTCACGCCCGCCGACGCGCTCGAGGCCGCGACCGCCACGCCCGCCCGCGTGTTCGGCCTGCCGGATCGCGGCCGCATCGCGCCGGGACTTCGGGCGGACCTCGTGCTCGTCGACGGAGATCCGACGCGCGACATCACGGCAAGCCGGGCGATCGCCCGCGTGTGGAAGGGCGGTGTGGAGGTCGAGCGGCGCGCGGCCGCCGCCGAGGCCGGCGCCGAGGCCGATACTGCGGCGGCGCCGCCCGTGACCGGCGACGGCACCGTGGCGACGTTCGATGGCGGCGCGCTCGATGCCGCCTTCGGCGCGGGGTGGATCGTGTCGACCGACGCGATGATGGGCGGACGTTCCACCGCGCGCGCCAACGTGGTCGAAGGCGGGGCCGAGGGGTCGTCGCACGCGCTGGAGGTGGTCGGGGCGATGGCCGACGGCGCGCCGTATCCGTGGGCGGGCGTGATGTTCTGGCCGGGCCATGCGCCGATGCAGCCGGCGGACCTGTCGGCCTTTGAGCGCCTCACGTTCCACGCGCGTGGTGACGGCGGCCGCTATCGCGTGCTCGTCTTCACCGAGGCGCAGGGGGCCATTCCCGTCGAGGCGTCGTTCGTCGCTGGTGCCGGCTGGGAGGCGCACGTCGTCACGTTCGCCTCGCTGGGTGTCGACGCACGCGGGCTGCGCGGAGTACTCTTCTCGGCGAGCCCCGGCGACGCCGAGTTCCGTTTCCTCGTCGACAGCGTGCGCTTCCGCTGAACGCCCGGAGGCCGTCAGACGCCCATGCGATTCAGACTCCTCCCGAAGGACTCTCCGCTCGGCTGGACGCCGTACTTCTGGCTCGTCTACCTCGGCTTCTTCCTCGTCAACCCGTGGTTCCGCGGGACGACCACGCTCGGCTGGTTCGGCCACGCGGTCGCGGTGGCCGTGTTCCTGGTGCTGTACTTCCGGGGCTACTGGCTGAGCGGTGCCGCGCTGCTGCCGATCGTGGCCGGCATGGTGGCGATGGGCCTCGTGCTCACGCCGTTCAATGCCGGGGCGATGGTGTTCTTCGTGTACGCCGCCGGGTTCGTCGGCGAGACTGGACCGCCGCAGACCGCGGTGCGATGGCTGGCCCTCATCGTCGTGATCGCCATGGTGCAGGGCTACTGGCTGCAGCTGCCCATCATGGCCTACGTGCCGGTGCTGTTCGTGTCGGTGATCGTCGGCGGCCCGAACATCTACTTCGCCGAGGCGCGGCGCGCGGGCCGGCGGTTGCGCGAGGTGGAGCAGGAGCGCGCGAGGGCGGCCGAACGCGAGCGCATCGCGCGCGACCTGCACGACGTCGTGGGCCATACGCTCTCGCTGATCGTGCTCAAGTCGGAGCTCGCCTCGAAGCTCGCCGCGCGCGATCCCGACCGCGCGCTTCGTGAGATCCGTGACGTCGAGCGCATCTCGCGCGAGGCGCTCGCCGAGGTGCGCGCGGCCGTGCAGGGCTACCGGGCCGAGGGACTCGCCGCCGAGTTGACGCGCGCGCGGGCTGCGCTCGAGGCGGCCGGCGTCGCGCTCGAGGCCGAGGCGACGCCGCTCGCGCTCGCCCCGGCCACGGAGCAGGCGCTCTCGCTCGTGCTGCGCGAGGCGGTGACCAACGTGGTGCGACATGCCCGCGCGAGCCGGTGCCTCGTCAGGCTGCACGAAGACGACCGCGCCACGTGGCTGGAGGTGGCCGACGATGGCGTGGGCGGGAGTGCGGCGGAAGGGACGGGCACGGCGGCCATGCGGGCGCGGCTCGCGGAGGTCGGCGGGTCGCTCGATCGGAGCGCGCACGGCGGGATGCGGCTCCGGGCATGTGTGCCGCGTCCTTCCGCCCCCGGCGCGCCGGTGGGGAGTGTGGCCGCGGCGGGCCCGGCGGCCGGCGCCGCGTCGGCCTCGGGAGCCCCCGTATGATTCGCGTGCTCATCGCCGAGGATCAG
>JAHDVQ010000071.1:8078-9278 GCA_023384595.1 Vicinamibacteraceae bacterium | reverse complement strand
GCCATCTGGCGTCGGGCGCAAACGGTTACGGCTTGGGGTCGAGCGCGTTGAACTTGCGCTTCAGCAACTCCGCATCGTCGAGGCCCGGCTGGCCCGAGAGCAGCGCGCGTTCCCACGAGCCGTAGGTCGGGTTGGGAAGCGCGATCCACCTTGTCCCCCAGTAGCCGTCGTACGGGGCCACGCGCGCGTCGCGATCGGCCACGCTGCCGCCGCTCGGCACGAAGTCGCCGAGGTCGTCGCCGACGAGCAGCAGGATGCGATGCGTGGTCGCTACGGCCTGGCGCCGCAGCGTCTTGTTGGAGTTTTCCCACTCGGGGCGATCGCAGCGGAGGGCCGCGGGCTGTGCCTCGTCCCCCGGCTCGGGACGCGCGCACCGTGTGAGCACGGTATCGGGCTCGATGCCGTGTTCGATACCGAGCCGCGTGAGCACGTCGCGCGTGGCCTGCTCGACGGGGAAAGACCGGTTGGTGATGAAGTAGGCGGTGACGCCGCGCTCGCGCGCGTAGCGCAGGAACTCGACGGCGCCGGGGATGGCGCCCGCGCGCCGCTCCTCGCACCACGCGTTCCACGAGGCTTCGGTGTAGGGGAGCGAGTCGAGCGCCTGCCGAGCCTGGAAGCCGGAGTTGTCGAGCACCGTCTCGTCGAGATCGAGCACCACCGCGGGCGGCAGGTGCGAGACGTCGCCCGTCTGTTCGACGGCCGCGGTCCATGTGGGGTCGGTCAGCGCTGCGTCGAGCTGCAGGCGCGCCAGACGATAGGCCTGCTCGGTCACCGCGCGGTACTCGACCGAGGTCTGCATCCACAGCACGGCGTTCAGGTTCTCGTGCGTATGGCGCGCGGCGGCGGGCGTGGTGGCGGCCGCGGGCGCCACCGGGGCGGCGGCGGCGGGCGGTGCCGGCGGGACGGGCGCCGCGGCCGGCGGTGTCGAGCGGCCGGCGCACCCGGCAGCGGCGAGGAAAACGGCGAGGACGAGGCTCATTAGCGTGCGGGGCATCGGGATCTCCGTGTCGTCGGTGCCCGCGGTAGCGCCACCGGGGCCAGGCCTCATCATGGCAGGTTTTGGGGTCAGGTCTGGGATCGCACAGCGTCCGGGGTCAGGTCTGGAACAGCACATGTGCCGCGTGTGCTGTTCCAGTCCTGTCCCCCGCTGCATGGGCGATCCCCGACCTGACCCCGCGTCCCCCCCGCTCCGGCGCTCGG
>JAHDVQ010000071.1:4259-8068 GCA_023384595.1 Vicinamibacteraceae bacterium | reverse complement strand
AACAGCACATGTGCCGCGTGTGCTGTTCCAGACCTGACCCCAGCTCCTGTGCAATCCCAGACCTGACCCCACGTCCCCCCCGATCCGCCGATCCGCCGATCTCCCGATGTAAGCTGTCGAGCCATGCGCACTTTTCGTGTCGGTCGTCACGTCGTTCTCACGCTGGCGCTCGGTGGCGTCCCCCTCCTCCTCACCCTGGCGGCCGGCTTCGAGGGCCGGGTCGCCGCGGCGCATGCCGTCCAACCGGCCGCCCAGCCGCTCCGGGCAGCGCCCTTCGACATGCTCATCGTCAACGGCCGCGTCATGGACGGGACGGGCAACCCATGGATGCGCGCCGACATCGCGATTCGCGACGGACGCATCGCGGCGGTCGGACGGCTGCGCGGCGCCGCGGCCGCGCGCACCATCGACGCGGCAGACAGACTGGTGACGCCCGGCTTCATCGACGTGCACACGCATGCCGCCGAGGGGATGACGCGCCCGGGACTCGAGCAGGCCAGGCCGTATCTGGCGCAGGGCGTGACCACGCTGGTCGTCAATCCCGATGGGGGCGGTCCCGTCGACCTCGGCGCACAGCGTCGGCAGTTCGAGACGACCGGCATCGGGCCGAACGTAGCGCTCCTCATTGGTCACGGCACGGTGCGCCAGGCGGTGCTCGGGATGGCCGATCGCGCGCCATCCGGCACCGAACTGGGGCGGATGCAGGAGATCGTGCGGACCGCGATGGAGGCGGGCGCCTACGGGATGTCGTCGGGACTCTTCTATGCCCCGGGCAGCTACGCGCGCACCGACGAGGTCATCGCCCTGATGCGCGTCGTGGGCGAGTACGGCGGTTTCCACACGAGCCACATCCGCGACGAGTCGAATTACACCGTGGGTGTGGTGGCGTCGGTCAACGAGATCATCGAGATCGCCGAGGCCACGGGCACGCGCGGCGTGGCCACGCACCTCAAGGCGCTCGGACCCGACAGCTGGGGCCTGGCCGTGGCCGCCGCGATGCGCATCGACCTGGCGCGCCGCCGCGGCGTCGAGGTCTTCGCCGACCAGTATCCCTACGAGGCGTCGTCGACCAGCCTGACGGGCGCCCTCATCCCGCGCTGGGCCCAGGTGAACGGCAACGAGGCCATGCGGACGCGCTTCACCGACCCGGCGCTCGCCGACAGGCTGCGGCGCGACATCCGCGAGAACCTCGCGCGGCGCGGCGGTGCCGGGACGCTGGTCATCGCGCACTACGGCGCCGACCACTCGCTCGAGGGCCAGAGCCTCGAGGCGGTCGCGAAGGCGCGCGGCGAAGCGCCCGAGGACACCGCCATGGCGCTCCTCTTGAAGGGCAACGCGTCGCTCGTGTCCTTCAACATGGTCGAGGACGACATCGTGCACGTGATGCGCCAGCCGTGGACGATGGCGTCGAGCGACGGCGGGCTGGTCGCGATGGGGCAGGGGCGGCCCCACCCGCGGGGATACGGTGCGCACGCGCGCAGGCTGGCGCGCTACGTGCGCGAGCGCCGCGTCATCTCGCTCGAGCACGGCGTGCGCTCCATGACCACCCTACCGGCGGCGGTCGTCGGCATCCGCGACCGCGGCGTCATCCGCGAGGGAGCCTGGGCCGACCTGGCCATCTTCGATCCCGACGCCGTGCAGGACCGCGCGACGTACGAGGCGCCGCACCAGCTCGCGGCCGGGATGGACTTCGTGCTCGTCAACGGGGTCCCGGTCATCGACAACGGCACGTTCACCGAGGCGCGTCCCGGACGCGTCCTGCAGCGCGAGTAGCCGCCGGGGGATCAGATCTTCCTGAGGTGCACCCGCTCGATGCGGTGATCGGGCCCCTTCTCGAGGATGAGGGCCGCGCGGCTGCGTGTGGGCAGGATGTTCTCGCGCAGGTTCTTGCCGTTGATGGTGGTCCAGATGCGGCGGGCCGTGGCCATCGCCTCCTGATCGCTCAGGTTCGCGTAGCGATGGAAGTACGCGTTCGGCTGGCGGAACGCCGTGCGCCGCAGCGTCAGGAACCGCTTGATGTACCACTGCTGGATGAAGCCCGCCTTCGCGTCCACGTAGACGGAGAAGTCGAAGTAGTCCGACACGAACACGCGCGGCGCCTCGGCGGCGCGCGGCGTGGGCCCGATCTGCAGCACGTTGAGGCCCTCGATGATCATGATGTCCGGCTGGCGGACCTTCTGATACTCGCCGTAGACGATGTCGTAGTTGATGTGCGAGTAGACGGGCGCCTCGACTTCGGGCATCCCCGACTTGACGTCGTGCACGAACTGCAGCAGACGGCGCTGATCGTAGCTCTCGGGGAATCCCTTGCGCTCCATCAGGCCGCGCGCCTGGAGCACCCGGTTCGGGTAGAGGAAGCCGTCGGTCGTGACCAGATCCACCTTCGGGTGGTTCGGCCAGCGGGCCAGCAGCTCGCGGAGCACACGCGCCGTCGTGCTCTTCCCGACCGCGACGCTGCCGGCGATGCCGACGACGAAGGGGACCTTGGCGGTCGCATCGCCAAGGAACGCCTGGCGGGCGCGATAGAGGCCCTGCGTCGCCCCGACGTAGAAGTTGAGGAGGCGCGAGAGCGGCAGGTAGATGCGCTCGACCTCCTCGAGCGACAGCTGGTCGTTGATGCCGCGCAGCCGCTCGATGTCGTCCTGAGTCAGGGTGAGCGGGGTGTTGGCCCTGAGCGCGGCCCACTCTTCCCCCGAAAACGAGATGTACGGCGTGAGGTCGAGGGCGGCCGCCACGGGTCCCATCAGGCGTTCACTGTAGCAGAAGAGAGCATGGAGGACGGTGGCGCTACACGGGCAGGTGCAGCGTCGCCTCGGCCACGAGCACCGCGGTGCCCCCGACGCGTACCGACGTGATGGCGTCGCCGTCGGTGCCGATGCTGATGTGGATCCGGCTCGCGCGCTGCATCTTCACTCCCTGCAGGCTCACCAGACGGCCCGCCTGCTCCGGCGAGACGAGCCGGTGGCGGACCAGGTACGCGCCGAGCGGCCCGCAGGCGCTGCCCGTGGCCGGGTCCTCGGCGACGCCGAGCGCCGGCGCGAACATCCGGCTGTAGACCGTGGCCCCGTCGTCGGCGGCACGCTCGGTCGTGAAGACGAAGACCTCCCGAGTGGGCAGGTTCTCGAGACGGCAGGCGGCGTCCATCGCCCGCACATCGACAACGCAGCTGTCGACGTCGGCGCGAGTGGCGAGCGGCACGAACAGGAACGGCACACCCGTGGAGACCACCTGCGGCGGTGGTCCCTCCGGGGCGACGGCGTCCTCGCGCACACCGAGGGCAGAGGCAAGCCGCGCCCGCTCGCGGATTTCAGGGCCGAACTCGGGACGCGGCTGCGTCATCCACGCGAAGGCGAGGCGATGGTCGTCCCACTCGAGGTCGATCGGAAGCGGGCCGACCCCGAGGTCGAAGACGACGCGCGTGGTTCCGGGCGCGATGACGCCTTCGTGCGCAAGGGCGAAGGCGGAGCCGACGGTGGGGTGCCCGGCCATGGGCAGCTCGCGCGCGGGCGTGAAGATGCGAAGGCGGACGAGCGCGCCCGGGGTCGACGGCGGCTCGACGAACACGGTCTCCGAGAACGCCATCTCGCGTGCGATGGCCTGCCGGATTCCGTCGTTGAAGGGGTGGGACGGCGCCGTGAAGACGGCGAGCTGGTTGCCCGTGAGCGGTGTGTCGGTGAAGACGTCGAGATGCAGGAAACGGTGCATGTGCAATCCCAGACCTGACCCCGCCGATGTGCAATCCCAGACCTGACCCCAGATCTGCGCTCAGAAGTGCAGGCGCGGGGACTTGCCGATGGCGAAGACGTTGA
>JAHDVQ010000071.1:1965-4159 GCA_023384595.1 Vicinamibacteraceae bacterium | reverse complement strand
CAGATCTGCGCTCAGAAGTGCAGGCGCGGGGACTTGCCGATGGCGAAGACGTTGAAGCCCATCTCGAACAGCGCGTCGTGATCGAGGATGTTGCGGCCGTCGAAGAGAAACGCCGGCTTCACCATGCTGTCCAGGATCCGCCGGAAGTCGAGGTCGCGGTACTCCCTCCACTCGGTGAGCACGGCGACGGCATGCGCGCCGGCCGCCGCCACGTAGGGGTCGGCCTCGAACGAGACGTCGCCGGTCACGTGCTCGAGGTCGCGCCGCGCGTTGTCGAGCGCCTTCGGGTCCGTGATGACGACCGAGGCGTGCTCCTCCAACAACTGCCGCGTCACCTGGATCGCCGCCGACTCACGCGTGTCGCCGGTGTCGGCCTTGAAGGCGAAGCCGAAGAGGGCGATGCGCTTGCCGGCCACCGTGTTGAACATGGCCGACACCATGGTCCGCACGAAGCGGGTCTGCTGCCACTCGTTCATCTTCACGACGGCTTCCCAGTAGCGGGCGACCTCGTGCAGGCCGTAGTGCTCGCAGATGTAGACCAGGTTCAGGATGTCCTTCTTGAAGCACGACCCGCCGAAGCCGACGCTGGCCTTGAGGAACCGCGGTCCGATGCGCGAATCGGTCCCGATCGCGTAGGCCACCTCGTCGATGTCGGCCTCGGTCTTCTCGCAGAGCGCCGAGATGCTGTTGATCGACGAGATGCGCTGCGCGAGAAACGCGTTGGCCGTGAGCTTCGACAGCTCGGCGCTCCACAGGTTCGACTCGATGATGCGATCGCGCGACACCCACGTCGCGTAGATGTCCGCGATCACCCGCCGCGCCCGCCGGCCGTCGGCCGTCTCCTCGCCGCCGATGAGCACACGGTCGGGCGATTCGAGGTCGGCGATGGCCGTGCCCTCCGCGAGGAACTCGGGGTTCGAGACGACGTCGAACCGCAGGCCGCGATCGTTGCTGTTCAGGATGCGCCGCATGGCCTCGGCGGTGCGCACGGGCAGCGTCGACTTCTCGACCACGATCTTCGGCCGGTCGGAGTTGGCGAGGATCTCGCGCGCCGTCTTCTCCCAGTACTGCAGATCCGCCGCGCGCCCGGCGCCCTCGCCGAAGGTCTTCGTCGGCGTGTTCACCGACACGAAGATGACGTCGGCGGCCCGGATGCCCGTGGGGACATCGGTCGTGAAGAACAGGTTGCGCCCCCTCGCGCGCCGGACGACGTCGAGCAGGCCGGGCTCGTAGATCGGCAGATCGTCGCTGTTCCACGCCGCGATGCGCGCGGGGTTGATGTCGACGACGGTCACCTTCAGGTCGGGGCACTTGTCGGCGATGACCGCCATGGTGGGGCCGCCCACGTAGCCGGCCCCGATGCAGAGGATGTCCTGGGAGAATGCCATACGAGCGTGTTCGAGTGCGGGGGCGGCGTCGACGCGACGGTCCAGAAGCCCGGGTCCTCTGCCGGTCTGGAATGCTACTTCTTCGGGACGGTCCAGTAATACACGTGGCGACCGTCCACCGTCAGCTCCTTCTCGGGCTTCCAGTCGCCCATGTCGAAGGCGTGCGAGACGATCCGCGTCCCGGGCTTCAGCTCCTTGAGCAGCTTCGGCATGAGCTTCACGTTGAGCGAGGGCAGCAGGTACAGGGTGACGACGGTCGCACGGCTGATGTCGGTCTCGAAGAGGTCGGCCTGCAGGAACGTCACCTTGTCGGTCACGCCCTCCTTCTTCGCGTTCGCGTTGGCCTCCATGATGCGCTGCGGGTCGATGTCGATGCCCACGCCGGTGGCGCCGTACTTCTTGGCCGCCGTGATCGGGATGCGGCCGTCACCGCAGCCGAGATCGTAGATGATGTCGTCCTTCGTGACCTTGGCCACTTCGAGCATCGCGTTGACGACGGCCTCGGGGGTGGGCACGAAGATGACATCGGGCGTGCGGGCGGGCTTGTTCTCGGTCTGGGGCGCGGCCTGCTGGGCGGCCTGGGCCGAGACGGTGGCTGGCGCGGCACCGGCCAGCCAGACCAACGCGAGGGCCGCGGCGAACGTCGCTCGGAAGCTGGGCATCATGGACATCGTCTCCTTGCGCGGGAGCGGCGGGTGGAGCAGGCCCCCGGAAAAGGGGACGAGACACGACCCGGCGGCCGCCAATCCGCCGCAGAATATCAGATCAGGCTATGGGCTACAGGCTACGGGCTCTGGGCCTTGTCC
>JAHDVQ010000071.1:0-1865 GCA_023384595.1 Vicinamibacteraceae bacterium | reverse complement strand
CGCCGGTGTGCCCGTCGAGCTCGCCGAGGCGCGGGCGCTCCTGCTCGACGAGGTCCGCTACGACCTCGCGCTGCGGGTGCCCGCCTCACGGGCCGAGCCCCTGACCGGTCAGGTGCACGTCGACTTCACCCTGGCGGCCCCCGTTCGCGCCATCGTGCTCGACTTCGCGCGGCCCGAGCAGGACGTCCGCCGGGTCGAGTGGCGCGGGCGTCCGGCGACGTGGCGGTCGAGCCAGGAACACCTGATGGTGATCTTCCCGGAACCAGTGGCCGGCGTGCAGCGGCTCACCATCGACTTCGTCGCCGGCGACGAGGCCCTCAACCGCGACGACGAGTTCCTCTACTCGCTGTTCGTGCCGGCGCGGGCCCGCTTCGCGTTTCCGTGCTTCGACCAGCCCGACGTGAAGGCGCGGCTGACGCTCACCCTCGATCTGCCCTCGGGCTGGACGGCGGTCGCCAACGGACGCGAGGCGTCGCGCGAGGCGCACGGCGACCGCGCGGTGTGGCGCTTTGCCCCGACGCCGCCGCTGTCGACCTACCTCATGGCGTTTGCGGCCGGCCGCCTCCACGTCGAGACGGCCATCCGCGCAGGGCGGACCTTCCGCATGTTCCACCGCGAAACGGATCGCGCGCGCCTCGACCGCAGCCGCGACATCGTCTTCGATCTGCACGCGAGCGCCCTTGCATGGCTCGAGGACTACACCGGCATCCCCTATCCGTGGGACAAGCTCGATTTCTTCCTCGTCCCCGCGTTTCAGTTCGGGGGCATGGAGCACGCGGGCGCGATCTTCTACAACGCTCCGGCGCTGCTGCTCGAGGCCTCGGCGACCAAGGCGCAGGAACTGGGGCGGGCGAGCCTCATCGCCCACGAGGTGGCGCACATGTGGTTTGGCGACCTCGTGACCATGCGGTGGTTCAACGACGTGTGGATGAAGGAGGTGTTCGCCAACTTCATGGCCGCCAAGATCGTGAATCCCTCGTTCCCCGAGGTGAACCACGAGCTGCGCTTCCTCCTCGCGCACTACCCGGCGGCGTACAGCGTGGATCGCACGGGCGGCACGCACCCCATCCGCCAGCCCCTCGCGAACCTGAACGAGGCGGGACAGCTCTACGGGCCCATCATCTACCAGAAGGCGCCCATCATGATGCGGCAGCTCGAACGGCTGCTCGGCCCCGACACCCTGCGCGACGGGCTGCGGGCGTACCTGAAGCAGCACGCGTTCGGCAACGCGTCGTGGCCCGACCTCGTCGGGCTGCTCGACGCGCGCACGGCCGACGATCTCGCGGCGTGGAGCCGGGTGTGGGTCGAGGAGTCCGGACGGCCCGTCATCGAGAGCGAGGTGAGGCGCGGCGCCGGCGGCCGCCTCGAATCGGTGATGCTGCGCCAACGCGATCCGGCGGGCCGCGGCTTCGTGTGGCCCCAGCAGGTCGAGGTCGCCGTCGGAGACGAGCGCGGCGTCGTCGTCCTGCCTGTGCGCCTGCAGGCCGCTGAAGTGGCGCTGCCGTCGGCGACGGTGGCCGGGCGCGCCGGCTTCGTGCTGGCGAACGGGGGCGGTCTTGCGTACGGGCTCGTCTCGCCCGATGCGGCGAGCGTCGAGTGGCTCCGGTCGCGCATCCACGAGATCCCCGACGCGCTCACGCGCGGCAGCGCCTGGGTGACGCTGTGGGATTTGCTGCTCGAGAGGCGCATCGAGCCGGCCGGCTTCATCGATGCGGCGGTCGCGGCCCTCCCGGTCGAAGACGATGAGCTGAACCTGCAGCGCGTGCTCGATTACCTCGAGGCGGCGTACTGGCGGCACCTGTCGCCGGCCGAGCGGGAGGCACGCGTCGGCGCCCTCGAAGCGATGCTGCGCGCCGGGCTCGACA
>JAHDVQ010000070.1:15235-21314 GCA_023384595.1 Vicinamibacteraceae bacterium | reverse complement strand
CGAGATGGTGGTGCTGGCCGCGGCGGGCGTCGCCGGCGGCATCGTGCTCGCCTACCTTGCGGGGCTCGTTGCGCGACTGCTCGATCTGCGGGTGAGACCACCGGGCGTGCCGGGCGAGATCCAGGTGGTGCTCATCCCGACCGGCGTGGAGATTGGCCTCGTGGCGGCCGCGATCCTGCCGCTGGCGGTCGTCGTGACGTGGATGGTGGCGCGCCGGCGCGTCGCCGAGCGCACGGCCGATCTCCTGACGGCGACGACGGCGTAGGGGCTGACGCTCTTGGGCGGTAGGCGGTGGGCGGTGGGCGGTGGGCGGGACAGAAGAGAGGAAGCGTCGTGAGCATTCGCGAAGTCATCGTACTGGGAGGCCTCCTCGCGTCGGTGGGTGTCACGCCCCCCAGCGCGCAGACGCCCACGCCAGACCAGCTCCTGAAGGACGCCGACCGTGCGCGTGGCGGGCTCGCCAACGGCATCACGTGGAACGCGACGGTGGAGGCCACCGAGGAGGGCCGCGTCACGACGCGCACGTTCCTCGTGAAGGCGCGCGGCAACGACGCCCTCGTGGAGTCGCTGGCCCCGCCCCGGCACAAGGGCGAGATCATGCTCTTCAACGACCGGACGATCTGGTTCGTGAAGCCGGGACTGCGCAAGCCGGTGTCGATCTCGCCCAGGCAGCGGCTGACGGGTGACGCCGCCAACGGCGACATCGCGAGCACCAACTACGCGCGCGACTACGAGGGCACGATCGTGGGCGAGGAGGCGGTCGGCGGCGAGCCCGCCTTCACGCTCGAACTCAAGGCGCGCGCGAAGAACGTCACCTACGACCGCATCCGGTACTGGATCTCGAAGAAGCGCCACCTCGGGCTGAAGGCGGAGTTCCTCACCGTCGGCGGCGACGTGTTCAAGACCGCCGACTTCGTGTACGGCAATCTGCTGAAATCCGGTGCGACGACCTACGAGTTCGTCTCGACGATGACCATCCGGGACGCGACGGGAACAGGGAGCGTCACCGCGATCCGCTTCGGCCCGCCGAAACCCGAGACGCATCCGCCGAGCCTGTTCAACATCAACAACGTGGTCCGCTAGCCGTCGCTCGCCCCCATGGCCGCACGTCCTCTCGCGCGCATCGCCTGGCGAAACGTCCGCCGCAACTGGCGCCACAGCCTCGGCTCGATGCTGTCGATTGTCGTCGGCTTCATCGCCATCGGGCTCTTCTCGGGCTACATTCACGACCTCATCGCGCTCCAGGACCTGTGGTACAGCGAGAAGTCGATGATGGGCCACCTCGTCGTGGAGCGGCGGGGCTTCTCGACGAGCGCGGGCGAGGAAGATCCCTACGCCTACGCGCTGCGCGAGGACGCACAGGCCTTCATCGAGGAGTTCCTGACATCGCGCGGCAAGGACGTGGAGGTCTTCACGCCCGTGCTCGCCGTGTCGGGCCTGGCCAGCACCGGCCGCTCGGGCGTCGCGTTCGTCGGCTGGGCGTACGACGCGCCGCGGGCCGCCCGGGTGCGTGGACACTGGGCCTGGAACGCGACGTCGGGCCGCCCCCTGCACGAAGCCCCGCCGAACTCCGTCGTCGTCGGCAACGGGCTGGCCTCGCTCCTCGACTGCACGCCGACGCCGGCCGAACGGGCGCAGGGCGCCGACGGCTTCCCGATTGCCGAGGTGCGGCCGTTCACCTGCCGCCAGGCGCGCCTGCAGTTGACGAGCGCGACCGAGGCCGGGCAGTTGAACGTGGTCGATCCGCAGATTGTGGGCATGCTCGACGCCGGGCTGAAGGATCTCGACAGCCGGTTCCTCAACCTGCCGCTCGAGGTCGGGCAGCGGCTGCTCGACACCCGCGTCGTGAGCTTCTACGTGGTGCGGCTGGCGGATCCCGCGTCGGCCGCGGCGCTCGGGGCCGAGCTCGCCGAGGCGGGGCGCGCGCGGGGATTCGATCTCGATGCCGGCCCCTGGCAGACTCACGAGTTCGGCGATCTCTACCGTCGCACGATGGCGCTCTTCAACCTGTATCGCACGTTCGTCGTCATCATTGTCGTGACCATCGCGGGCATGTCGGTCTTCACGACCATGCTCAAGGCGGTGAACGAGCGCGTGCGCGAGATCGGCACGCTGCGCAGCCTCGGATACCGGCGCCCGCACATCGTCGCGCTCTTCACGATGGAGGCGGCCATGCTGGCGCTCGTGGCGGCGGCCGTGGGCCTAGCGGCGACGACGGCGCTCTCGGCGCTCATCGGTCAGGCGGGCGTGAGCTACAAGGCGGGCGTCGCCTCGTCATCGGTGCCGCTCACCGCTTCGCTGCTGCCGCGAGTCGCGCTGTTTGCGACGTGCTTCCTGTCGGGGGTGGCGGTGCTCGCCGCGGTCTGGCCCGCCCGGCGGGCGGCGCGGCTGCGGATTGCCGACGCGTTGGGGCACGTGGCGTAGCTGCGGATCGCCGGCGCGCAGAGCCCGCGCCCCGTACGCCGGCGATGCGTGCTCGAATCACGCGCGCGTGCGGCTCTCGAGGAAGGCCTCGACGGTACGCGTGAGCCCGACGTCGAAGGGCGTGCGGGCCCGGAACCCGAAGAGCCGTTCGGCACGCGAGACGTCGAGCCGCCGCCGCGGCTGGCCGTTCGGACGCGACGCATTCCAACGAAACGTACCGGTGTAGCCCGTGGCGCGGGCGATGTCGAAGACGAGGTCGTGGATGCTCGTCTCCACCCCGCTCCCCAGGTTCACGGGCGCGCCGCCGTCGTAACGCTCGATGGCCGCGAGGATGCCCTCGGCGGCGTCTTCGACATAGAGGAACTCGCGCGTCGCCGACCCATCGCCCCACACGTCCACCGTCGCCGCGCCGGCTTCGTGCGCCTCCACGCACTTCCTGATGAGCGCGGGAATCACATGGGACCGTTCAAGGTCGACGTGATCGCCGGGTCCGTACAGGTTCGCCGGGAGCAGGTAGATCGCGTTCATCCCGTACTGCTGGCGGTAGGCCTGCGCCTGCACGAGCAGCATGCGCTTCGCGAGACCGTATGGGGCGTTGGTCTCCTCCGGATAGCCCTGCCAGAGCTCGTCCTCGTGAAAGGGCACCGGCGTCTCACGCGGGTACGCGCAGACGGTGCCGACGAGCACCAGTTTCTCGACCCCGGCCAGGCGCGACTCCTCCACCACGTGGAGCCCCATCATCGCGTTCTCGAAGAAGAACCGCGCCGGGTCGGCCTGGTTGGCCCCGATGCCGCCCACGCGCGCGGCGAGGTGGACGACGATCCGCGGCGTGAAGGCGGCCAGGGCCCGCCGCGCCGCCGCGCGATCCACGAGATCGAAGTCTTGGTGGCGGGGCACCGACACGACGGCGCCCGCCGCCTCGAGCCGGCGGACGACCCACCGGCCAAGGAATCCCTCGCCGCCGGTCACCATGACGCGCGCGCCGTGGAGGATAGCCATGATGCTTGTGGACAGCATACCCCGTGCGGCAGGATGGTGGCGTCGTGCGCCTGCTCATCGCCTCCGGCACGGTCGCGCCCGAAATCGGCGGTCCCAGCACCTTCATCGCGTCCGCCGTGCCACGGCTCGTCGAGCGTGGCATCGACGTGCGGGTGCTGGCGTTCGCCCCGTCGAACGCGGCCGAGTCACTCGATCCGGCGCCGGTCACACGCATTGCCCGCACCGCGCTCCCCGGGCGGCTCGCCGCGTACGCGCTGGCCTACCGTCGCCTGGCCCGCACGACGGACTGCGTCCTCGCGCTCGGCCTGCTGCTGCCGCGCCCCACGCCACACGGCGTCCCGGTGGTCATCAAGGTGCCTGGCGACACGGTGTGGGAGCGTGCCGTCGCCCGGGGGTGGGTGGCGCCTACCGAGGAGGTCGAGGGGTTCGACGCGCGTCGCCACGCCCGGCGTGTCGAGTGGCTGAAGCGCTGGCGCCGGGCCGAGGTGCGGCGCGCGGCGCACGTGGTCGTGCCGAGCCGATTCCTGCGCGACATGGCCGCGTCGTGGGGCGTCCGAACCTGCCGGCTCTCCGTCATTCCCAATGCGGTGCCGGATGACGGACACGCGCGTGCCATCGACGCGAGCGCGGCGCGGCGCGCCCTCGGGTGGGGATCCGACGAGCCCGTCGTCGTCGTCGCCGGACGCCTGGTGCGGTGGAAGCACGTCGATCTCGTCTTCGAGGCCGCCAGGGCGGTGCCCGGTCTGCGGATCGTCGTCGCGGGCGAGGGGCCGGAGCAGCGCCGCCTCGAGACGCTCGCGCAAACGCTCGGCGTGCGGGCGGAGTTCGCGGGAGCCCTGCCGGGCGACGCGCTCACGCGCGTGCTCCGCGCCGCCGACTACCTCGTGCTCTACTCGTCGTACGAGGGGCTCTCGCACACTGCAATCGAAGCCCTCGTCGCAGGAACGCCCGTCGTCGCCAGCCGCCGTGGAGGCAACCCCGAGGTCGTCGATCATGGCCGGAACGGCCTGCTGGTCGAGCATCCCGATGTCGGGGCACTTGCCGCGGCGCTCGGGGAGGCGTTCGCCCCTGGCCGGCGCGCGCAGCTGGCCGCCGGAACGACCGCCTCACGCCACCGCTTCGCACCGGATGGCCAGGTGGCCGCGCTCGTCGACCTGCTGCACGACGTGACGTCACCGCGTTCGGCCTCCGGACGTGGCCTCGCCTCCTCGCCATGAGCCTCGTGTACGCCACCACCGCGCGGCTCCCCTCGGAGTTCGCGCACGGCCTCCAGATTGTCGAGAACTGTGCGGCGTTCGCCGAGGCGGGTGCCGAGGTGACGCTCTGTGCGGCACGACGCCGCCACACCAGCCGCCCCGCGGGCGGCGTGGCGGATCCGAGGGAGTACTACGGCGTGGGAGGATTCGACCTCGTGCGCCTACCGTGCCTCGATCTCGCCGGGCACGATCGGGGTCCGTCTCTGCGCCTGGCGAACGCGAGCTTTGCGCTCGCCCTCTGGCGATTCCTTCGCGGCCGGCCTGGCGGCGACGTGGTGTACTGCCGCGACCCGCTGGTGCTGGCCATCGTGCATCGCCTGCTCCCGGATCGGCCGCTGGTGTACGAAGTGCACCAGATGGCCACCTCGAGACGTGGGGTGTGGAACGACCAGCGCGCCATCGCGGGCGCGCGACTCGTGGTGGCCGTCACGTCGCGGCTCGACGACTACGCGCGCCGGCTCGGCGCTCGCGCGACCCTCGTGGCGCCCACCGGCGTGCGCGCGGCCCGCTTCGCGCACCTGCCTGCGCGTGACGACGCGCGAGCGCGGCTCGGGCTCCCCGCCGACGCCTTCCTCGTCGGCTACGTGGGCCGGCTGCGGACGCTCGGGCGGCTGAAAGGTGTCGACACGGTGGTCGACGCCGCGGCGCGAGCCGCAGACGTGCCAGTCACGCTCGCCGTCGTGGGCGGCCCGCCCGTGGACGTCGACGCGGTGCAGCGCCGGTGGCAAGCGAACGGTCTGGCGCCGGAGCGGCTCGTTGCGCCCGGTGAAGTCGCCGTCGCGGCCGTGCCCACGTGGCTGGCCGCGCTCGACGTGGCCGTGATGACGCTCCCGGATTCGCCCCACTTCGCCGAGTGCGCTTCGCCACTGAAGCTGTTCGAGTACCTCGCGGCCGGACTGCCCATCGTCGCCAGCGACCTGCCCTCGAGCCGCGAAGTGCTGAGACACGAGCACACGGCGTTGCTCGTCCCGCCAGGGGACACGGCGGCCACGGCGGCGGCCCTCCGTCGTCTCTTCGGGGACCCCGGACTGCGGGAGACGTTGGGACGCCGGGCACGGGCCCTCGGCGCCAGCTACACCCTCGACGTGCGTGCCAGGGGCATTACCGATGCCATGCGCGAGGCCGGCGTGTCGCTACACTGAGCCGCGCGCGGCGACACCGTCCACGACGCGTCGATACAGGGTCTCGAAACGCGCGACCTGCCGCACGAGCGAATAGTGCTCCAGCACGCGCCGACGGCCGGCGGCGCCCAGCTGCGCCGCGCGATGCCGGTCGTCGAGCACGGAGGCGAGTGCAGCGGCAAGGTCGGCGGGCCTTTCCGGCCGGACCAGGACACCTGTCACGCCGTCCACGACGTACTCCGGGATGCCGCCGTACGGCGATGCCACGACTGGCCGTCC
>JAHDVQ010000070.1:6178-15135 GCA_023384595.1 Vicinamibacteraceae bacterium | reverse complement strand
TGAAGGCCTGCCCAAGCACGTTGACGCCCTTCGCGGCCGTGATCCGGCCACCGAAGAGCACGACGCGCTCCTGTCCGGCGCCGCCGCGCACCATCTCAACCTGCGCGATCGCCTCGTCCGAAAACGTCTGGAGGTCGACCGCGTTCGGAATCACCTCGAAGCCGTGAAGTCCGTTCGCGGCGAGCATTCGGCGATGCGCCTCGCTCGCCGACGTGCGTGCGCGCGTGTCGCGCGCCACGATCCGCCGGATCGCGGCTCGCCGGATGGGATTCCAGCGAAGGCGCAGGAGCCGCGCCTCGGCCGCCACACTCACGCGCGTGGCGCCCTCGACGCCCGCGCGGAAACCGAACTCGGCGGCACGGAGGCTGCGCGCGGCAAACGGCATCACGTCGTGGCTCGTGAACACGACGGGAATGCCCGAGCGCGCGGCGACGGTCAGGCTACGGTACGACAGGTCGTTGTGCACGTTGTGGGCGTGCACGACGGCAGGGGCGATCTGTTCGAACAGCCGCGCCAGCGCGGTCACGACCGGCGGATTCCAGAGGGCGGTCCAGGCTCGCAGGCGTTCGGGGTAGCGCGAATGCAGGTAGTGGACGTGCACGCCCTCGCGCCGCTCGTCGCGCGCCGCGGTCGTCGTGGCGCAGGCCACGTGTACGTCGTGGCCTGCGCGTGCCAGGCCGACGGCCAGTTGCCAGGCGATGACCTCGGCCCCGCCGCGGTGGTCGGGAGGAATGCGGTCGCTCAGAATGAGCAGCCTCACGGTTGTCCCCCGTGCGAGGCGGAAGGGCGGGAAGGCGTCCCAGAGGCCCGGGGCGCGATGCGTGCCAGCCCGCTGACGACGATCGCCCCCAGGCCAATTGTCGCGCCGGTCCGCACCGCGTGAAACCAGGCGGCACCGGCCACGCCCCACGTCTCGACCATCCACCAGCCCGGCCCGATGGCGACGGCGAGCACCAGCAGGCCAACCACGAGGGAGCGCCACACCGCGTCGAGCGCGCGGTAGGCGGGTCCCAGCCCTACACCCGCCCCGAGCGCGATCGACTGCACGAGCAGCGGGAGGATTGCGGCCCTCGCAGGGGCGTATGCCTCGCCCAGGACCGGCACCATCCCCACCCAGGCCGCCGCCGCCATGAGCATCGCGATGGGGAGCCACGCTCCGGCCGCACGCCAGGTCGCCTCGCGCCACGCCACGACGACGTCTCGGGATCCGCGCGCCGCGCGCAGCGCGAGCGTGGTGTCGAGACTGCGGGCCAGCCCTGTCAGCAGAGGCGCCGGCACGGCCATCACGCGAATCGCGGCAGCAAGGTGCGCGACGGCGGTCGTGTCGACGAGGCCGAGCAGCAGGACGGGTACGTGCCCGGCCAGGTTGCCCGCGTGCTTGTCGAGCGCCACGAGTCCCCCGCTCTGCATCGTCGGCCCGAATCGCTCGCGCGGCACGCGGCGAACGAGTGTCTGCCACGAGGGCAGCCCCTCGACCGCGCGCCGGAGCCACCCCTGCCCCGCCAGTGTTCCCATGAGCGTGAGACCGGAGGTTGCGATGCCGGCAGCCACCACGCTCCACGCCGACGCCTGCACGACGAGCGCGACGAGGGTCGAGACGAGCAGGAGCCCCGCGCGTGCCGCCTCGATGGCGACCAGCGTGCGCACACGGCGCGCCGCCTGCAGCACGACCGAGATCGTGAGAAACGGCGCTTCCAGCACGAGCGGCAGCGCGAGCCATCGGGCGTAGTGCCCGACCTCGGCCCTGCCGTACGCCGCCTCGGAGACCCACGGTCCGAGCCACCACACGATGGCCACGATCCCGACACTCAGGACGACGTGCAGGCCGAGAAAGCGCGAGAGAGCGCCGGCCATGCCGTCGTGATCCCGCGAGGCGACGGCGCGCGCGACCTCCACCAGCGCCGCGCGCCCGATGGCCGAGGCATCGACGAGGGAGACGAAGACGACCAGCGACTGCGCGAGTGCCAGCGGGCCGAATTCGACGGGCCCCAGCCACCGCAGGACCAGAAACGCTCGAAGCGCATGGACAACGGCCAGCACCACTTGCCCAGACTGCAGCGTGAGCGTGTCGCGCACGAAGGGACGCATCAGGAGCGCCCCCGGGCAAGCAGCTGCCGATAGTGTGCGGACAGCTCTGTGGCGAGCCGCTCCCATGAGCGCTCGGCTGCGAAGGCGCGCGCCCCCGCCGACAGGCGCCCCCGCAGTTCGTCGTCGACGAGCACCCTGGCGACGGCGGTGGCGGCCGCCTCGATGTCGCCGTTTGCGACGACCAGCCCTGTGCGGTCATCGAGCACGGCCTCGGCAGCGCCGCCACCCGCCCACGTCACCGACGGAAGGCCCGCCGCGGCGGCCTCGAGCAGCACGAGCCCCAGGCCCTCGAACGCGCCGCGGTCATCGACCGGCAGCAACAGGAACAGCGACGCGCGGCGGTACCAGGCACGCAGCGTGTCCTCGTCGGCCCGCCCGAGCCACTCGGCCGCCACCGAGGGCGACGCCTCCGTCGCCCTGCGCGCCACCTCGTCGAACCAGGGGCGATCGGCGTCGGTCTGCCCCACCACCACCCAGTGCACCGGCCTTCCCATTCGCCCGGCGGCACGGACCAGCGTCTCGAGCGCGCGATCGTGCCCCTTGCGACGCTTCACGGCGCCCACGGTGAGGACCACCGGATGCGCGGGGCCGTCGTTCGTAGACGTGGCATCGCAGAAGGAACGGGGCCGCACGCCACCCGGCAGCACGCGGTGGGAAGGCAATCGCGCTAGACGCGCCATGGCGTCGCGGGTGGCGGCGCTCTGGCACACGAGCAGATCCACACGCTCGAGCGCGCGGCGGTGCAGCCAGCCGGTGAGTCGATCGGCGAGCGGCAGGACGGCCCACGTGCCATGCGCCGTCATCACCACCGGCGTCCGGCGCGGCACGGCGCGCGCGACCAGCGGGAGGTACGGCTCGACCACCAGGTGGACGACGTCGCACGAGGCCAGGACACGACCGAGACGCGCGGCGTGCGCAAGTTGGGCGAAGCTCTCCCGGCGTCGAAGCGGGAGGGGCGGAAGCACGCGGTGCACCTCGCCCGGGATCTCCAAGCTGCTCGGAGCGTCGCGGGTGATGACGAGGACGGGCTGGACGCCGCAGGCACGCGCGGCGCGCACGAGTTCGACGGTGTAGCGGCCCCAGCCGTCCGTCGTCTCGAGACTCGACGACACGTAGGCGACCCGCGGCGCGCCGTGGCTTGCCGGCGGCGCGCTCACGCGTCGCCTCCTGGAGACCCGCGTGACGGCGGCGGCGCGGCGACGAACCCCACGCCAAGCCAGAGCGGGAGCTGAATGGGCAGCAGGTAGCGGGGCAGCGCCGTCAGGAACACGTGCACGCCGACGAAGTACAGGGCGACGGCGATGAGCGGGCCGGTGCCCGGCACGCGGCGCCGGGCACGCCAGAGACCGATGCCGCCGGCGGCGAGCGCGAGCCAGTGGGCGGCGTAGAGCACGACCTTCGTGACGCTCGAAGGATGGGCGAGGACGGCGAGCACCGGACCGGGGCCCGCGTCGCCCGCCATCCACCGCTCGAGTGCCGTGAAGAACGCAGGGCCGCCGATGTCCGATGCGAAGTGCGGACGCGCGAGGGCTGTGGCCAGGTTTCGCGTGCGGCGTGCCGCCCACTCGAGCGGGCGCTCGCGGACCGCGCGCGCCACCTCCCCGAGGTAGTCGTCGGGACCGCCAGCGAAGCGCTCGCGCAGCCTGTCGCTCTCGCGCGACCCAATCCACACTCCGTCGCCGACCGCGCCAATCCACAGGTTCGACTCGAATCCCTGCGGCCACCATCGACCCGTTGCATGGCGAAGGCCGGCGACCCACGGCAGCACGACCAGCATCAGCACGGCCAGCATGGCGAGGGCGTGCCTCCATGCGCGCGACGTCCACGCGGCGTGCAGGGCGAGCAGCCAGGGCAGCCCGAACGTGATCGGCCGCGTCAGCGCGGCAAGGCCGAACAACACCCCCGCGACGAGCGCACGCGTCGGCGTGCGTCGCGGCGCCACCCACGCCGCAAGCGCGAGCGCCAGGAGCGACAGCGCCAGCGTCTCGGTCAGGATGCGGAACGGCTCGAGCACGAATGCGGGGCCCAGCCCGAGGCCGAGTGCCGTCAAGAGCGCGGCCCGCCGCGAGTGCGCGAGGCGCCACGCGAGCCACGTCGTCGCGCCGAGCATGGTCATGCTGAGCGCGACCTGACCGAGGCGAACCGCGGTGAGCAGGCCCGGCGGAATCTCCCCCGCGGTCCCGGGCGACGGCGCGTCGCCCCACGGCAGCCACGCGAGCGCCAGCCCGTACGCGTAGAGCGGCGCCACCGGAGGGACCACCGCGCCCGCGTCCCTCGCAAGGCGCCAGCCCTCGCTGACGTAGTATCGCGAGTCGCTCCCTTCAATCCACCGCTGGGGATCGACAACCGCGACGACGAGGAGCCGGGCCGCGAGGGAGAGCAGGAGCACACTCAGCACCGCCCGCCAACGGGCGTCGCGCGACGGCTTCGCTGTTTGGTCGCCTGGACCGCGAACGACGCCATCCCGTCGTGCGAGGCGGCTCACGCGCTGGCTCCAATCTCGCTGTAGATCCGCTCGTAGGCGGCGACGATGCCGCTCCACTGGAAGCGCGACTCCACCAGGGCGCGTCCGGCCTGCGCAAGGCGCGAGGCCAGTCCTTCGTCATCGAGGAGGCGGACGGCCGCCTCGGCCAACGCCGCGGGTCCCTCGCCGAGCAGCGCGTGAACGCCGTCGACGAGGCCGATGCCCTCGCAGCCCTGCGAGGTGACGGCGAGCGGAGTGCCATGGGCCAGCGCCTCGAGCACCTTGTTCTTCATGCCGGCGCCGCGCGCGATAGGACCGACGAAGGCGCGGGCCCGCTCGAGCCAGGGCGCGATGTCCACAACCGCCCCCGTCACCTCGACGGCGGGACCGCGCAGTGACAGCACGTCGGGACCAGGCAGGGCACCCACGAGCGCCGCCCGTGCATGGGGCACACGCGCCTGGACGCGCGGCAACACCTCTCTGACGAGCGCACGCGCGGCGAGCACGTTGGGCCCGTAGGCGAAGTTTCCGACGAAGACGAGCAGCGGCTCGCGCCGCGACGCGATCGGCACGATCCGCGCAGGAAGGGTGACGCCGTTGGGTACGACTGTCAGCGGCAGGTGCGGCGCGAGCGAGGCGAGGCGCTCGCGGTCGGCCTCGGTCAGCACCACGACGCGGGCGAATCCATCGAAGATGCGGCGCTCGAAGGCCGCGGCCGCGGCGCGGCGCGCCTGCCAGCGCCAGCGTTCCAGACGCGTGCGCGCGTCGGCCACGGCGCGATCCAGCCAGAGCGTGTGGCTCTCGTAGGGCGTGATGAGGACCGGCCGCGCGGCGGCGGCGCGGCGGTACTCGCACACCTGGATGCCGCCGATGAAGTGCACGACGCCAGGCGCCTCCTCGCCGGCAAGACGCGACACCAGGCGCCACATGGCCGGCTGCCAGCAGTCCTCCGCGCGTTCGGGACAGGGCGTGCGCCAGCGGGCGAGGTAGTCGAGCGGCGTCCTCGGCCGCTCGGACACCGTCGCCAGGCGATCGCACAGCGCGGCGCTCGCTCCGAGCACCCCGGCGTCGTCGTCCGGCGTGGCGAGCGCGGCGACCACGACGCGATGCCCGCGCGCGCGAAGTCCCTCGGCCAGATGCCGCAGGATCAGACGATCGCCGTGCCAGGCCGGAAGAGGCAACGCACGAGAGACGAAGAGCACCGTCATCGCGCTTTCCCGGCGGCCTCCTCGAAGAGGCGCGACATGCGCGCCGCGTAGCCGGCGGCGGTGTAGGACGCGAGCACCCGCGCGCGCCCGGCGCGTCCGAGCCGATCGCGCAGCCCGGCATCCTTCAGCAGTTCGAGGACCCGCGCGGCGAGCAGGTCGGGCCGCTCGGGCGGGACGAGGTAGCCCGTCTCTCCAGCCACCATCGTCTCGGACGGACCGCCGACGCTGGTGCTCACCACGGGGATCCCGGCCGACATCGCCTCGACGATCGCCATTCCGAAGCTCTCGAACCGGCTGCTGCACACCACGACGTCCGAAGCGGCCACGAGGTGCTCCGGGTTCGCGACGCGTCCCAGCACGTGCACGCTGTCGCGCAGGCGTCCGTCGGCCTCAATCGCCGACAGCACGCGCTGGCGGAAGGCCTCGTCGGCCGCGACGCCGAAGGCGTTGTCGCCTGCGATGGCGAAGCGCGCCGTGGGGTGCGCGTCCAGCACCGTGCGGGCCATCTCGAGGAACACGTCGTGACCCTTCACGCGCTGGAACCGCGCGACGAGCGTCACGAGCGGCGCGTCGACAGGAACCCCGAAGGCGGTCCTCGCCGCCGTGCGCTCGCCGGGTCTGGGCTTGTGCACCTCGGGATCGATGCCCAGTGGCACGACCTCGATCCGTTCCGGGTCGATCCAGCGGGCCGGCCCGATGAACCCGCGGCGCACGGCCTCGGAGATGGCGAGCATCCGCAGGCCGGGCGCGCGGTAGAACGCGCGCTGCCACGGCTTCGGACGGAACCACCATCCGTAGCACGTGAAGACGACCGGCAGCCCGCGGCGCGACGCCGCAGGAACCACGAGCGGCAGCGCGTGGAAGTCGGAGTGAATGGCCCCGGCGTCGAGCGAGTCGAGCAGCGCGCCGATGCGGCCGGCGTCGCCTGAGCGCGCCGACAGCGCGGGGTGGAACCACACCGACTGCGCCCGCCAGTGACAGAGGTGGACGTCGAGACCGAGCGCCCCCGCGCGCGCCGGCAGGAGGCCGTCGCCGGGACACACGAGGACCGGCTCGATGCGTGACCGATCGAGCGCGCCAAAGAGTGCCAGCAGGCTCGTCTCGCCGCCACCAAGCCCCGTGTACGAGCTGAAGAACGCGACGCGGAGCGGCGTCCCGGGCGCGCCGGGTCTGCCGGTCATTGGCGCCTCCTCCGTTCCATGGCCGCCAGCGCGCGCCACGTGGGCCAGGTGAGCGCGCGCAGCACCCGCGCGCGCGCGGCGCCGAACCGGATCTCGGCAAAACGCACCATGTCGTCGAAGTACAGCCGCCGCGCCATGGCCCGCACCGCCACGGTGCTCGTGCCCTCGGGGTGCACGACGCGCCCGACCGGCAGGTAGCGCACGCCGAAGCCCGCGCGCCGGACCCGGGCACACCACTCGTCCTCCCCGAAGTAGAGCCTGAGGCGCTCGTCGAAGCCGCCCGCGACGGCGAGCGCCTCCCGACGCACGATCAGCACCGAACCAGGAAGGATGTCCACCTCACGCTCCGACTCACGGTCCCAGTTGTCGTAGGTGCGATCGTGCCATGATCGGCGCGCCATCCTCCGCCACACCAGACCCGGCAACGAGTGCTCCATGACGAGCGCCGTCAGCGTCCAGTCGCGCGCGCAATTCCGCTGCGTGCGTCCGTCCGGCCACACCAGCCGGCACGACGCCATGCCCACGTCCGGCCGCGCATCGAGCGCGGCGACGAGGAGGGGCAGCGTGCCGGGGGCGGGCGTAGCATCGGGGTTGAGCACGAGAAGGTAGCGCCCCCGCGCGAGTGCCAGCCCCTGGTTGTTGGCGGCCGTGTAGAAGCGGTTCTCAGGGTTGGCGACCAGGCGGATCGGCGCATGACGCCGCGCGAGTTCCTGCACGCTCCCGTCGCGGCTCGCGTTGTCGATGACGAGGATTTCGCCGTCGAGCCCGGCGACATCCGCGGCAACGGCATCGAGCGTCCGCACCAGCCACTCACCCGAGTTGTAGCTGACGATGACGACGCTCAGGTCCACGAGCTACTCCACCCCGCCGCGCCGCCTGGTGCCGACGACGAGCGTCGCGAACGCGAGTGCATGCGGTGCCGCGACGGCGGCCAGCCGCCCGAGGGCGTCGGCCAGCGCGCTCGTCCGGTAGTGACCGCGCGCGCGGAACGGACCTCCGAGGCCCCACAAGGTGAACGCGTGCCCGACGGGCTCGACGAGCACGACGTCGAATCCGGCGTCGCCGACCGCGCGCGTCAGCGTGCCGGCGTCGTAGGCGGTTTCATAGTACGACCGGGTCGTCGCAGCCTCGGGCGCGCCGCTCCGCCTCCGCCGGCGCACGAGCCGCCACACGACGTTTGGCGCCGGGACCGTGACGACGATCGTACCGCCTGGCGCCACGACCCGTGCGGCCTCGACCAGCGCCGGCCCCATACCGTGCTCGAAGTGCTCGAGCACCCCGAACGACAGGTAGGCGTCCACGGCGCCCGTTCGAAAGGGCAGGGCGTGCACGTCGGCGGCCGCAAGGCGGAGGGTCCGATCGTGACGATGCAGGAGTCCGAGCGCGGGCACGACGTAGTCGATGCCGATCGCGCGATGCCCCCGCCGTGCGAGCGCCAGCATCTCGGTTCCGACTCCGCACCCGGCCTCCAGGATCCTCGCGCCGGGCGGAACGAACGCCAGGTAGCGATCGCGGATGGCGCGCGACCGCGCGTACTCCGCCGTCGCGTGCTCGGCAGCAAGGTCGGCCTCGTCCCAGATGCGTACCCAGGCGCGCCGCGTCTCGGCATAGGAAGGTTGGCTCATCGCGGCCTTCCTTCGAAGGCATAGACCTCGGCGCCTCCCGCCGCGAAGACCTTCCTCAGATACGGCGCGTCGGCCGGACGCGACACCACCCCCGGCAGCAGCGCGGGCGGCGCACCGCGCCATCGCCGTCCCGCGCCGGGATCGTTGACCACCTCCGGGACGACGACAAACGCGATTCGTCGTGCCTCGAGGGCCGCGGCGTGCGCCTCGTCGCGCGGATCGCGCCAGAACGCGAGCAGTGCCCGCTGCTCGCTCGACGCCGCGTCCACCGCGGGCCCGGACAGGAAGAACGGCTGCATGCGGAAGTACACGCTGTCGCGCTCGGCGACGACTGGCGCCCAGTGCCCCTCCCAGTCGCGGAGGGCCTCGTGATCGCCCGGGTAGTTCAGCA
>JAHDVQ010000070.1:0-6078 GCA_023384595.1 Vicinamibacteraceae bacterium | reverse complement strand
GCGACCGCCAGTGGAACCAGCCCGAGTGCCACGGCGATGGCCGTGTCCTGGTGGGAAACCACCACTGCCGCGAGCATCAGACCCGTCCACGCCCACCAGCCGCGCGCGCCGGTCCGCCACGCGCGCAGCAGGCCGGCCGCCCACGCCGTCGCGAAGACGAGCGTGATGGTCGAGGTGTAGTGCGCGTCCGCCAGCGCCGTCCAGTAGCCGAGGCTCGCGAAGGCGGCGACGACGCCCGCGGCGCGCCAGTGGCTCGACCGCGCGGCCGCGTGACCCTCGAGCACCATGCCGAACTCGGCGGCCGCGGTGCCCGCGATCCATACGAAGGCGAACGCGAACGCATGGCCTGCGCCGAGCATGACGTCGGCCATCGACATCCACGGCAGCCACGACGAGACGCGCGCGAAGAGCACCAGCACGCCCGGGGCGTAGAGATACGTCAGCCCTGGCCTCCACGGTGCGAGCGTCGAGAGCGTCCCGCCTTCGCGGACGGCCAGGGCGAGGTGACCGAATCCCTGCGCGTCCGTGTCGAGGGGCACGGGCAGCCACCAGAGCGGGGCCACGACGCCCAGCGCCCCGAGCCACAACAGCCGGCGCGTGCCGGTGCCGGTCGCCGCCCCGGCGCCGCGGTCCACCAGCGCCGCGCGGGCTTCTTCAGGATTCGCGCCGTCGCGCAGACGCCCGCGCCACCAGAGCGCGGCGGCCGCGCCTCCGGCCGCCAGCAGCACCGCCATCCAGCCGCGGGTCCCTCCACAGATCACCGCGGCCATCGTTTCGGCAAGGACCAGCACCGACGCCAGCGTCGTCGCCGCCACGGGCGCGTCGAGCGCCGGCAGCCTCGCCCGGCGTTGAAGGGCCACGCCGCCGCCCGCGAGCAGCGCGAGGACCACGAGGGCGCACCACACGGCGTCGGGCACGATCGCGGTCACCTCGCCTCCAGGCGATCCGTTGCCGCCTCTCCCGGCTCGTCGAGCGCGCGAAGCACCCGCGCCGGGTTCCCGGCCGCGACGACCCCGGGCGGAATCGGCCCGGTC
The DNA here is from genome assembly GCA_023384595.1 of Vicinamibacteraceae bacterium. Classification (GTDB taxonomy): domain Bacteria; phylum Acidobacteriota; class Vicinamibacteria; order Vicinamibacterales; family JAFNAJ01; genus JAHDVQ01. Next base: position 5,044 of record JAHDVQ010000070.1, on the reverse strand, counting down.
ACGACGCTGCCGGCCCCGATGACCGTCCCGTCGCCGACGGATGCGCCCTTCAGAATCAGCGAGTGCGTCCCGATGAAGCAGTCGTCACCGATGACGACAGGCGCCGACGCGCCGGCCGCGGGTTCGGCCCTGCGTCGCGCGGGACCGAGGGGATGGAAGTCGGTGTCGACGATGACGCAGCCGGCGCCCACCATCACGCGTCGCCCGATGCGCACGAGCTCGGCCGCGCAGATCGTGCTGCCCGAGATGCCCGTGCCCTCGCCAATCTCGAGCGACGCATTCGCCGTCCACGTGGCCAGCACGACCCGCTGCCGCACGCCCAGCGGGTTCGACGCGAACCAGCTGCGCAGCTCGAGACCCGGGCCGAGCGCGATGCGGCTGCGGCGGTGGCGTTGGAGCAAGGGCAGACCGTAGATGCGCGCGCCCGGACTCCAGGCCACGCCGTGCACGGCGAACCATGCGCGCGCGAGCGGCACGAGCGCGAGGCGGCGCGCCTCGTTCACGGCCTTCCACGGCGTGTCCGCGGCCATGGTCCACCAGGGCGTCCGTGGGGTCATGGCACATTCTCGCGACGGCACACGACGTATCCGTCCGGCGTACGTGAGATGACGACGCCGGCACAGCGCGCGGTGCTGGCAGGCGCGAGCACCGTGAACCGGGCCCGTTGCGCCGCGTCGGACCGGTCGCCGGCCCAATGCACGCGGGCGAGCCGCGTGGGGTGAATGTAATAGCGGGCCATGTCGGGCACGCCCGCGACGACCGTGCCCGAAGGCAGCGCGTCGATCCCTCTTCCGATGTCGTAGAGCGACCCGACGCGCAGCTGGTGACGCGCGCCATCGTCCAGGAGATGGGCAAACGGGATCTGCGCCTTGTGCTCGACGGCGGCGCGAAGCGCGACGGCCCACGACACGGCGAGCGCCGCGAGCGCGCCCCCGGCCACGATCCGCCTGGTTGCCAGCGGGAATCGCCGCAAGCGCGCCAGGCCCTCGTCGGCGACGACGCCCCCGTAGGCCGCCACGACGGGCAGGGTCGTGACCAGGAAACGGGGGTCGTAGCTGGCAAACCACCACCACGACCCAAGGAACGGCACGACGACGCCCAGCCACAGCACGGCCACCGCGCGCGCGCAGACATCGCGGACCCACAGGCGCACGCACGCGAGTCCCACGACGAACGGCAACAGGATGCCGAGGAGCCCCATGCCCGCGTACACGAGCAAGGTGAGAAGCGTGATGCCGGGATCGTGCTGCGCCTGGTCGGTCCAGTACGGCGGTGGCGTGGGCAAGGCCGTGCCGAATCGCATCTGGTTTCGGACGTACCAGGGGCCGGCAAGGGTCACGGCGGCGAGGCACGCGATCGCGAGGTGCAGGAAACCGCGCCTGGCCGGGTCGGTCGTGGCGAGTGGTGGCGAGAGTGCGGCCCAGCCCGCCGGCACGACGGCCGCCGTGACGAGCAGGGTCACCGTACTCTGCTTCGTCCAGAGGGCAAGTGCCGCCGCGGCGCCGCACGCCGCCGCGGCCGCCACTGACGGACGCCGCCACCAGTGCCACGCGAGGAGCGTCGACAAGGCCAGGTAGAAGCCCGCGGGGATGTCCGCATAGCCGCTCGAGGCCCATCGCGTGAAGAGCGTCGCGCTCGCGAGCAGGGCCGCCGCCAGCCATCCGGCGCGTGGCGAGCGCCATTCGCGCGCCAGGCTCCACGTCACGGCCATGGCGCCAATGGCGTAGAGCGCCGTCACGACGCGCGACCACTCCTCGTCGGGTGCGCCACGGACCCACTCGATGATGGCGTAGAGCATGGGGACATGCTGCGGATACGCCTTGTACTGCCACTCGCCACCGGGCAGCGCGCCGAATGCCGCGATCTCGCGGCCAAGCGGTCCGTACACCGCGAGCGCGTCGCCAGGCGCAAACGGCCAGAGCGCAGCGTTCACGAGGATGCCCGCGCCCGTGACCACCACCAGGGCCGCGAGCACGACGTTCGGACGCCCCGCCGTCGCCACCGCTCCACCCCTCGCGTTCCCGCGCCACGCCCAGGCCCACGCCGCCGCCACGCCGGCCGCCACCACGCCCCCGCAAACGGCGGCCGCGCCGGGCCCGAGGCTCCCGGGCCACAGCATGGCCCACCACGACAGGGCCAGCGTGACGAGGCCGAGGCTGGCCAGACCCGCCAGCGCCACGAGCCGCGTCGTTCCTGTCACGTGTACTCCGCCACGATGCCAAGCAGTTCGCGCGCCCGCTGCGCGTAGGTGTGCTCGGACAGGGCTCGCTCGCGTGCCGCGCGGCCGATGGCGCGCCGTTCGGCGTCGTGCGCGAGGAGATACATGTAGCGCTCGACGGCCTCGTCGGCCGACTCGACGATGACGATCTCGCGTCCAGGCTCGAACCAGCGCTCCATGCCGAGGCAGGGATTGGCCACCATCGACGCGCCCATCATCGCCAGCTCGAAGGGCCGCATCGTCGACGAGGCGTAGACGCTGGCGTGCGCACGGCGCGTCACGACGAGGTTCACACGGCTGCGCGAAACGTACTCGCGGAGGCGCGAGAACGAGAGGTACGGCAGGCGCTCGGCGCGGCCGATGTGGTCGAGCCCGCGGCCGCGGACCGCGAAGCGCGCGCCGGGCATCGCCACCGAGGGGCGCCCGATCATCGCGTCGAGCCACTCGTCGCGGTACTCGGACGTGTGGCCGTAGAAGAAGACGTCGATGTCGGCCGCGACGTCCACGGGCAGGTAGATCTGCGGGTCGGCGGCATAGTGCAGCGTGTGCACGGCACGGGCCCCCATCGCCGAGAGCGCTTCGGCCGAGCCTTCCGAGTTCGACACCACCGCGTCGAACTCGGCGAGGTCGGCGCCATCGTAGATCCGGAAGCCGGTGGCAAAGCCGTTCGACGAAGGGAGGCTCGCCGGCGCGTCGCCGTCGAGGAAGATGACCGGTTTCCCGACGCGGCTGCGTATCGCGGAGGCCACGCCGCGCAGGTGGTTTGGAGGCACCGACAGGAGCAGCACCGCGTCGATTTCGTCGTGCGCCTGCAGGATGCGAGCGAGATGGCGCGTCCACGCGGGCGCCGCCAGGCGGTTGGCCAGCAGGCGCACCGTGCGGTCGCGCGCCCGCTCCCTGTCGGTCGGGTGCTCGCGGCCGCCGGTCGTCGCCATACCGGCATCGTGCCGCACGGATCCGGCGGACCGCGTGCTCGCCAGCAGCGCCCTCGCCCTCCGCCGGCCCATGTCGAACACCTCGCCAGCCAGGCGCAGCGGGTTCGGGTAGGCGCGCCACCAGGGCGTCTCGGGTACGCGGCCGTGGTAGGCGCTGACGTGCAGATCGGCGCCCGCTTCGTACAGCCCCTTGAGCAACTGCCACCACGCGGGGGTCGCCGAGAAGGGCGCGCGGAGGTCGAGCGAGGCGCACACGACGAGCAGTGTCATGGCCGTGGCGTCTCTGCGCCGCCTCGGCTCACGCGCCGCAGCAGGGCCGCCACGGCCAGCAACCCCGCCCCCGAGAACAGCATCACCAGCGGATCCGACGGCAGGCGGTACCGCGTCGAGGGATGGAAGAGGACGTAGGCGAGCGTCATGTTGATCTGCACGAACCAGACGAGCGACACCTGTCGCCACGCGCGGCGCGTTGTCCACAGTCCGATGAGCGCGAGGACGAGCGCCGCACCCCAATACACCCGGTGCACGAGCCGCCCCACGCGATCAAACAGCGGCTGCGAGTAGGCCGACACGGCGTCCTCCTCAGCCAACCCCGTGAGCGCCACCTCGCCGTCCGGGGTCGCGACGCGGACGCGCTCGAGTCCTTTGGCCGCACCGGGCTCGGCCGCCGGGTTCCTGCGAGGGGCGATGTCGAGGCTCCAGTGCACCTGCAACTTGGTCCACACCAATCCCGGCACCTCGCGCGGATGCTCGCGCCAGTAGCGCAGTCCCTCGGCGAGGAACACCGCGTTCGAGGCCGGGTCGCGATAATCGAAGCGCGCGAGCGGGCCCGCAGCAATCCACTGCACGTCGTAGCCGGCCTCGAGGTACGCCCGCGACGCCGTGTTGTTGCCTTGCCAGAAGTTCGACCCCCCGTTGGTCGCAATGACGACCGGGACGCCGTACACCGTGACGTTCCTCATCGTCCAGGCGCCGAGCGGCAGAGCCGTCACGGCGCCGAGCACGGCCAGTCGCCACGCCACGCTCCGCAGCGGCAGGGCAAGCCACCACCAGACGCCGCCCCAGAGCGCCATCGGGAGGATGACGGGCCGCGTGAGCGTCGCCAGGGCCAGCACGCCGCCGGCGGCCGCCGTCACCACGGCCGCCCGCGCCGGCCGCATCGGACGCCGCAGCCGGACCACGAGCCAGACCACCGCGTGCAGCAGCAGGACGAAGAGCGACGTATCGTTGACGGCCAGCGTCTGAAAGACGAAGTAAGGATAGACTGCCATCCCGAGCGCGGCCAGCAGGCCCACCCACGGGTGCGCGAAGAGGACGCGTCCGATGGCGCCCAGAAGCAGCATCGACCCGATGTCGAAAGTCGTGTGCAGCAGCGCCACGGTCGCCGCCGACCGCCCGAAGACGGCGTAGGCCGCCGCGAGGACCCCGCTGTAGACCGGGGGGATGGCCGCATCGGCCACGCCAGCCTCGCGGCCGTAGATGCCCGTGGCCAGCAGGTTCTGCGCGTAGTGGTCGTAGGCGTCCGACCCGTGTATCGTGCCGGTGGCCACGAAGTCGAAGACGCCGGGGAACGCCTGCCACACCGCGAGGCGGACCGCGACGGCGACGACGACCACCGTCGCCCACACAGCACGTGCCCGAGGTTCCGGCGTGACGCCCACTCGCCCTCCGCGCCCCGACGACTACGACGACGCCCTCGCGGGCGAGGCCGCTTTCTGGGGTGAGGTCGCCCGGGGCGAGGCGGCCCTCACCCCGCCCGACTGGGACGTGCGGCGCGAGTGGCTGGTCAACCGCGCCGACCGCGCCCGCGATGTCGACGCCCTGCTCGCTTCGATCGTCACGGGCACGCGCGTGCTCGAACTGGGCTGCGGCGCCGGCACGCTCACCATCG
>JAHDVQ010000069.1:19817-21356 GCA_023384595.1 Vicinamibacteraceae bacterium | reverse complement strand
CACCCGAACAACACCTGGGCCTCGACGCTCACCGTCGCCGACCTCAGGAAGATGTGGGAGCCGGCCGCGCAGGGGAAGATCACGCGCTGGAACCACGTCCGCCCCGAGTGGCCCGATCGCGAGCTGCACCTCTTCGGCGCCGGGGTCGACTCGGGCACCTTCGACTACTTCACCGAGGCCATCGTCGGGAAGGAGGACGCAAGCCGCGGCGACTACACGTCGAGCGAGGACGACAACATGCTTGTCCAGGGCATCTCGGGCGACGAGAACGCGCTCGGCTTCTTCGGCTACGCGTACTACGAGGAGAACCAGGACAAGCTGAAGGCGGTGGCCATCGACGGCGGCAACGGGCCCGTGGGCCCGTCGCCCGAGACGGTGCGCAACGGCACCTACGTGCCGCTGTCGCGTCCCATCTTCATCTACGCCAGCCTGAAGAGCCTGGAGCGGCCCGAGGTGAAGGCGTTCCTCGACTACTACGCGCTGCACTCGGCCGAACTGGTGCGCGAGGTGGGCTACGTCCCGCTCAGCGAGCGTGAGTACGCGCTCGTGAAGCAGCGCATCGCCGATCGCCCGGCGGGGACGATGTTCAAGACGCACCACTCGACGTCGGGCACCTCGCTCGAGACGCTGCTCGGCGGCGGGCAGTAGCGCGCCTCGCCTTCGCGCCATGCTTCGCGCCGCCCGACGCCAGCGCAGCCTCACCGAGGCGCTCATCGAACGCCTCCTCCAGTTGTGCGCGCTGGTCTCGATCCTGACGACCGCCGGCATCATCGGGGTGCTGATCTTCGAGACCGTGGAGTTCTTCCGCGAGGTGCCGGTGCTCGCCTTCCTCACGGGCACCGAGTGGACGCCGCTCTTCTACGACAAGAAGTTCGGCGTGCTGCCGCTCGTCGTGGGCACGGTGCTCGTGTCGGCCATCGCGATGGTGGTGGCGCTGCCCATGGGGCTGCTCGCGGCGGTGTACCTGAGCGAGTACGCGCCGCCCGGGGTGCGCCGGGTCGTGAAGCCGGTGCTCGAAGTGCTCGCGGGCGTGCCGACGGTGGTCTACGGCTACTTCGCGCTGCTCTTCCTCACGCCGATCCTGCAGGGCGTCGTGCCCGGGCTCGCCGCCTTCAACGCGCTCAGTCCCGGCATCGTGATGGGCATCATGATCCTGCCGCTCGTCTCGTCGCTCTCCGAGGACGCGCTGCACGCCGTGCCGAACGGCCTGCGCGAGGGCGCCTACGCGCTCGGCGCGACACGCGCGCAGACGACGATCCGCGTCGTGGTGCCGGCGGCGTTCTCGGGCATCTCGGCCGCCTTCATCCTCGCCATCTCGCGCGCCATCGGCGAAACGATGATCGTGGCCATCGCGGCCGGGCAGCAGCCGCGCCTCACCGCGAACCCGCTCGTGCCCATCGAGACGATGACCGCCTACATCGTGCAGGTGAGCCTGGGCGACACGCCGGCCGGATCGCTCGAGTACCGCACGATCTTCGCCGTCGGGATGCTGCTGTTCGCGGGCACGTTCGTCCTCAACATGATGAGCAACTGGCTGCG
>JAHDVQ010000069.1:17573-19717 GCA_023384595.1 Vicinamibacteraceae bacterium | reverse complement strand
ATCTACCTCGAGGAGTACGGCACCAACGACCGGTTCGCGCGGCTGGTCGAGGTGAACATCGCGAACCTCGCGGGCGTGCCGTCGATCATCTACGGCCTGCTCGGGCTCGGCCTGTTCGTGCGGGCGCTCGGTCTCGGGCGCAGCCTCATCGCCGGGGCCCTCACGCTCGCGCTGCTGGTGCTGCCGGTGGTCATCCTCTCCACGCGCGAGGCGCTGCGCACGGTGCCGCAGTCGCTGCGCGAGGCGAGCTACGCGGTGGGCGCGACCCGGTGGCAGACCATCTGGCACCAGGTGCTCCCGGTGGCGCTGCCCGGCATCCTGACGGGGCTCATCCTGGCGCTGTCGCGCGCCATCGGGGAAACCGCGCCGCTCATCACGATTGGCGCGCTCACCTACGTGCCCTTCGTGCCCGACAGCCTCGACGATCCCTTCACCGTGCTGCCGATCCAGATCTTCAACTGGGTGTCGCGGCCCCAGGCCGAGTTCGCGCGCAACGCCGCCGCGGCCATCATCGTCCTGCTGGGGCTGCTGCTCACCATGAACGCGCTCGCCATCTGGCTGCGCGACCGCCACCAGAGGAACCGAGTCGTATGAACCAGGGCGTGTCTCCGGCGATGCCCTCCATGGCCGGCCTCGCGCGCCGGGCGGTGTCCGCCCCGGCGGGCGCGCCGAAGATCGAGGTCGAGGGCCTGAACTTCTACTACGGCGCCAAGCGCGCGCTCGAGGACATCTCGATCCGCATCGCGCCGCACCTGGTGACCGCGTTCATCGGCCCGTCGGGCTGCGGGAAGAGCACCTTCCTGCGCACGCTCAACCGCATGAACGACATCATCGAGGGCACGCGCGTCGAGGGATCGGTCCGCATCGACGGCGACGACATCTACGCCCCCTCGATGGACGTCGTCCAGCTGCGGCGCCGCGTGGGCATGGTCTTCCAGAAGTCGAACCCGTTCCCCAAGTCGATCTTCGAGAACGTGGCCTACGGGCTGCGGATCAACCGGATGGCGTCGAGCAAGAGCGAGCTCGAGGGGCGCGTCGAGGAGAGCCTCAAGGCCGCGGCCATCTGGGACGAGGTGAAAGACCGCCTGCACGAGTCCGCCTACGCGCTCTCGGGCGGCCAGCATCAGCGGCTCTGCATCGCGCGGGCGCTCGCCATCCGCCCCGAGATCCTGCTGATGGACGAGCCCGCCTCGGCGCTCGACCCGATAGCCACCCAGCGCATCGAGGAACTGATCTACCAGTTGAAGCGCGACTACACCATCGTCATCGTGACCCACAACATGCAGCAGGCGGCCCGGGTCTCCGACTACACCGCCTTCTTCTGGCTCGGGCGGCTCGTCGAGTTCGGGCCGACCGAGACCATCTTCACCGCGCCGGGCGAGAAGCTGACCGAGGACTACGTCACCGGCCGCTTCGGCTAAACTCTTCTCCTGCACCGAGGTCGCAGCCCCATGTCGAGGGAACCCGTGGAACGCGTCGTCCCGCATTTTCGCGAGGAGCTGGAGCAGCTCAAGCAGCGTCTGCTCGTAATGGGCGGGCTGGCGGAGGAGCGCGTCCGCACGGCGATGCGCGCGCTGGTCGACGCCGACGCCGACGCGCTCGAGGCCGTGGTCGGCGGTGACGAGCCGGTCAACCAGCTGCACATCGAGATCGACAACCGCTGCTACCGCCTGCTCGCGCTGCACCAGCCGATGGCCACCGACCTGCGCGCCATCGTGATGGCGGTGAAGATCAGCACCGACCTCGAGCGCGTCGCCGACCTCGCCGTGAACATCGCCGAGGCGGGCCGGCGCTATATCCAGCACCCGCCCGTCAAGGAGCTCATCGACATCCCGCGCATGGCGGAGATCTCGCAGTCGATGCTCCGCGACGCCCTCGACGCCTACGTGCAGCGCGACATCCAGCTCGCGCAGGCCGTGCTGAACGAGGACGACACGCTCGACGCGCTCAAGACGCAGGTGTTCCGCGAGCTGCTCACGTACATGCTCGCCAAGCCGGCCACCATCGAGCCGAGCCTGAACCTGATTCTCATCTCGCGCCACCTCGAACGCATCGGCGACCACGCGACGAACATCGCCGAGGACGTCATCTACATGGTGGCCGCCCGCGACGTCAGACACCACGGGGCCGAACCGCGGTGACCT
>JAHDVQ010000069.1:0-17473 GCA_023384595.1 Vicinamibacteraceae bacterium | reverse complement strand
GCGGTCTGCGTGTATTGCCGCCGACGGCCCGTCGCCCCCCGACATCGGCCGTTCTGCAGCGAGCGCTGCCGCCTGCTGGACCTGGCGGCCTGGGCCGAGGGGCGCTACCGCATCCCCGGCCGGCCGCTGCCGAGCGCGGACGACGCCCCGCGCGCCGACGACGAGAACGGCTCAACCTAGCACGCGTTCTGCGGCTCACCAGCAGCCCGGCACCCCCTTCGTTCGTTGCACTAGTGCGTATGGCTGACACGCTCACCGTCATCGACAACCGCACCGGCCAGCAGTACGAGCTGCCCATCAAGGACGGCACCATCCGGGCCATGGATCTGCGTCAGATCCGGACCGACGCGGGCGACTTCGGGCTCATGAGCTACGACCCCGCGTTCCTCAACACGGCGTCGTGCCGCAGCCGGATCACGTACATCGACGGCGACAAGGGCATCCTGCAGTACCGGGGCTACCCGATCGAACAACTCGCCGAGCACAGCACCTATCTCGAGACGGCCTACCTGCTCGTCTTCGGCGAGCTGCCGACGGCGGCGCAGTATGCCGAGTGGGAGCGGACGATCAACGCCCACACGATCCCGCACGAGAACATCAAGCGGTTCCTCGACGGGTTCCAGCACGACGCCCACCCCATGGGGATCCTGCTCGCGACGATGGGCGCCTTCTCGACCTACTACCCTGACGCGAAGCAGATCTTCGATCAGGCGTCGCGCCGGCTCCAGACGATACGGCTCATCGCCAAGGCGCCGAGCGTCGCCGCCTACGCCTACCGGCACGCCGCCGGCCGGCCCTACATCTATCCGGACGCCTCGCTCGGCTTCACGGGCAACTTTCTGCGCATGCTCTTCATGGGCACCGAGGCCACCTACAGGCCGGACCCCGTGCTCGAGCGCGCGCTCGACGTGCTCTTCATCCTGCACGCCGACCACGAGCAGAACTGCTCGACGGCCGCGATGCGCGCCATCGGCAGCTCGCAGTCGGACCCGTTCTCGGCCTTCGCCGGCGCGGCCGCCGCGCTCTCGGGCCCGCTGCACGGCGGGGCCAACGAGGCGGTGCTGCGCATGCTGCAGGAGATCGGCACCGTCGACCGGATCCCGGCCTTCATCGAGCAGGTCAAGGGCGGCGCCGACCGGCTCATGGGGTTCGGCCACCGCGTCTACAAGTCGTACGACCCGCGAGCCAAGATCATCAAGAAGACCGCCTACGAGGTCTTCGAGGTCACGGGCCGCAACCCGCTCCTCGACGTGGCGCTCGAACTCGAGCGCATCGCGCTCGAGGACGACTACTTCGTCTCGCGGCGGCTCTACCCGAACGTGGACTTCTACTCGGGCCTCATCTACCAGGCGATGGGCTTCCCCGTCGACATGTTCCCGGTGCTCTTCGCCATCCCGCGCACGGCGGGCTGGATTGCGCAGTGGGAGGAGATGCTGCTCGATCCCGAGCAGAAGATCGCGCGACCGCGACAGGTCTATGCGGGCGCGGCGCCGCGCGACTTCGTGCCGCGCGAGCGGAGGGGGTAGGCAGGCCTTGGGCCTCGGGCCTTGGGCCTTGGGTCACTCGTCGCGCGCGATTTCCTCCAGGATCTCGTCCTCGGTGAGCACGGTCGCCGACCGCTTGGCGCGCTCGAAGATGCGCTCGACGAGCGCGTCGCTCGCGTGGTAGCCGCGCTTCTCGAGCCAGAAGGTCACGTTCGAGCGGCCCGACATGGGCCCCACCTCGATTTCCTGCTCGCGGCCCACCATCCACGCCGGAATGCTCGAGTACACCGTGTCGGCCAGCCGCGCGTCCTGCTTGTGGTACGCCTTGGCCACGGCGGCGGCGTGCACGCCCGTCATCGTGCGGAAGGCGTCGCGGCCGAACACGGGATAGTTGGGCGGAACCTCCACGCCGTAGGTGCGCGCGACGTGGCGGCAGTAGCTGTCGAGCATCGAGAGGTCGCGCTCGAGATACCCCATCAGCACGAGGTTGATGAGGAGGATGTCCATCGGCGTGTTGCCGACGCGCTCGCCCACGCCGAGCGCCGTCGCGTGCACGCGGGTGGCGCCGGCGTCGATCGCCGCGATGGTGTTGATGACCGAGAGGCCGCGGTCGGAGTGCCCGTGCCAGTCGACCTCAGCGCCGTTGCCGGCCTCCTCGGCCAGGCCGCGGACGAACGTGACGATGGCCGCGGCGCCGCCGGGGGTGGCGTGGCCGACCGTATCGGCGATGCACAGGCGCGTCGCCCCGGCCCTGAGCGCGGCCCGATAGAGACGGCGGAGCGTTTCGGGGTGCGCCCGCGTCGAGTCCTCGGTGACGTAGACGACGGGCAGGCCCTCGCGGACGGCGAAGGCCACCGCCTCCTCGGTGGCGCGCTCGAGGAAGTCGAGCGTCCAGTCCTCCACGTACTGCCGGATGTGGCTCGATCCGATGAAGGCGGCCACCTCGATCGGCATGCCCACGCGCTGCGCGATGTCGGCGATCGGGACGATGTCGGCGATGACCGTGCGCGCCGCGCAGTTGGGCCGCAGGCGCAGCCGGGCCTCGGCGCACTCGCGGGCGAGGCGCTCGACGTCGGCGACCACGTGCGGACCGGCGCCCGGCAGGCCGATGTCGGCCGAGTCCATGCCGAGGCGCTCCATCATGTGGAGCAGCGCGATCTTCTCGTCGATGCTGGGACAGCAGGCCGAGACCGACTGCAGCCCGTCGCGCAGCGTCTCGTCGTCGAGCAACAGGCGCGGGGGCGCGGGCGGCGCCTCGACCCGGTTCCAGTCGTAGATGAGGGACGACATCGGGCGTGCCTGCTCCTCGTCGGCGCCGCCCGTCGTTCAGCGCGGGCGGCGCGCCGTGATGCCCGTCGCGACGAGGCCGGCGGCCAGCACGATGACCGCCCAGCGCGTCGAGACGCGGGCCGCGTCTTCCACCGTCGTGGCCATCACTTCGCCCATGGTCACGCGAGGGCCGAGGCCGAGCTCCGCGCGTGCCTGCGCGAGGAGGTAGCCCTTCTCGCCGCGGTTGACGAGCACGTCGAAGAACCCGTTCCAGACGGCCGCCGAGAGCGCGCCCCACACGACGAGCGCCCAGAGCCATCGCCGCATCGCGTCACCCCCGGTAGCGGAGCACCATCACCGTGATGTCGTCGTTCTGCGCGGTGCCGTCGGCAAAGGTCCGCACCGCGTCGACGAGCGCGCCGAGCAACGCGGGGCCGTCGGCGCCCTGGTGGGCGTGGACCACGTCGGCAATCCGCGCCTCGCCGAACTCCTCGTCGGCCTCGTTGAGCGCTTCCGAGACGCCGTCCGAGAAGACCACGAGCCAGTCGCCCGCGCCGAGCGTGACCGATGCCTGCGCGAACTCCACGCCCTCGAACAGCCCGAGGATGGGCCCGCCGGCCTCGAGCCGTTCGTAGCCGCCCGGCCGGACCACGAGCGGCGGGTTGTGCCCCGCGTTGGTGTAGGTCAGCATGCCCTCGGGGGCGAGCTGCCCGTAGAAGAGCGTCACGAACCGCGCCTCGATGGCCCGGCGGATGAGCGCGCTGTTCACGTCGGCGATGGTCTTCGCCGGTTCCGCGCTCCCCACCGCCTGGGCGGCGAAGATGCCCTGCACCATCGCGCTCAGCAGCGCGGCCGGCGGCCCCTTGCCCGCGACGTCACCGAGGGCGAAGGCCAGCCGGCCGACGGGCGTCTCGGCGTAGTCGAAGAAGTCGCCGCCTATCGAGCGGCACGGGATGCTCGTGGCCGCCACCTCGAAGAAGGGGCCGTTGAAGGAGGCCTTGGGCAGCAGCGCGCGCTGGATCTCGGCCGCGATGCGCATCTCCTGCTCGAGCCGCGCCTTCTCGATGGTCTCGCGGTAGAGCCGCGCGTTCTCGATGGCCACGGCCGCCTCGGTCGCCAGCGTCTCGAGCGCGGTGCGCGTGGAATCCGACAGGAGCGAGCCCTTCTCGCGGCTGTCGAGATACAGCACGCCGATGCGCTCCTCGCCCACCTGCTGCTCGGCGCGCTCCAGGTAGCGGACCAGACGCAGCGGCACGCACAGCACGTTGCGGATGCCCAGCGCCACGGTGCCCATGTGCACCGAGGCCAGGTCGCCGTCGAGCAGGTCGGCGACAATGCGCGGCTTTCCGGTTTCGAACACTTCCTCGGGGATCTTGCGGCTGGTGCCGAAGCCCTGGCCGGGCAGCGTGATGCGGCCGCGGGCGCGCGCGAGCTTCAGCTCGAGCCCCGTGTCGGGGTTGGCGAGCATGATGAACCCGCGCTCGGCGCCCCCGACATCGATGGCCGAATCGAGCACCAGCGTCAGGACGTCGTCGAGGACGCGGCCCGAACCGAGGGCGCGCAGGCCCTCGAGGAGGGCGGCCACGTGACGGAGATCGCTGATGGCGGTCGCGGTGGCCGACTCGGGCACGTTGGCGACCTCGCCGGCCTGGAAGATGAGCTCCGCGCCGCCGCCCCGTCCGAGCCGCACGCGATCGCCGTGCGCGAGCACGCGCTCGGTCACGCCCTCGCCGTTGACGAACGAGCCGTAGCGCGAGCCCCGGTCGCGCAGAATGAAGCGCCCCTGCTCGTTGACGATCTCGGCGTGGTCGCGCGAGACCTCGCTGCCGGCCAGGCGCAGATCGTTGCTGTCGCGCCGCCCGATCGTGAACGTCGACTTGTCGATCACCACCGTGCGGCTGCCGAGCGCATCGGTGACTTCCAGTTTGGCGTCCGCCATGGTCTCCCGGAAATGAATGCGAGCGCCTTCAGTCTAGTCAGGTTGCGGAGGGCGACGCAAATCGTGCGCGCGTCAACGCCGCCGCGGCCCGCGCCGGCGCCGCTGCCACATGCGCCAGATGAGGACGATGACGGCCAGGACGGCAATCGTGTAGGAGATCTCGGGCCGCACCTCCCCGCCCGACACCTGGCCGAGAAACAGCGCCGCCAGGGCGAGCACGACGAGCGCGATGAAGGAGAGCAGCGAGCCCCAGCTCCGCTCGTTCAGCGTCGCGGGCTGGCGCCGGGCCTCGAAGGTGGCGGCCCCGCACCGGTAGCAGATGAGGGCCTTGTCGGCAATCTCGGTGCCGCAGTTCTTGCAGATCATGGGCATGGCGTTCGGCGGCGGCCGAACACCCGCCCTGGTGGGCAGCGGCCGGCGGCCGCACGAGGATAGCAGCGAGGCTATACTCCTGCCAATGCTGCCGCTCGGCGACGTCCTCAGGACCCGCACAAGGCCGTGGGTCGCGACGTCGCTCGTGGCCGTCACGGTCCTCGTCTCGGTGTTCGTGCACGGCAGCGTCTGGCACCTGGCCGCCAACGTGCTCTACCTCTGGATCTTCGCGCCGAGCGTCGAAGACCGGATGGGGCACGGCCGCTTCCTCGGCTTCTATCTGCTCTGCGGCCTGGTCGCGGCAGCCGTGCAGACACTGACGCAGGCCTCGTCGCCCGAGCCCATCATCGGCGCGGGCGGCGCCGTCTCCGGCGTACTCGGCGCCTACTTGCGGCTCTTCCCGACCTCGCGGGTCCTGACGCTCGTGCCGTTCCAGATCGTCGAGCTGCCCGCGCTGCTGTTCCTGGGAATCTGGTTCCTGATGCAACTGGCCAGCGGCCTCGGCACGCTCGGCCTCGACCTCTCGGGAGGGGTGGCGTTCTGGGCGCAGCTGGGCGGGTTGGCCGCCGGCGCGGGGGCGGCGCGCCTCTTCGCGCGGCCGGAGCGGATGACCGTGGACTGGTGGGACCAGGCGTAGGGCGAGCCGCCGCGCCCGCGTCAACTGCGCGCGCGAATCTCGCGCGAGAGCCGCGCGAGGCTCACGAGCACGCGCTCGAGCTCGCGCTCGTAGTCGCCGGGCGGCATGAACTCGCGTTTCCGCTGCAGTTCCTGCAGTTCGGCCTCGAGCGCCTCACGCCGCGCCAGCAGCTGCGACAACGCCGGGTCGCGCGAGGGAGCCGGGTCGGCCGCCGCGTCGAGGAACACGCGGCTGGCGAGCGCGCCGTCGCCCGTGCCCGAGGTGAACGGTTCGGCCACGCCGTCGCCGTTGTCGTCGAGGGCGGCGCGCTCGGTGGCCAGCTGCCCGCGCAGCTCGTACCACTTCACGGCGCGCGTGCTCGCGTAGACGTACGCCTCGCCCACCGACACGCGCGAGTCCTTGTCGAGATCGGCCTCGCCGTCGGCGAAGGCCTGGACGAAGAAGCCCGCGAACACCGTGTCGTAGCGCTGCGCCGGCGACGAGGTCGAGGTGACGACCACGCGGCGCGGCCCGGCCAGCCGTGCAAGGAAGGGCGCGCTGGCCGACGCGGTGTTCACGAACACCACCGTCGCCTTGATGGGGGCGACGAGCGCCGCCCACTCGGCCGCCTCGAGGTCAGGTCCCACGAGGTTGAACTTCGCGTCGACCCCGTCGAAGGTGCCGTGCCCGAGCAGCACGACCAGGACGACGTCGAGCGGCCCCGCGTCGCGCGCGAGGCGCCCGAGCGCGCCGCGAACTCCCTCGCGCGTGGGCGCGCCGAAGGCCACGCCGTCGCGGCTCGACGCGCCCTCGCTGAGGACGGTGATGCGGTCGGGGGGGACCCCCTGCGCGGTCGTCAGCACGTCGAGCAGCTGGTCGCGCCACGCGGCGAAGCTCCCGGCGTGGGTCTCGCTGCCGGCCGCCCCCACCACGAGCAGCACGTGGCGCGAGGCCGCCGCGGCAGGAGCCGCCGTCGTGAGAAGCACGACGGCGAGCGCGGCGAGACCCCACGCGAATCGCGGCCGTGCCCGGCACGGGCGACAGGGCAAGAACCGCGTGCCGCTCATCGCAGCCCCCACTGCCGCCGCAGCGCCCACTCGCCCGACAGCAGCGCGAGCACGAGGGCCCACACCCACCACGCGTGCCACAGATCGCGCTCGGCCAGATGGCGCCGCGCGCGAGTGACGTCGGCCAGCCGCGCGGCAATGGTGCCGACGTCGTCTGCCTCGACGAGCGCCCCGCCGGTTGCCGACGCCACGCGCGCCAGCACCTCCGGGTGCTGCCGCGGATCGGCGAACTCGTCACCCGAGGCCACCGAGAGCACCCACGCCTCGTCGCGACCGAGATCCACGCCCTCGCGGGTCGCCGACACCTCGACGCGTACCGGCCCCTCCGCGTCCCACGGCACGGAAAACACGTGGAGGCCGGCGGATGGATCGCTCGCCGGAGGCGTGAGCGTCAGCGGCTCGCCTTCGGCGGGCACGAGTTCGACGGTGACCGTCGCATCGGGCACGGGCTCGAAGCGGGCGTTGCGCACGACGACGCTGCCCTCGAGGCGGCCGTGCGCCTCGGGCGCGGTCGTCACCGCCACCGGGGCGGGAGCCGGCGCGGCGACCCATCGGAGCGTCTGCCGCCAGAACGCGTCGTAGAGGCGATCGTCGGACGGGCGCATCATCTTCCAGCGGAAGGCGGCCTCGCCGGTGAAGGCGACCACCCGCCCCGCGCCCGCCCGCTGCGTCGAGACGAGCGGCCGCATGCCCGTCGGCGAGGCCATCAACGCGAGCACCGAGGCGCCGGGCCGGAGACCACCGACGCTCGTCCCGCCCGCCAGCCGGGGCGTGCGCGCCCACTCGGCCGCGGTGTCGACTTCGTTCGCGGCCACGCGCAGGATGGGGTGTGCCCGGCCGTCGACCGTCAGGTCCACGGCTGCGCCGCGCCCCGCACCACTCGAGGCCTCCGTGGCGGTGCGCGCTGCCACGTCCAGTGGAAGCAGCCGCGCGAGCGGCGTGCCCGCCACGGCGCGCGGCTCGAAGGATCGGGCGCCGACCACGAGCAGGCCGCCCCCGCGGCTCGTGACGAAGCTGTCGAGCATCGCGAGCTGGTCGCGCGAAAGCGACGCCGCCTCGAAGTTCGCGAGGACGAGCGCGTCGTACCCGAACAACGCCTCGCGCTGAATCGGGAAGCCGGCCGCCAGGGCCCCGGCGCGATCGCCGGCCGCCTGCACGTACCACGTGTCGCGTCCCTGATCGTTCTGTCCCTTGCGCACGACCGAGTCGAGCAGGACGGCGCGGTCCCGATCCCAGCTTCGCTTGAGGAAGCTGTGCTCGAAGCCCGGCGCGCCTTCGACCATCAGGACCTTGCGGACACGACCCGCCGGCGAGGCGAGCACGGACCGCGCGTTGTTGCGCGGCGTCAGTTCGCCGGGCCGTTCGGCGACCGACACCGTGTAGCGCGTGGCCGCCTCGGGCGGGGGCAGCACGCGGAAGACGACGCGCGCCAACTCGCCGCTGGCGAGGTCGAGCGTCTGCAGGTCTACGGCGCGGCCGTTCTCGAAGAGCCGGACCTCGAGCGGCTCCTGCATGACACCCCTTCGCCTCACGGTGGCGGTGAGATCCACCGCCGTCTCGGAGATGTGCGTCTCGCCCAGGCTCACGCTCACCACCTCGTCGTCTCGCGCGATGGTCGAGAGGCCCGTGCCGAGGGCGAGCACGGGCGTCGGCCATGCCGCGAGCGCCGTCTCCGGGGGCGGCGCGACCGCGCCGTCGGACACGACGACCACGCCCGCGAGCGGGCGCGAGGCGTACTGCTCGGCGAGCGCGGCCAACGCCGCGCCGAGATCGCTTCGGCTCGAGCGCACCGGCGCGCCGGCTCCCGCGGCGGGCAGCCGATCGAGCCGCGCGCCGAAGGTCCACACCTCCGGGGTGTACGCGGCGTCGAGCGCGGGCACCAGGCGCTGGCCGACCAGCGCGAGCGCCTCGTCGAAGCGCGACGCGCCCGACGCACCCTCGAGGTCCATCGAGGGCGACGCGTCGACGAGCACCGCGACGGGCACGCGTCCGTCAGGCGGCTCCGACAGCACGCGCACGGGCCGCATGAACACCACGAGCAGCGCAACGACCACCGCCACGCGCAGCGCCGTGAGGGCCAGGCGCCGGCCGTGCGCGGGGGCGAGCCCGCGCGTCGTCCGCCAGGCGAGCGCGGCGGCCCCCGCCACGACCAGGGCGACGACCCACACGGGCAGCGGCGCCGCGAACGTCACGGGGTTCCCCCCTCGCGCGTCATCGCCCGGAAGTACCGCGCGACGGCGTCACGATACGAGTCGGGCACCTGGTCGTTGGCGCCGAGGTCGAGGCGCTCAGCGCCTGCCGACGCCCGCAGCCTGGAAGAGAGCGTCGCCTCGAGGCGTTCGACGGCGAGCCTGACCTCGCGCCGCAACGAGTCCCACCGGGCGTAGTCCTGCTTGAACGCCTCGGTGCCCGGCGCCGACCGCGACGGCTCCCACGATTCGGGCGTGGCCATGCCCGCCCCGCCCATGCCGGCGCCCTCGCCACCCTGCAGCCGCGCGAGATCGCGCGAGGCGCGCGCGTAGGCCTCCTGCAGCCGCTCGAGTTCGCGGCGGGCCCCGTCGCCGGGCGCACCGCCTGGCTGCGCTCCCCGGGGTCCCTGTCCGTTCTTGCCCTGCGCGGCCTGGTCGCGCGTGCCCGGCCCGGGCTGCCCCGGCTGTCCGGGCTGCCCCGGCTGACCGCGCTCGGCCGCGAGCCGTTCCGCGGCCTCTTCGATGCCGCGCTCGAGCCGCGCCAGCTCCTGCGAGAGCGCGCGGGCCTCGGCCAGACGTCGGGCCTCGTCGCGCGTGGCCTCGTCGCGGCCGGCCGCACGTCCGAACGCCTCGGCGGCCCGCGTGAGATCCGTGGAGAGCTGCCGCCCGCGCTCGGCCAGACTCCGGCCGGCCTGTGCGGCGTCTCCCTGCCGCTCGCTGCCGGCCTCGCGGAGTTCCTGCCCCAGCGTCCGCATCGCCTCGCCCACCTTCCTGTCAGCCAGCGCGCGGGCCCCGCGGGCGACGCCGCGATCGCCGCGGCCCGACGCCTGCCGCGCCGCGCGATCGAGCGTCGCCGCCCGCTCGGCGAGCCGGTCCTGCTCGGCGGCGAGCCGTCGCAGCGCGTCGGCGCCATCGGCGCCACGGCCCTCCCGATCGATGCGGTCGGCAAGACGCCGCTCCGCCTCGGCCAGCTCCGCCGCCTCGAGCTGCAGGTCGCCCGCCTGCCGCGGAGACCGGTCCGCGCCCGGCGCACCCATGCGGCGCGCCGCCTCGCGCAGCCTCTCGCTGGCGCGCTGCCCGAATCCCTCGGCGGCGCCGGCGTTCTGCTCGCCGAGGGCCTCGGCCGCCGACGCCATGTCGCGCGCCGCCTGTTCCATCGACCGCGCGTCGTCGCGGCTGCCGGTGCGCTGTTCCTGGCGGGCCCCAGCACCTTCCTGCGATCGCATCTCGCGGGCCAACTGCTCGGCCTGCCGCCGCAGCGCTTCCTGTTCGCGCGTGAGGCGTTCGAGACGCCGCCGGGCCTCCTCCGCCGGGAGTGTGGTCTGCTGTCGTGCGAGCTCGCGTTGCGCGCGCGCGAGGTCGTCCTGACGCCGCGCCAGCTCGCGGAGCCTCGCCATCGCGTCGTCTTCGCGCGGATCGCGGCGCGACTCGACCGTGTTCGGCATCTCGTAGTTGGTCTGCTGCTGCCGCTGCAGTTCGCGATCGAAGAGCGCCGAGAGGTCCTCGTTGCCGCTGCGCCGGTTGCGGCCCTGCGCCGAGGCGCGCTGCTGCGACACCTGCCGCCGCCGGACGTCGGCCTGCGCGCGCAGCAGCTCGTTGAGGGCCGTCATCTCGTGCGGGATCGCCTCGCGCGGACGGACTGCCGCGAGCGCCGTTTCGGCCGACGTCATCGCCGACACGGCACGCTGCATGGGCGTCGCCGCGGCGCCGTCGGCGCCCGGCGCCTCCGGAGTTCCCGGCCGGCGCGGACGTCCCGGCAGCAGCATGGTCGCGGCCGCCGTGCGGCGCGCGAGTTGCTCGGCCTTCACGCGGACCTCGCGTTGCGCGCGCGCCACGGTGGCGGCGTCTTCGCGCGAGCGTCCCGCCGCGGCACGCCGTTCGAGCTTCCAGGTCGCGATGATGACGTCCTTCTGCTCGGCCACCAGGTCGTCGAACCCCTCGTCGCCGCCGGCCTGGCCCTGCGCCTGGCTCTGCGCGGCCTCGAACTCCTCGTTGAACGGCCGGACCTCGAGAAAGAAGATGTCGCTGCGCGCCGGTGTCGCGGCACGCACACCGCCAGCCTCGCGGGCCCGTGCGTAATAACTGACGAAGTCGCCCGGCTCGACGCCGAGTTCCTCGAGGAACAGCGTGGTCGCCCCCGTCGCGGCCGTCGTGCGGCCGCGACGCCAGAGCGGGATCGCGCGCTCGTCGCCGCCGCGCACCGCCACCACGAGGTCGAGCGCGTCCACACCGTAGTCGTCGTCGGCCCGCGCCTCGACGACCACTTCCTCGAGACGCGTCACGCGGCGATCGCCGCCGGGACGCAGGATGCGCACGTCCGGGGGGCGATCGTCGACCGCGCGCACGAAGTACTCGGTGGTGTCGGTCACGCGCGCCCCATCGGCCGCCTCGAGACCGATGCGATACGACGTGTCGCGATCGATCACGAAGGAGGCGCTGAGCTGACGTTCGTCGACGCGGGATGCGGGAAGCGCGGGCCGATCGGTGAACCCGAGCACGCCCCCGCGCACCGGCTCGGTGGCGTGCACCTCGACCCGCACGCGCGTGCCGGCCGGCGCGTAGATGTCGCCGTTGCCCTCGTCGACGCGCGCGGCGAGCCCTGTGTGCCGCGGATACTCGTAATGGACGCGGAGCGTGCCGACCCGAGGCCGCCGCATCACCTCGAGCCGGACGGGCACCGAGTCGGCGTAGCGCGAACGGGCCGTGATGGTCGCGGGTTCGTCGAACGCGCCGAGCGGCGCGACCCACGCCCCGCCTTCGACCTCCATCTCGACGAGCCTGCGCGATCCGGCCCGCTCGATCTCGAGCATCACCGGACCGGGCACGAGGCGCGAGGGCAGACCGTCGAGGCGCGCGCGCACGTCGACGCGTGTGCCTTCCTCGATGGGCCCCTCACCGGGACTGACGATGAGCGACACCCGCGACGGCTGCAGCGTGACGAGCGCGAACTCGCCGGCGCGAAGCCACGAAGGGACAGCGAGCAGCAGCGGTATCAGCGCCACGACCGCAGCCAGGCCCAGCACCGCGAGCCGCCGGCGCAGACGCGACGACGAGACGACGGCGTCGAGATCGGCGGCGCTCGCGAATCGCACGGCGTCACGCACCACGAGCGGCGCCATCGGCCCATGACCGTGGGCGTCACCGACGGCGGTCGACAGCCGTTCCTCGGCTCCCTCCACGCGCTCCTCCACGTAGCGCGCCACCTGCCAGTCGGACGGCCGCCGGCGCAGCGTCCAGCCGGCGCGCACGATCACGGCCATCGTCACGGCCGCCCCCGCGGCCACGAGCGCGAACGTCTGCCCGTCGGTGGGATTCGCCACGAGTATCGCCGTCACGACGGCGGCCCACACGATGGCCGCGCCAAGCGCCATCCAGGTCAGCGCCCGGCTCCACACCAGCCAGAACCAGCGCCGCCGCACGCGCATCAGAATGCGGTCGAGCGCCGCGCGCTCCGGCGCGGTCGATCGCAAGGTCGGGCTCATGGGGTGCCTCCGGCCGGGGCGGTCCGCGCGGACCGCTGTCCGGCAAGCCAGGTCTCAGCGATCAGAGCGAGCGCCATCACCAGGAACACCGCGCGCCAGATGCCTTGTCTTCCTTCGGCGACCTCCGCCTGCGCGCGCTGTGCCCCGGCCTGGTCGCCTCCACTCGCGAGCCGTGCCGTGACGGCCTCGGCCCGCTCGAACCGCAGCACCGACTCGCGAGGATCGGCGTTGACGGCCACGCGCCGGGGCGGCTGCCCGAGCGTGATCACGCCCGGCACGCCGTCCATCGGCCTCGCCGCGTCGGCGACCGTCAGCACCGGCGGCGCATCGCGCCGCGCCGCGAGGTAGCGGAGCGTCTCGATCACGAACGGCACGAAGACCGGTTCGACGGGAAAGTCGTTCCAGGCGCGCCCCAGGTCGGTCGCGAGCAGCATCAGGCGCCCCTCCGGGACCGGCACGTCCACGAACGCGGGCCTCCCACTCGCGAGCCGCGCCACCACCCGCGTCCCCTGCTCGGGGACGAGATCGACCCATCGCCGCACGTCGACCCTGGCCAGGTTCTCGACGAGCGTGCCGAAGGCGGCAAGCACAGGGTGCCGGACGTCGTCGGGCAGGAGCGACGAGGCCTCGTCGCCGACGCCGATGAACCGGATCCGGCCGGTGAGGGAGAGGACGTCGAGGAGGATGGGCACGTCCACGTCGGGACCGGCCACACCGAGCACGCCCCCGCCTCGCCGCCCGACGTCGCTGAAGGCGCCCGCGAGCGCCCGGTCGAGACCGCGGGTGCTCGCCACGACCACCACGTCGCCGGCGCCCGCCTCCGCGAGCGCGGCGCGTACGGCAGGCGCATCGCCGCTCGCAACGACGCGGACGTCGAACGGCACGTCAGGGACCGCGGAGGCAAGCGCCGCACGGAGGTATCGGCCGGCCGGGGCCTCCTCGCGCTCGAGCACCAGCGTGACGGCCACGGGCGGCACGGGTTCGAGCACCACCGCGCGGGCGTTGTCGGCGGCCACGCCGCGCGCGTCGGTCACGCGCGCGACGCCCACGCCGGCGCCGGGCCACGAGACGCTGACCGGCACGCGGGCCGCCTCGCCCGGCGCGAGCGTCACGGCAGCCGCGGCCACCGTCTTCGCATCGATCTCGATCGCGACGTCGGCCGTGCGCGCCGCGGCGCCGTGATTGCGCACGACGATGTCGGCGCCGCCGGCCCGTCGCACGAGGTCCTCGACGCTGAGGTTCTCGCGCGCTGGATCGACCGGCTCGACCTCGACGTCGAGTAGTGCGGGGCGCCGGGCCGTGGTGCGGCCGCTGTCATCCTGCTGAAGGTCCGACACGACCACGAGCGTGACGGGCTCGCCGGGCCACGCCGTGGCGACAAACGCCATCAGGGCGTCGAGGCTCCCGCGCCCCCCGTTCGGGAGGGCGCCTTCCGCGGCACGGCGCACCGCCGCCGCGTCGCTCGTCGGCTCGATGAGCGTCCGCACCGCGTGATCGAAGGCGACGAGCGCCACCTGGCCGCCCTCGCGCGCGTCGAGCCGTCGCTCGATCGCGGCCTGGGCCGAAGCCCACGTGGCCGGCGCCGACATGCTGCCCGAGGTGTCGAGTGCGAGGACGAGCAGGCGACGTTCGTCGTGCGCCGGGAGGAAGGGCCGGGCGAAGAGCAGCGCGAGCAGCAGCACGACGGCCGCGCGAAGCGCCAGCAGAAGCAGATCGGCCGGACGCCGGCGGCGCGTGGACTCCACCGGAGCGCCGTCGAGGAACTGCCACGTCGGCAGCCGGACGTCGGTCGTCCGCTGCCGCGCCAGCAGGTGCAGCACGACGGGCACGCCCACCGCCAGCATCCCGAGCAGGAACCATGGGGACAGGAACGACACGGGCCCCTCGTTACAGCCGCCGCCGGCGCGCGGCCAGATACTCCATGAGCGGCCACTCGAACGGCCGCCCGGTGTCCACCAGGACGTGCTCCACGCCGGCACCCGCCAGTTCGTCGCGGTACCGCGCGAGAAACGCCTCGAACTTCGCGAGATACGCCCCGCGCACCGCCGCGGGCGAGGTCACCACGGCCCCGGCCGATTCGGGGTCGACGAACCGCGCCGACCGGGTGTACGGCAGCTCGCGCTCGGCTGGATCGATCAGCTGGAAGACGATCACCTCCATGCCCTTGAAGCGAAGGTGGCGCAGGGCCTGCACCGTCGGCTCCACCTCGTCGAGCAGGTCCGAGACGAGCACGACGAGCCCGCGCCGCGTCATGGTCTCGGCCAGCCTGTTCAGCGGGCGCGCGAGGTTCGAGCGCAGCCCTGGCCGCGTGCGGTCGAGCGCGGCCAGCAGGTGCCGCACGTGTCCCGGGCGCAGGCCCGGCGCCACCGACGCCCGCACCTCGTCGTCGAAGACGGTGAGCCCCACCGCGTCGCGCTGGCGGTTCAGCAGGAAGGCGAGCGCCGCGGTGAGCCACGTGCCGTAGCGGAGCTTCGTGATGCCCGTCGAGCCGAAGTCCATCGACGCGCTCGCGTCGAGCAGCAGGTGACACGGCTGGTTGGTCTCCTGCTCGAACTTCTTCACGAAGTAGCGGTCGCTGCGCGCGAGCACCTTCCAGTCGATGCGCGCCGGGTCGTCGCCGGGCATGTACTGCCGGTACTCGGCGAACTCCACCGACGAGCCGCGGAACGGGCTCCGGTGCAGGCCCTGCAGGAAGCCCTCGACGATGACGCGGGCCGTCAGCTCGAGCGAGCCGATGCGCGCGAGCACGGCCGGGTCGAGGAACTGCGCCGGGGCGCGCGGCGCCGGCGCGCTCACATCCCGCTCCGCGGCGCGGGCAGGCTCTCCACCAGCCGCGCGACGATGGTGTCGCTCGTGACCTGTTCCGATTCCGCGTAGAAGTTGGTGATGACCCGGTGACGCAGCACCGGCCCCGCCAGGGCGCGCAGGTCGCCGACCGACACGTGGTAGCGCCCCTGCATGAGCGCGCGCGCCTTGGCCCCGAGCACCAGCGCCTGCGAGGCGCGCAGGCCCGCGCCCCACTTCACCCAGCGGCGCACGAAGTCGGGCGCCCCGTCGGCCGAGGGCCGCGTGGCGGCCACCAGCCTCACCGCGTACCGCGCCACGTCGTCGGCCACGACGACCTGTCGCACGAGGTGCTGGAAGGCGAGGATGTCGTCGCCGCCGAGCACGCGCTCGGGCACCACCGTGTCGGCGCCGGTGGTCTGCGTCACGACCCTGACCTCCTCGTCCTCGGGGAGGTAGGTCATCACGATGTTGAACATGAAGCGATCGAGCTGGGCCTCGGGGAGCGGGTACGTGCCCTCGAGTTCGATGGGGTTCTGCGTCGCCAGCACGAAGAACGGCGGCTCGAGCGCGTAGGTGCGGCCGGCGGCCGTGACGTGCCGCTCCTGCATGGCCTCGAGCAGCGCGGCCTGCGTCTTCGGCGGCGTGCGGTTGATCTCGTCGGCGAGCACGATCTGCGCGAAGATCGGGCCCTTCACGAAGCGCAGCGCGCGCGTGCCCTCGTGCTCCTCGAGAATCTCGGTGCCGGTGATGTCGGACGGCATCAGGTCGGGCGTGAACTGGATGCGCTTGAACGACAGGTGCAGCACGTCGGCCAGCGTCCTGATGAGGAGCGTCTTCGCGAGGCCGGGCACGCCGGTGATCAGGCAATGACCGCCGGTGAAGAGCGCCGTCAGCACGAGGTCGATGACCTCGTCCTGGCCCACGATGACCTTCCGCACCTCCGAGAGGATGCGCAGTCGGCCCTGGGCAACGCGTTCGGCGAGGTCGGCCACGGCGGCGGGATCGGTGGACATGCGGTGTTCCTGTGCGGCCACGGGCGCGCGTCGAAAAGCGGTCAGTGCGTGAGCGTGTAGATGATCTCGTTGATCATCATGCGGTAGGCCTCGGCGGTGTGGCGGATGTAGCCGGGGTACTCCTCGGCGCTCGACCACTCCCACCCGTCGCCCATGTCGGTGTTCCAGTTGATGAGCGCCATCGGGCGCCCGGCATCGTCCACGACGGCGTAGAGTCCCGCCACGAAGCCGCCCTTCTCCCAGGTCCGGCCGCGGAAGAACGAGCCGAGGCCGGGAATCTGCGGGTACTCGTCGATCGAGTAGAAGCAGTGGAAGATGGGATGCTCCGGCGGCAGTTGCACGATGCGCCGGTCCGGAAACACCTTCTGCAACTCCTGCTCGAGGTGCGCCCACTCGATGGGCCCGTGGAAGTCGTCGAAGACGGCGGTGCCGCCGCGCAGCAGGAACTCGCGCAGGATCGCCGCTTCGGTGTCGCTCAGCGACAGGTTGCCCGGCTCCACGAAGTAGATCCAGGGATGCTTGAACAGATCGGGGTCCTCGAGCGAGAGCGCGATGGGCTCGTTCACCTGGATGGCCGTCACGCTGCGCAGCCGGCGCGAGAGGTTCTGCTCGGCCGCGGGGCCGTCGATGGCCCAGGGGTCGGACCCGTAACGGCCGCGGAAGCCGTCGGTGTTCCACGACGAATAGCGCGCGCGCACGAACGTCCACTCGAGCCCCGCGAAGCGCCCTTCCTCGGGCGCAATCTGCGCCGCCGTGCGCCCCGGCCACACATCGAGCACGAGAACCGCCATGCCCAGCAGGGCCGCGGCGCAGAGCAGCGCGAGGCGGCGGCGCGTCACGGCTCGCCTCCGTCGACGATGCGGAGCAGCAGATCGAGGGCGCGCTCGTAGCGCGGCGCCGCGACGAGCGCCTCCATCACCGCACGCTTGGCCTCGGCCGGCCGGCCGACCGCGAGCAGGATTTCGGCGTGCTCGGTGTGCGTGCCGGCACGATCGGTCGGACCGGCGAGGAGCGCGCGCTCCAGATGCGCGAGCGCCGCCGCGGCATCGCCCGCGGTACGGGTGAGACGCGCGAGCGCCGCGTGGCTCTCGGCCTCGTAGGGCCACACCGTCGCGAGCCGTTCGTAGGCGAGGCGTGCCAGGCGTGCCTCGCCGCGCGCGGTCGCGAGCGCCGCCAGCTGCCGGGCCGGTTCGAGGGCGGTGCCATCGATGCCGAGATACGCTTCGAGCTGGGCGAGCGCGCCTGCCGCGTCGCC
>JAHDVQ010000068.1:16421-21611 GCA_023384595.1 Vicinamibacteraceae bacterium | reverse complement strand
AATCGCGTCCTGCCAGGTCGGCATCGGGACGCCGGCCGAGGCGAGCTTTGCCGGCGAGAGTGCCGCGAAGATGGGGCGCGACGCCTTGAGTGGCACGTCGGCGACGGAGATGCGCTCGAGACGCGGTCGGACACCCTTGACACGCGCGATCTCGAGGCCGACATCGGCCCACGTCGCAAATCCGCTGTTGACGCAGTGATAGAGGCCCGGTTCCGCACGCCGCTCCACCAGCGTCTCGGTGGCCCACGCCGCATCGTCCACGAACGTGGGTGAGACGACACGGTCGACGAACACCGGCGCGGCACGGCCGGCGGCGAGCGCCTGCGCGATGCGGTCGATGCTGCTGCGCGCCGCGGGCCCGCCGAACAGGCTGGCGACCCGCAGCACGTACGCGCGCGGCGCATCCAGCGCGAACCACTCGCCGAGCAGTTTCGACGAGCCATAGACGCTCTGGGGACGCGCCCGATCCGTCTCGACGTAGGGCGCGGTGGCCGAGCCGTCGAAGACGAAGTCGGTCGAGTAGTGCACCAGCGTCGCCCCCGTCTCGCGTGCCGCCGCCGCGAGCGACCGCACCGCGAAGGCGTTCGCCTCGAGCGCCGCCGCCGCGTCGTTCTCGGCCGCATCGACGGCGTTGTAGGCGGTGCAGTTGATCAGGAGGTCGGGCGTCGCGCCCGCGACGATGCGCATGACCGCGTCGTGGTCGGTCACGTCGAGGTCGCGCCGCGCGAGCGCCACGACCTCGTCGCCGCGTGCCCGGGAGCGCGCGACGACGACGGCGCCGAGCTGTCCCGACGCCCCGGTGACGACGACCTTCATGCTTCGGCGCTCGCCGGTTCGGCCCCGCCCGCGGCGAACCGCGCCATCTTCTCGTCGTCCAGCACGCCCTCCCAGCGCGCCACGACCGCCGTCGAGATGCAGTTGCCCATCACGTTGACGGCCGTCCGGCCCATGTCGAGGATCTGGTCGATGCCGAGCAGGATGGCCGCGCCCTCGAGGGGGAGACCGAAGGTGGTGAGCGTTGCCGTGAGCACCACCAGCGCGGCCCGAGGCACGCCCGCGACCCCCTTGCTCGTCAGCATGAGCGTCAGCATCATCACGAGCTGTTGGCCGATCGTGAGGTCGATGCCCGCGAGCTGGGCGACGAACACGGAGGCCAGCGACAGATAGAGCGTCGTGCCGTCGAGGTTGAAGCTGTAGCCGGTGGGCAGCACGAAGCCGACGATGTTCTTCGGCACGCCGAAGCGCTCCATGACCTCGAGCGACTTCGGGAGCGCGGCCTCGCTGCTCGCCGTCGTGAACGCGATCAGGAAGGGCTCGCGAATGGCCTTCACGAACGCCAGGAACGGCACGCGGATGATCCACGCGACGCCCAGGATGACGATGAGCACGAAGATGGCGAGGCCGGCGTACATCACCACCACGAGCTTGCCCAGCGTGATGAGGATGCCGAGCCCCTTGCTCCCGACCGTGGCGGCGATGGCCGCGAAGACGCCGATGGGGGCAAACAGCATCACGTAGCCCGTGAACTTGAACATCACGTGCGCCACGCTGTCGAAGAACTCGACCGCCGGCCGGCCCTTGTCGCCGATGGCGGCGAGCGCGATGCCGAAGAACGTCGAGAAGACGACCACCTGCAGGATGTCGCCCCGCGCCATCGAGTCGAAGACCGACGTCGGGAACAGGTGGAGGAAGATGTCCCACCCCGTCTGCTGCTTCGTGGCGAGCGTGGCCAGCTCCTCGGTGCTCGCGCCGATCGGCACCGCGAGGCCCGCGCCGGGCTTGAAGACGTTCACCATGAATAGGCCGAGGAAGAGCGCGATGGTCGTGGCCACCTCGAAGTAGATGATGGCCTTCAGTCCGATGCGGCCCATCGCCTTCAGGTCGCCCGTGCCCGCGATGCCGACCACCAGGGTCGAGAACAGCAGCGGCGCGATGATCATCTTGATCATCCGCAGGAAGGCGTCGGCGAGCGGCTTGATCGCCGTGCCCCACTCGGGCAGGAAGTGGCCGAGCACGATGCCGAGCACCAGGCCGATGAAGATCTGGGTCGTGATGCTCGGCCAGCGGCCGCGCGTCGGAGCGGGCGCAGACGCCGCGGGGCTCGGGGGAACGGCGACCTTCATGAAGGCTCCTCAGACGACATGCGCGACCAGGCGCTCGACGACGTAGCGCTGCTCCCCGGCCGTGAGCTCGCCGTAGATGGGCAGCGCCAGGGTCTCGGCGGCGGCGCGCTCGGCTTCGGGGAACGCACCCGGGTCGGCCCCGAGCGAGGCGAAGCACGGCTGACGATGGAAGGGAAGCGGGTAGTAGATCTCGGTGCCGATGCCGTCGGCGGCGAGCGCCTCGCGAACGCGGTCACGCCCGGGGACGCGCACGACGAACTGGTTGTAGATGTGATAGCCGCTGGCGACTTCGTGCGGCAGGCCGACGCGCCCCTCGGGGTCGAGCTCGGCGAAGAGCGCGCGATACCGTGCGGCGTTCGCACGCCGCGCCTCGGTCCACGCCGCGAGGTGCGGAAGCTTCACCCGCAGCACCGCGGCCTGCAGCGCGTCCAGCCGGAAGTTGCCCCCCACCATGTGGTGGTAGTACTTCGGCTTCATGCCGTGCCCGCGCAGCAGCCGCACCTTCTCGGCGAGCGCCGCGTCGTTGGTCGTGACGAGGCCCCCGTCGCCGAACGCGCCCAGGTTCTTGCTCGGGAAGAACGAGAAGCACCCGAGCGTCCCGATGCCGCCCACCTCGCGGCCCTTGTAGCGCGTGCCGATGGCCTGGGCGGCGTCCTCGACCACCGCGATCCCGCGGTCGCGCGCCCCAAGGACGATCGGATCGAGGTCGGCCGCCTGTCCGTAGAGGTGCACCGGCAGGAGGGCCTTCGTGCGGGGGGTGCAGGCGGCGAGCGTCTGTTCGGGATCGAGGTTGAAGGTGACCGGGTCGATGTCGACGAGGACGGGCCGCGCTCCCAGCCGCACGATCGACCCTGCCGTCGCGAAGAACGAGTAGGTCGTGGTGACCACCTCGTCGCCCGGGCCGACGTCGAGCGCCATGAGGGCGGCCAGCAGGGCGTCGGTGCCCGACGAGACGCCCACGGCGTGGGCGACGCCCAGCATCTCCGCGACCTCGCGCTCCAGGGCCTCGACCTCGGTCCCGAGGATGAACAACTGGCTGTCGGCGACGCGTTCGATGGCGGCGAGCACCTCGCCGCGGATCGGGGCGAACTGAGCCTTCAGATCGAGAAGCGGGACCTTCATCAGCGCTGCACGATGACTTCGGGGCTGCCCCAGTAGGCCCAGTCGAACTGCTCGCTGGCCGGCCGTCCGGGCGGGCTCGAGTTGGTGTTGAAGATGAGATCGACCCGCATGCCCGCAAACGCCGACAGATCCACCATCACCGGCTGCCACTTGCGATCGTTCGGGTTGTGGGCCGGATCGACGACGAGGTTCACGAACTCCTCGTAGGACCTTCCGTCGGACACGCCGAAGCGGAAGAGCACCCCGTCGCCCCCCTTGTCCCACATCGCCGGATCGAGCGCCACCCACGCCCGCAGCCACGCATCGTCGGGCACGAGCACGTCCTTGTAGGTCAGGCGGCTCGTCGGGTGCATGAAGATGGCGGTGCGGCTGTCGCCGCCGACGTCCAGCACCTTGACGTGCAGGGCCTGGTCGGCCGGCATGGTCGAGGCCTTCGCCGCGCCGGGGAACAGGTCGACGAGGTTGATGACGGCGACGCCATCGCTGCCGCGTCGCATGAAATACAGCGCCAGCGCCAGGACGACGATGACGAGGATGGCGATGATGTGCGTCTTCTTCATGGGTCTCGAAGCCGGCAGGGGCGGGCCCGGCGCGATCCCTCATGCTACACTCGCGGCCGCATGTTGGCTACCGTGCGCGGGGTGTGGGCCTATCGGGATCTCGTGCGACACCTGGTGCACCGCGACCTCCGGCTGCGCTACAAGGGGTCGGCGCTCGGCGTGGCCTGGTCGCTCGTCAACCCGCTCGTGCTCGCGGCGGTCTACACCTTCGCCTTCGCCTACGTCATCAAGCTGCAGATCGAGCGGTTTCCCGTGTTCCTGCTGCTCGGCCTGCTCCCCTGGACGTTCTTCACCGGGGCCATCGGACACGCCACCGGGGCGGTGGCCGACAACGCACCGCTCGTCCGCAAGGTGCGGTTCCCCCGCGCCGTGCTGCCCGTGGCCTCGACGCTGGCGCAGTTCGTGATGTTCGCGCTGGCCTACGCCGTGTTCGTGCCGGTCTCGCTCGCCCTCGGGACCACGCTCTCGGCGGCCTGGCTCGCCGTGCCCGCGATCATGGCGCTGCAGCTCGTCTTCACGGCGGGCGTCGCCTTGCTCGCGGCGACCGGCTACGTGTATTTCCGCGACATCCGTCACCTCATCGACGTCGCCATCCAGTTCCTCTTCTGGCTGACCCCGATTGTCTATTCCGTGGAACTGGTGCCCGAACGGATCCGCGCGCTGATGCTCGCCAACCCGCTCGCCGCGTTCCTGACCGCGTATCGTGACGCCATCCTGCACGGGCGGCTGAGCGAGCCCCTCGTGTGGAGCGTGATGGCGGCGGCGACGCTCGTCGCCGCCGGGGCCGGGCTCTACGTGTTCTCACGTCACGAACGGCGGTTCGGCGAGCTGGTCTGACGGCGGCGGCGGCGCCGGCGAGGGCGCGAACGCGCGCCACAGCGCGAGCGCGAACACCACGTTCCACGCGAGGAGCGCGGCGACGAGCACTGCGGCAATCGCCACGTCGGGCCAGCCGGGGAAGAGCGGGCGCAGGCGGCCGTGCGGGGTCGCCCCGGCCGTCTCGGCCTCGAGCGACAGGTCGCCCCATCGCTCCTCGTCGTTGATCCAGAACTGCAGGGCGGGGTCCCTGGCGTGGCGCGACGCGAGCGCCACGAGCGGGGTCTCGGCCGGGATGTCGAGGCCGCGCAGGACCACGCGGTAGGTGAAGTGGCGCGAGTGCGGCTGGCGGGGGAACGTGACGAGCACATGGCCACGCACGGCCGCGCGCCGCGCGTCGACCGTGTCGCGGAACAGGCGCCGCCACCCCTCGTCTTCGCGCACCTCGAGGTCGGCCACGATGCGCCCGCGCCCGGGCACGCGCGCCGCGACGACCGGGATGCGCACGCGCTCGAGGCCGTCGGCGTCGATGCGGAAGCTCTGCGCGGTGGAGGCGCCGCCGGCGAGCG
>JAHDVQ010000068.1:9330-16321 GCA_023384595.1 Vicinamibacteraceae bacterium | reverse complement strand
CGCCGCGTTGACCGTCCGCCAGACCGTTGACTAGACTCGCCCAGATGTCCCGCGCCATCTCGCTCGACCACGTGTCGAAGCGATACATGCTCTTCCGCCAGGCCCGCGGCGGCTTCAAGGAGTGGATGCTCGGGCTCGGCCGCGGGCGCGATCGGACCTCGCGCGAGTTCTGGGCCCTCTCGGACGTCTCGTTCGAGGTCGGATCGGGCGAGACGGTCGCGATTCTCGGCCACAACGGCAGTGGGAAGAGCACGCTGCTGCAGCTCATCGCGGGCATTCTCGAACCCGACGGCGGGAGCGTGGACGTGCGGGGGCGCGTCACGTCGCTGCTCGAGCTCGGCGCCGGCTTCAGCCCGGAGCTCTCGGGCCGCGAGAACGTCTACCTGAACGCCTCGCTCCACGGCTTCTCGCGGCGCGACGTCGATCGCTTCTTCGACGCGGTCGTGGAGTTCTCGGAGATCGAGCCGTTCATCGACATGCCCGTGCGAACCTACTCGTCGGGCATGTACATGCGCCTGGCCATGGGCGTGGCGGTGCACCTCGATCCCGAGATCGTGCTCATCGACGAGGCGTTCGCCGTGGGCGACGAGAGCTTCCAGCGCAAGTGCATGGCGAAGCTCAAGTCGTTCCAGGACGCGGGCGTGACGGTCGTCATCGTGACGCACGACGCGCAGCTCGCCGAGCGCATGGCGCGCGAGGGGCTGCTGCTCGATCACGGCCGCGTCGCGGCCCGCGGGCCCGTGGGCGACGTCGTCGCACGATACCACCGCCAGTCGGCCGGCCTCGACGCCTCGGCCGAGGAGCTGCGCTGGGGCTCGCGCGAGATCGTCATCGACGAGGTCGTGGTGCGGGACGCCGCTGGCCAGGCCATCAGCGTGGCGCGCACCGGCGACGCGCTCGAGATCGTGATGGCGGCGCGCGCCGATGCGCCCGTCCGCAACCCGGTGTTCGGCCTGGGCATCTCACGGGATGACGGCGCGCACGTGACGGGGCCGAACACGCGGATGAACGGCTTCCCGATCGATACGTTCTCGGGGCGCCATCGAGTCGTGTTCCGCATTCCCGCGCTGCCGCTGCTGCCCGGGCAGTACTACCTGTCGGTGTCGGCCTACGACTACCACCTCGTGCACGCCTACGACCATCGCGAGCGCGTCGCGCCGCTGCGCGTGGTCGAGGGCGGCACCGACGAGCGCTTCGGCCTCGTCACCGTCAACGGCGACTGGCGGATCGAACCGTTCCAGGCGATTCCGGCCTCCTGACCGTGCGCACCCTGACGCTCCAGTGCCGTCCTGACGGCGCCACCGCGGCGCGGGCGATTGCGGCGCGCTTCCCGGGTTCGGTGGTCGAAGTGCGGACGGGTTCGCCGGGCTCCTCTCCCGATCCCGCGGGTTCCCCGCCTCCCGATCTCGTCCTGGCGCAGACGTCGCCATGGCCGGCCGGCGGAGGGGCGTGGGCCGACGCGCTCATCGAGGCGGCGGCTCCGGGCGTGCTCGCTGTCGCGGTCGCCGGAGGCGAGACGACGCCTGGGGCCTTTGCCGCTCACGTCGAGGCGTGGGCGGGCTTGCGGCCGTCGGACGGCGAGGACGACATCGTCGCGCGCATTCACGAGGCCTTCACGCGGCGCGGGGCGATCGAGACATGGAGGGCCCGGCTCGCTCGATTCCCCGTGCCGGCCGTCGCGGCCCACGTCAGCGACTGGAGGGCGCTCGGCGGGTTCGACGACGATGGCGATGGTGTCGCGAGTGTCGAGGACCTGGCCGCGCGCGCCCTCGTGCGGGGCGTGCGCGTCGTCACCGTGCAGGTGCCGCCCGACGAGGGGTACGCCGGCGGCGTGCTCGACGATCCTGTGCTCGGGCCGTTCCTGACGATCACGGCACGGCTGCGCACGATGGTCCGGGTGCTCGACGGACCGGCGCGCGGACGCGCCGTCGCCGCTGCCGTCGCGGACGTGCTGGGCGAGGCGTGGCGGGCCTCGGGCATCGACACGGCACGACTCGGCTTCGGCGGGGCGTGGGGGAAGCGCCCGTTCCTGCGCGCGCGTCGTGTGGCGGCGGCACGGGCGGCCGGTCTGTGGCCCGCCGACGAGGCGGCAACGCTCGTGCCGCTGCTGGCCATCGACGCGGTCGCCGACTGGATCGTCACCACCGCCGACGACCTCGCCAGCGCCGCGTCGCCGCAGCGAGCGGCGCGAGAGGGGACGCCCTCGCCGCAGCGAGCGAAGCGAGAGGGGACTCGAGTCGCCGATCCGCCGATCCGCACATCCGCCGATCCCCTGTCCCTGTCCGTGATCGTCGTCACATGGAACGGGCGCGAGCACCTGGAACCGTGCCTGGCTTCGCTCGAGGCGAGTACGCTTCCGCGCGACCGCTTCGAAATCGTACTCGTGGACAACGGTTCGCGCGACGGCAGCGTCGAGTTCGTGCGCCAGCGCTTCCCGGATGTCCGCCTTGTCGCGCTCGACGAGAACCGCGGCTTCACGGGAGGCAACGTCGCCGGCGTCGAGGCGGCGCGTGGCGACGTCTTCGTGTTCCTCAACAACGACATGCGCGTCGAACCGGCGTTCCTCGAGCGGCTCGCCGGCGCCCTCGACGCCGCCCATCCCTGCGCCGCGGCGCGTGTGCTCAGCTGGGACGGGCGGCGCCTCGACTTCGTGGCCGGCACGATGAACTTCGAGGGTCGTGGCTACCAGTTGCACTATGGCGCGCCGGTCCGGCGCGACGTGTCCGACGTCACGACGACGTTCTTTCCGAACGGCGGCGCGTTCGCGATCACGCGCGACGCGTACGAACGGGCCGGCGGCTTCGATGCCGCGCTCTTCGCCTACTACGACGACATCGACCTCGGATGGGGCGTGCGCGCCAGCGGCGGCGACATCGCGCTGGTGGCCGAGGCCATCGCGTATCACCGCCACGGCGCCACGTCGAGCCGCCAGCCGGCAGGGCAGAAGCTGTTCCTGCTGGAGCGGAACTCGCTCGTCACCACGCTCAAGCGGTACGAGGCCGCGACGCTCGACGCCGTACTGCCCGTCATGCTGCTGCTTCGTGTGCGCCGCGTGCTGGACGGCGCGGCCATCGACGTGTCGCATCCGGCGGCCCGGCGGCTCGCCGGGCACTCGCGGCGCGTGTCGAACTCTGGGGGGCGGGCAGACGCCGACACCGCCCCTGTGCGCCGTGCCGCTCCTGTGCGCCGTGCCGCGCCGGCCGAGGCCGCGACGCCCGGCCTCGTCCGCGACTTCCCGGTGGAGCGCTGGGCTGCCCTCGGCGCGGCGCTCGACATGCTGCCGCACGTGGCGACCGAGAGGGCGCGGCTCGCGCGCTGGAGAACGGTGCCCGACGAGGATCTCGTGACAGGCTTCGGATCGACGTTCGAGTCGGCGAGTCCCGGCCAGGCATGGCACCTGGCGCAGGAGGCCCTCCTGCGGACGTTTGGCGCGGATCGCGCGCTCCGGCAGCGGCCCGGCGTGCTCATCGTCACGCACGAACCCCTGCAGGCCCGCATGTCGGGCCCGGGCATCCGCGCGCTCGAGCTCGCACGGGCGCTCTCGGGGGCGGCGAGCGTCGTGCTCGCCACGCCGTACCGTCCCGAGATCGACGAGCCGCGCGTGACGCTGTGGCAGTACGATCCGCAGCGGCCCAACTCGCTGCGGAAGGCGGCCGATCGCTGCGACGTGTTCGTGGTGCAGGGCTTCACCCTCCTGCAGTTCCCCTTCCTCGCCGACACCGGCGCGCTCGTCGTCGACCTGTACTGCCCGTTCACGGTCGAGCACCTCGAGATGCACGCCAGCCGGCTCGCCTCGGGCGAGGAAGCCTCGCGCCCCGTGATCGACGAGGCCGCCTCGCTGCTGACGATCCAGAACGCGCAGCTCGGCGCCGGCGACTTCTTCCTGTGCGCGAGCGAGCGCCAGCGCGATTTCTGGCTCGGCGCGCTCCACACCGCGGGCCGGGTGAATCCCGAGACCTACACCGACGACCCGGCGCTGCGGCGGCTCATCGACGTCGTCCCGTTCGGCGTGCCCGACGAGCCGCTCTCGCTGCACATGGCGCAGCGCGGTCTCGAGCCGGCCATCAAGGGGCGGCTCGCCGGCGTGCCACGCGACGCGTTCGTGCTGCTCTGGGGCGGGTCGATTCTCGACTGGCAGGATCCCGAGACGCTCATCGCCGCGGTCGGACGCGTGGCGGTCACGCATCCGCAGGTGCGCCTGGTCTTCATGGGGATCCGGCATCCGAACCCGCAGGTGGCGCCCATGCAGGCCGTCGAACGGAGCCGCGCGCTCGCGGCGTCGCTCGGCCTCGAGGGCCGCCACGTCGTCTTCAACGAGTGGGTCGACTACGAGGCGCGCGCGGCGTGGCTCGCGGATGCCGACCTCGGCGTGAGCACCCACGGCGATCACCTCGAGACGCGGCTCTCGTTCCGCACGCGCATGCTCGACTACCTGTGGGCAGGCCTGCCGATCCTGTGCTCGGACGGCGACTGGTTCGCCGAGCTCGTCGCGCGCGAAGGGCTCGGGATGGTCGTGCCGCCGGGCGATGTCGAGGCACTCGCGGCCGCCCTGCGGCGTATCATCGACGACGAGGGCCTGCGGCGGGACAGCGCGCGGCGATCGCGCGAGACGGGCCAGGCGCTGCGCTGGTCCGCCGTGGCACGCCCGCTCGCCGACTTCGTCGCGGCTGCGCGCCCGGCCGCCGATCGGGCGCGGACCGCGCGCGAGCGAAGGCGGCTCGCAGCCGGTGGCTACGGGCTGGTGAAGCGCATGAAGCGCACGGCACGCGCCGTGGGCGTTTCCGAGCAGACGATCGAGTGGCTGAAGGACACCACGCCGGGACGGGTGCTGATGCGCTGGCAGCACCGGCGCGCCCACGACCGGGCGAAGCGCCAGACGGAGGGCGGCGCGCCGTGACCGATCGCGTGGCCGTCTCCGTCGTGATGCCGTGCCTCAACGAGGCGGCGACGCTCGCCCGCTCGATCGTCCGCGCGAAGGAGGGCCTCGCACGGCTCGGCCGCGAGGGCGAGATCGTGGTCGCCGACAACGGCTCGACCGACGGCTCGGTCGCGATCGCGCGCGAGGCCGGCGCCCGCGTCGTGCACGTCAGCCCCCGCGGGTACGGCAACGCCTACCGCGGCGGCATCGGCGCGGCACGCGGCGAGATCGTCGTCATCGGCGATTCCGACGACACCTACGATTTCACGCGGCTCGAGGAACTGGTGGCTCGCGTCGACGCCGGGGCCGACCTCGTGCTCGGATCGCGGCTGCTCGGCGACATCGCGCCCGGCGCCATGCCGTGGCTCCATCGCTACGTCGGCAACCCGCTGCTCTCGGCCACGCTCAACTTCTTCTATCGCACGCGCGTCGTCGACACGCACTCGGGGTTCCGGGCGTTCCGCCGCGAGGCCTACGAGCGGCTCGCGCTGCGGACGGGCGGCATGGAGTTCGCCTCGGAGATGCTGATTGCCGCGGCGCGCGGCGGATGGCGCATCGAGGAGATCCCGATCTCGTACCTGCCGCGCGAGGGCGAGTCGAAGCTGCGGACGTTCCGCGACGGATGGCGGCATCTCCGGCTGCTCCTCCTCTACAGCCCGACGCACCTCTTCACCGCGCCGGGGCTCGTGCTGTCGATCCTCGGGCTGGTGCTCCTCGTCGCGCTCGCGGGTGGACCGCTCAGCATCGGGCGCCTGCACCTCGACTACCACGTCATGTTCCTCGGCGCGGCGCTCGCCATCCTCGGCACGGAGCTGTCGCTGCTCGGGCTCTTCGCGCGCAGCTGGAAGACCCCGCCCCGGTGGTTCACGCTCGAACGAGGCCTCGTCGCCGGCGCCATCGTGTTCGTGGCAGGCTTCGTGCTGAACCTCCTGATTCTCTGGCAGTGGATCGCCTCGGGCTTCGGCCAGCTCATGGAGGTGCGCCGGGCCATTCTGGGGCTGACGCTGATGGTGGTGGGCGCGCAGCTCGCCTTCGGCGCCTTCTTCCTCGATCTCGTGCGCAGCCGCAGCGATCACAGCGCCGCGCCGCCCCTCGTCACCGAGGACGCGCCATCGTGAGCCACGGTGCGCCTCCACGCGTCGTGGCGGGCGTCGTCACCTGGAACGCGGCCGGCGACATCGACGCGTGTCTCGAGGCGCTGGCCGCCCAGACATGGCCGGGCCTCGAGGTGGTCGTCGCCGACAACGCGTCGAGCGACGACACGTGGGCGCGCCTCGAGCACTCCGTCGTCGCGCGCCGCCACCGGTTCGATCGCAATACCGGCTACGCCGCCGCGCACAACCGTCTGATTCGCGAGACCTCGTCGGCGTACTACCTCGCGCTCAACCCCGACGTCGTGCTGGGGCCGGCGTTCGTGGCGACGGCCGTGGCCGCGCTCGAGGCCCACGCCTCCGCAGGGGCCGCCGCCGGCAAGCTGCTGCGGCTCGAGCCGACGGGCATCGTCGACTCGACGGGCATCGTGATGACGCCCTCGATGCGCCACCTGGATCGGGGCGCCGGCGAGCCCGACCGCGGACAGTACGACGAGCCGGCCGAGGTCTTCGGCGTGACGGGCGCCGCCGCGTTCTACCGGCGCACGATGCTCGACGATGTGGCCGTTGACGGGGAAGTGTTCGACGAGGCGTTCTTCTCGTACCGCGAAGACGCCGACCTCGCGTGGCGCGCACGGCTGCTCGGCTGGCGCACCTGCTACGTCCCCGCGGCGGTGGCCTGGCACCGGCGCCGCGTGACGCCGGAGCGCCGCGCCAGCCTGCCACCAGAGGTCAACCGCTGGTCGGTGCGCAACCGCTTCCTGCTGCGCCTCAAGAACCAGACGGTGGGGCATGCCCTGCGCTTCGCGCTGCCTGCACTGTGGCGCGACGTGCAGGTGGCCGGCTACGTCCTCCTGCGCGAGCGGACCTCGCTGGGGGCCTTCGGCGACGTGGTCCGCCTGCTGCCGCGTGCGCGACGGTGGCGCCGCGCCATCATGGCGCGCCGGCGCGCGACGGGGCGGGAGATGGCGTGGTGGTTCAC
>JAHDVQ010000068.1:3160-9230 GCA_023384595.1 Vicinamibacteraceae bacterium | reverse complement strand
GGCGTCCGCCTGGCCGCGCGCGGACACGACGTCACGGTGTACGGCCGGACGCACTACGTCGATCCCGGCATGACGTCCCATCGCGGCGTGCGTCTGGTGGTGCTGCCCACCGTCAGGCACAAGTACCTCGATACGCTCGTGCACACGGCGCGCTCGGTCGTCCACGCCTCGCCAGGCCGCTACGACGTGCTGCTCGTCTGCAACGCGGCCAACGCCCTCGTGTGCGCGTGGCCGCGCCTCCGCGGCCTGCCCGTCGCGCTCAACGTGGACGGGCTCGAGTGGAAACGGCAGAAGTGGAACGCGCTTGGACGCGCGTGGTATCTCTTGTCGGAACGCGCGGCCACGTGGGTGGCCTCGGCCATCGTCACCGACGCCGAGGTCATCCGGGCGTACTACCGCGAGCGGTACGGGGCGGCGTCGACCTTCATTCCGTACGGGTGCCGTGTCGGGCGCGATGCCGGGCGGGCCACGCTCGACCGCTTCGGCCTCGAGCCCGACGAGTACGTGTTGTACGTCAGCCGGCTCGAACCCGAGAACAACGCGCTCGCGGTCGTCGAAGGCTACGAGCGCACGACCCTCGGTCGCCGGCTCGTCGTGGTGGGCGACGCGCCCTACGCCGATGCCTACAAGGCGACGCTGGTGGCGCGGGCCGGTCCGCGGGTCGTCTTCACGGGCGCCGTGTATGGAGAGGGTTACCGCGAACTGCAGGCGCACGCGTATCTTTATGTGCAGGCCACGGAAGTCGGCGGAACGCATCCGGCCCTCGTCGAGGCGATGGGATTCGGGAACGCCGTGGTCGCCAACGACGTCCCCGAGCATCGGGAGGTGCTGGGTGAGGCTGCGGCCTGGTTCGAGGCGGCCGACCCCGACACGCTGGCCGCGGTGCTCACCGAGCTCGACGCCGACCCCGCGCGGGTGGAGCGCCTGCGGCGGCTGGCGCGAAGCCGGGCCGAGGCGCGATACTCATGGGACGCGGTGACCGAGGCCTATGAGGCGCTCCTGACATCGCTCGTCCGTCGTCAATGACCCCGATTCCCTGCGCGACCGCCCCGTGATCGCCGAACGCGCCCGACTCGTCACGGCGACCTATCTCGTGGCCGACCTGCTCGCCACGACGGGAGCGCTCGCCGCCGCGCACGCCGTGCGCGACTGGGTGTCGGGGGTCTCCGCCCTGGGGCCCGTCTACCCCCTCACCCAGTATCTGCCGCTGCTGGCCATCATCCTGCCGCTCTGGGCGCTGGTCTTCCACGCCTTCGGCCTCTACGGGCGGCGGTCGAGCCGCGCCCTGCGGCCCGAGGTCTCGCGGCTCCTGCGAGCGATCGGCGTCGCCGCCCTGCTCCTGCTCGCCGTGGTCTTCGTCGCCAAGCTCGATTACGTGAGCCGCCCCCTCATCGCGCTCTTCTTCTTCCTCGACATCGTCTTCATCGCCGGCGGGCGCGCGTTCGTCCGGGCCCTGGTGCTCGACGCCGCCACGAGGCGTCGCGTGCTCGTGGCCGGCGGCCGTGACGAGGTCGAGCGCGTGGCGCGCAATGTCGACGCGCACCGCGACTGGGGCCTCGAGGTCATCGGCGCGGCCACCGACGGCACGTGGCGTGACGACCGGATCGGGCCCTATCGGGTGCTCGGCGCCTACGACGACATCCCGCAGTCGGTGCTCTCGGGCGTCGTCATCGACGAAGTCATCTTCGCGCCCTCGGCCAGCCACGGCGAGCTGAAGAAGGTCGAGGACGTGCTGCTCCAGCTCGAGGAGCTGGGCGTCGTCACGCGCCTCGTCGTGAACTTCCTGCCGCAGTCGCTCTCGACGATCACCTTCGACGAGTTCGGCGGCTTGCCGCTGCTCACCTT
The DNA here is from genome assembly GCA_023384595.1 of Vicinamibacteraceae bacterium. Lineage (GTDB taxonomy): Bacteria > Acidobacteriota > Vicinamibacteria > Vicinamibacterales > JAFNAJ01 > JAHDVQ01. The sequence continues at coordinate 7,385 of JAHDVQ010000068.1, read as the reverse complement.
CAGCACCGCCCCGCGCGACGAGGTGCTGCTGTTCGTCCGGCGCTGCCTCGACATCACGCTCGCGGCGGCGCTGGTGGTCGTGCTCGCGCCGCTGTTCGCCCTCATCGCGCTGCTCGTCAAACTCACGTCGCCGGGTCCCGTGCTCTTCAAGCAGATCCGCTGCGGCCTGCACGGGCGTCCCTTCATCTTCCTGAAGTTCCGTTCGATGCGCACCGATGCCGAGGTGCTCAAGGCGGCGCTCGAACCCTTCAACGAGATGGACGGCCCGGCCTTCAAGATGACGAACGACCCGCGCGTCACGCCGCTCGGCCGCTTCCTCCGCCGCACGAGCCTCGACGAGCTGCCGCAGCTCTGGAACATCCTGCGCGGCGACATGAGCTTCGTCGGGCCGCGTCCGGCGGTCGTCGAAGAGGTGCGTCAGTACGCGCCATGGCAGCGCCGCCGGCTCTCGATGCAGCCCGGCCTCACGTGCCTCTGGCAAATCAGCGGCCGCAGCGAGCTGACCTTCGAGGAGTGGATGCGGCTCGATCTCCAGTACATCGACAACTGGTCGCTCTGGCTCGACCTCAAGATCGCCCTGCTCACCATCCCTGCCGTCCTGCGGGGCCGGGGCGCCAAGTAGCCTTCGACCCCCCCGCCCTCCAGCGAGTCCGTGCTACCCACAGCCGTCGAGCGCCAGCCGACCCCTACAGTTCCGTCTTCCAACTGACGATTCTGTCCTTGCAGAGGAACAGCTGGACCGTGGTTCTGGCCCGATCTCGACAGCCGAGCTCGGCAATGCTTTTGCATGCCTCTATGTCGGAAGTCCGTCCCTGAGGACGATGCTCAGCAATTTGTTCAGTAAATCACCGACCGAGGCCAAGGCGATGCTGTCGCTCGGACGACTGTTCCGAAGCTGGAGTGTAACTCTTGCGCTGGCCATGCTGCCTTCTATGGCGGCCGCGCAGGTACCCGAAGTCCGGGTCCGCAGCGCTCAGGATTTTGCCACGGCGGTCATCCACGACCCCTGGGATTTCGAGCAGACGGGCGACTACGTCTGGATGTTCTCCGACAACTGGGTCTGGCCGCCCAGTCTCACCGGGGGCGTCTTCCGCGGCACCGCGACGGGCGCCTCGCCGAACCTCCAGATGCTCTTCGAGGGCGTCGGCGGCGCCTTCAACACCGCCAGCAAGACCGGCGTGGCGTTCCCGATTGACGCCTCGCGCTACAAGCGCCTCGTCGTGCGCATGAAGCGTTCGGTCAACGCGCCGACGGATGTGCTGGACGTCGTCTGGTTCACGCAGGCCTCGCGTACCGCAGGCACCTTCGGCCAGCGGCTGTTCCTGTCGTCGGGCTTCGATTCGATGTCGGCGAGGAAGTACGTCAACCAGTCGCCGGTGGCCGAGCAGTCGAGCACCTCGAGGTTCCACATCTACAAGATGGACCTCGACACCGTGTCCCAGTACTGGGGCACCGGTGCGGCCTACACCGGCACCATCCGTGGCCTTCGCGTCGGCCTTGGCAACGAGCTCGGCGCCGGTGCGACCGTGGACGTCGACTGGGTGCGGCTCATCCCGCGCGGTCTCGAGACGACCCTCCAGTTGAACTGGACGACCACGGGGTCGAGCGTCACCTTGACGGCCCGCCACGTTGAAACGGGCGACACCGTCCAGATCTTCCCCGACGACGGCACGAACAAGACGACGTTTGCGGGAACCGGGAGCTTCAACTGGGACTACGGCTACCTGCCGCCCGGCACGTGGGTCGTCACGGCGAAGACCAATGCGGGGACGACGAAAGACGTGGCGCGCGTGAACGTGGACCCTGCGCCCGTGGTGACGGTGCTCGAGCCCGACGCGCGCGGAGGCGAGGACCTCGCGCTGAAGAAGTACGGCGATCCCTGGGACCTCAAGAACCAGCTCGACGTGACGCGTCACGGCACGCTGGGCAACCTGGCGTCGGCCGCCTACACGACCAACGGTCTCGAGGCGACGTCGGTGACGGGGAATCCCGATCCTTACGTGGCGCCGGTGTGGAACAAGACAGGCGTCATCGATCCGGCGCGCTACCGCCACCTGACCTTCACGCTGCAGTACGACAGGCCCGACCTGAAGGCCTCTCAGGCGCTCAGCGACACGTGGGGCGGCATGGTGCGCGCCATCTGGCACGGCCCCGACTACGCGTGGGCCTACACCAACACCAACGACCTGTTGATGCTCGACAGCGCGCCGGTGACCTTCAGCCTCGATCTGGGTGCGCTCAGCAAGGTCGATCGCGACGGCACCTGCATCGACTGCGAGATTGACGCTCCAGGCACGCCGGGAGCGGGCGATCGGCTGTGGATGTCGGGCGCCATCGACAGCCTCCGCATCGATCCCTACGAGAGTCTGGCCCAGCGCTGGTTCCGCCTGGGCAACGTGACGCTCACGGCCGACGACGAGTCGGACCTCGACGGACGGTTCCTCATCAAGTGGTCGGTCGCCGACGCGACGTTCTCGCGCGAGGTCGCCGGCACGGCGGGCGCCGACGCGCGCGTCATCCTCGACTACGTCGTCAGCGACGCCAAGCCTTCGCCGTCGGCCGCGCGCGTGCGCATCGCGACGGTCGCGGCGACGGCCGGCCAATACGAGTGGAACCTGAAGGCGGCCGCGCCGGCCATCCCGATCGGCCAGCGCGTGTGGATCATCGCCACGGTCGAGGACGGCCCGACGAGCGCGCCGTATCACTCGCTCCGCCGCGTCTCGGGCGGCCCCATCCGGTTCGCGCCCTACACCGGCGCGACCGTACCGATCGACATCGACAAGGACGGCATGGACGATGCGTGGGAGATGCAGTACGAGGTGAGCGACCCGAACGCCGACCCTGATGGTGACGGCGTCAACAACCTCGCCGAGTACCGGGGCGGCACTGACCCGCGCCTCCCGAACCAGCAGATCCTGGCAGAAGGCTCGACCGAGAGCTTCATCGAGCGCATCGCGCTCGCCAACCCGAACCCCTCGCCCTCGAACGTGCGCATCACCTATCTGCGCGCGGCGCCGGCCACGCCCATCGAGCGCAGCTACACCGTGCCCGCCGAGGAGCGCGTCACGGTCGACATCAACGCGACGATTCCAGAGCTGGATCGCAAGTCCTTCGCCGCGGTGGTGAACGTGGAGTCGGGGGGCGTCGTCGCCGAGCGCACGATGTTCTGGGGGTCGGATCTCAAGGCGGGCCACACCGGAAAGGGCGCGCCGAAGGCTCGCACCTCGTGGTTCCTCGCCGAGGGCGACGGCGGTACGTTCGACACGTACATCCTGCTCGCCAACAACAACGACGTGCCGATCGTCGTCGACGTGTCGTTCCTGCTCGAGGGGATCGGCGGACAGACCGTGCCGCCCGTGCAGCGCAGCTATCTCGTGGCGGCACGGTCGCGTTACACCATCGTGACCTTCGAGGATCCGTCGCTCGTCGGGCGCTCGTTCTCGGCGCGCCTCACGAGCAGCCTGCCGTTCAACGTGGAGCGGGCGATGTACTTCGGCGGGCCCGTCGGACGGTGGAAGGGTGGCCATGGCTCGGGCGCGGTGGCCGAGGCGGCCACCACCTGGTTCCTGGCCGAGGGGTCGACCGAGGGCGACCTGCAGACCTACGTGCTCATCGCCAACCCGAACCCCTGGCCGGTGACGTTCACCGCGACCTACCTGCGGCAGAACAGCTCGCCGGTGGTGGAGGATCGGCCCGCTTACGCGGCGATGCTCGCGCCCAACAGCCGGCGGACCATCCTCGTCAACTCGCACCCGGCCATGCGCAGCGTCTCGTTCTCGACCCGCGTCGAGGCGTCCTCGCCCATCGTCGTCGAGCGGGCGATGTACTGGCCCTACAACTACACGACGTGGACCGAGGGCCACGCCAGCGCGGGCGTGACCGAGACGGGCACGCGATGGCTGCTCGCCGAGGGGCAGCACGGCGGGCCGCTCTCGTTCATCACCTACGTGCTGGTGGCGAATCCGGGCGCGCCCGGCGGTCCCGGGGCAACCGTCACCGTGCGCCTGCTGCGGCAGGGACGCCCGGTGCTCGAGCGGGCGATTGTCGTCGATGCCGGCCGCCGGAGCACCGTGCACTCGGGGCAGTTCGAGACCCTCGGGCTCGCGAGCGGCGAGCAGTTCGGCATCGAGGTCGTCTCGACCAACGGCGTGCCGGTGGTGGCCGAGCGGGCGATGTACTGGAACGGCGGCGGCATCCGCTGGGGCGGCGGATCGAACGAGACGGG
>JAHDVQ010000068.1:0-3060 GCA_023384595.1 Vicinamibacteraceae bacterium | reverse complement strand
GTCGATCTCCTGGACCTGGAAGTCGGTGAAGCCGGCCTTCTGGAAGTACACCTCGAACTCCTGCGGGGTCGAGGTCTGTCCGATCTGCGGCGGACGCTTCGCGGGTGGGATGGCGCGCGACGACTGGAAGAAGTCCCAGCCGTAGCCGGTGCGCAGCGACACGTTGTCGACGTAGAGCCGCCCGCCTGGTCGGAGCACGCGGCGGGCCTCCTCGATGTAGCTGAAGCGCTCCCATTCAGAGATGTGCATGAAGACGACCGTGCAGTAGACCAGGTCGAGCGACTCACTCCCCACGGGCGCGAGGTCGTAGCCCGAGATCTCCACCGTACGCACGTTGGGATGGGCCGCCAGGCGACGTCTGGTGTGCGCGAGCATGTGCGCCGACACGTCGGCGCCCGTCCACGTGCGGCAGCGCGGGGCGAGAACGGACCCCACACGGCCCACGCCGCAACCAATCTCCATGATGTCGTCGAGGGGGTGGATGCCCACGAGGCGTTCGAGCTGGGCGACGAAATAGTCGGCCGAACGGGCCAGCTGATCTTCGTCGGTGGACCCCTGCACCCACACCTTGGCGCTGTCCTCGGTGTCAGACAGGCCGACCCACACATCCTTGTACTGGTGACGCGTCAGCCCCGGGGCGGCGCGGCGCCCCGCGATCCGGTCGAGCAGTGGCTTGATCATGCAACCCGCGATGTTACCATGCTGGCGCCGTGAAACCCTGGGCAAGGAAGCCGTGCGCGGTGGCGGCCATCGTCCTGGCGACGGCCGCGATGCCGGCGTGCCGCCGCGCCATGCCCGCACTCGGGGCCGATGCCAGCCGGTGGGATCTCATCGACCACCTGACCGACGCCTCGTTCAACACCGGGGCCTCGCCCATTCGCGACACATACGGCCTGCGTCACGCGACGATCCGGGGCCGAGAGCATCGGTGTCTGCAAGCCGTGCCTCCGTCGCGGCTCACCATCGGGGTCGACGTGCCCGACGCCGCCCGGCTCACGGGTATGGTGACCCTGCATCCCGACGTGTGGGAGATGCCCGGCGACGGCGTCGACTTCCGCATCGAAGTGCTCGATGGCGACCGCCGCGCCGTCGTCTACGGCCGGTCGGTCTACCCGTACCACTACCCCGCCGATCGGCGGCCGATGTCGGTGAACGTCGATCTCGCGGAGTACGCGGGACGCCGCGTCACGCTGGTGTTCATCACCGGGCCGGGTCCGACCGGCAACGCCGTCTACGATGCGGCGCTCTGGTGTGGGATGGGGATTCCGCGGGCGCTGGGCGGTACGACTGACGCGGGAGGGCGGTAGACGTGGGTGGTGTTGACGCTGCCAGCACTGGGCACTGGGCACTCGGCACCGGGCAGCCCGCCGGAGATCCTGATGGCCACGATGTCGGGGCGACCGCGTTCGGACATCCCCGCATTGTCGCCGTCGTGCCGTGTTATCACGTGGCCGCGCACATCGGCGAGGTCGTCGGCTCGCTGAACGGCAGGCTCGCGGGCGCGATACGCAACGGCGCCGCTCATCGGCGGCCCGATGGCGCAGATGGCAGCGCGCTCGTCGACGCCATCGTCATCGTAGACGACGGCTCCGACGACGGACTGAGCGACGTGCTGGCGACGCTGGTGCGAGAGAGTGCCATCCCGATTGACGTCGTCACGCATCCCTCCAACCGTGGGCTCGCCGTCGCCATGGCGTCGGGCTTCACGCGCGCGCTCTCCCTCGGCGCCGACATCGTCGTGAAGGTGGATGGCGATGGCCAGATGGATCCCGCCGAGATTCCACGGCTCGTCCAGCCCATCGTGGCGGGACGTGCCGACTTCACGAAGGGCAACCGCCTGAGGCATCGGCGGCACCTGCGGCCCATGCCTCTCGTGCGCCTCTGGGGCAACCTGGCGCTGTCGTTCCTCGCGAAGCTCGCCACCGGGTACTGGAACATCGTCGATCCCACCAACGGTTATCTCGCCCTGCGCCGCGAGCTCGTCGAGGCCCTCGACCTGGCAAGACTCGGCCCCGGGTATTTCTTCGAGACGTCGTTGCTCTGCGAGGCGTATCTCGCGGGCGCCGTCGTGCGCGACGTGCCCATGACGGCGCGCTACGAGGGCGAGGCCAGCTCACTCAGCATCGGGCGCGTCATCCTCACGTTCCCCGGGCTCATGCTGCGCAAGTTCGTGCGTCGCGTCGGATTGCGCTATTTCCTCTGGGACTTCAACGCGGCGAGCGCGTTCCTGTTGGCCGGTGGAACCCTCACCGCGTGGGGCCTCGTGTTCGGCGGGTATCACTGGTGGCGCAACGCCGGCTCCGGGATCCCGACGCCCACCGGCACCATCATGCTCAGCGTCCTCCCGGTCATCGTCGGGATCCAGTTGCTCGTGCAGGCCGTGGTGATGGACGTGGGAAACGTGCCCGCTGAGAGTCCGTGGAACGACTCCGAGGCACGCCGCCGTGGAGGCCGATGAGCGACCGGTCGGATGCGAGGCCTTCGAACCACGGGTCTCGGTTGGCTGCTGCAGACAAGACCACCGTCATTACCCTGCGCGTGTCGCGTCAACTGAAAGCTGATCCGCCGATCAGTTTCCCCGCCCCCGCGACTTCACGGCCGCGCGCGTTTCGCGCTCGGTCTCGCGCCGCTTGATCGTCTCGCGCTTGTCGCGCTCCTGCTTGCCCTTCGCGACGGCGAGCGCGATCTTCACGCGGCCCTTCTTCATGTACATCCGCAGCGGCACGAGCGTCAGCCCCTTCTCGACGACGCGGCCGATCAGCTTGCGGATCTCGTCGCGATGGAGGAGCAGCTTGCGGCGGCGCAGCGGGTCGTGATCCGCGTAGCCTCTGTGGCTGTACGGGCTGATGTTGATGTTGTGGACCCAGACTTCGCCCTGCTCGACGCGCGCGTAGCTGTCGCGCAGGTTCGCGCGGCCTTCCCGAATCGCCTTCACCTCGGTGCCGACCAGCACGAGGCCCGCCTCGTAGGTGTCGAGGATGTGATAGTCGTGCCGCGCCTTGCGGTTGTCGGCAAGGAGCTGCTCGGCGGGCGCCTCCTTCTTGTCGCTCTTCGCGCCCG
>JAHDVQ010000067.1 GCA_023384595.1 Vicinamibacteraceae bacterium | reverse complement strand
TCCAAGGGATTCCGCTCGGCGCCCGGTCAAGTCCCGACTAATTTGGACAGCAGTGCTCCCGACCCCATTTCCCGCCCGGATCTCCCAGTCCCCGATTTCCGCACCACCCTGTACGCAAAAACTGAAAATACTCCCGACCCCATTTTCACCGTAGCGTCACCAGCGCCGCGCGCACCACCTTCGCCGCGTCCTGCCCGGCCGGCGTCGGCTCGGCGTCGAGCGTGAGCGCCACGAACAGGCTGCGCATCACCTGCTTCGCGTTCTCTACGCGCGCAAAGCGGGCCGGTTCGACCTGCGGCCCGCCGGCCCACAGCCCTTCGTTCGCGGCGAGCCAGTGCGCCGTCCACGACTCGAGCGCCGCGCGATCGGCATCGCCGCGCCGCACCGCCGCGTGCAGCGCGCGTGCGATGCGGTCGTTTTCGCCCCAGGTGAAGACCGCGTCGTGGCCTTCGATCTTCTCGCGCACCGCGGCCAGCAGCCTGACGTCGCCGCCCGCTCCGAGCCTCGGGTTGTGCACCAGGTACTTGAGCACGTCGGCCGTGTGCGCAACCGTGTGCATCCAGCCCCGCTCCGCGTCGAAGCCGCGCAGGTCGCGCTCGCGCGCGAAGTAGTCGAGCATGCGATCGAAAAACACCTGCAGCTCCGCGGGCTCGAGGAACGGTTCGCCGAGATCCGCGGCCGCGACCGCCGACAGGGCGAGCGCCGAGAACGACCGTCCGAAGACACGGTCGTCGCCCCGCTCGCCGAGGCCGTGCGCGAGGTTCGCCGACCAGAGCGCGAGGAGTCGCCGCAAATCGGCGGGCGTCACCCGCCGCTCGCGCAGGATCCACCGTTCGATGGCGCCAAACGTCACCTCGTCGCGCAGCACGGGATCGGTGGAGGCCAGCAGCGGCGTCATCTCGACGAGGAGGTCGATGGCGGTACGGCCTTCCGGCACGATGAAGCCGCCCTTGGCGAAGGCGATCCAGCGATCGCGATCGGACGCGGGCGCCTGGACCCGGGCGGGCGCCTGGACCTGGGCGGTCGCGGTGGCGGCGCTCACGAGGAGCACGACCGCAGCGAGACGAAGAAGCGGGCGACGGTTCGACATGGAGGTGATCCTGCACGCGACGCGGCACGAGGGCAAGGCCGCGCGGTGTCCGTCACGTCGTCTCCTCCCTGGTGTCGAGCCGGCGGGCCGCGCCCAGGCCCTGCCCATCCGCGGCGCCCTCGTCATCCCCGCACACGCGCGGATTGCGGCCCTACTCCTTGAGCAGCACGATCGGCTGCGAGGGCGCGCTCTCGGCCCCGTCGGCCGACACGGCGGTCAGCGTGACGTGGTGGCGGCCGCCGGCCAGCAGCGGCAGCGGGGCGGCGCAGGCCGTGCCCTCGCGACCGCGCCGGCCACACACGACCGAGACGAGATCGACGCGCCGGCCATCGACGTAGGCGCGAAAGGTGAGCCCCGTGACGTCTCCGGGCTGATCCCAGCCGATTCGCTCCGTGCCGCGGACGGTCACCGTCTGCGCGCCCGAGTCCCGGCTGCGCGACGACGGGGCGGACGGTCCGCATCCGCCGGTCACGCCGAGGACCGCAGTGAGGACGAGCGTCCCGCACAGGCCGCCGCAAACGCCGGCGCACCGGCGGCTCCACGTAGGCATGCCGCAGTGTAGCGCGGGAGCGTGCGTCCAGAGACGTCCGCCGCTCCGCCCCCGCCTCAGATCGGCGTCCGCTGACCCGTCATCGCCGCCGGATCGAGCAGCTGCGTAATCTGCGCCTCTGACAGGATCTGCTTCTCGCGCACCAGCTCCAGGATCCCCCGGCCCGTCGCCATCGCCTCCCGCGCCAGCTCCGTCGCGCGTTCGTAGCCGATGACCGGGTTGAGCGCGGTCACCGTCCCGATGCTGTACGCCACGTAATGGCGGCACACGTCCTCGTTGGCCGTGATGCCTTCGACGCAGTGGACTCGCAGCGTCCGCGCCGCGTTCACGAACATCGTCTGCGCCTCGAAGATGCAGGCGGCGATGACCGGCTCGAACACGTTCAGCTGCAGCTGCCCGCCCTCGGCCGCGAGCGACACCGTCAGGTCGCTGCCGATGACGCGGAAGCAGACCTGGTTCACCACCTCGGGAATCACCGGATTCACCTTCCCCGGCATGATCGACGAGCCGGGCTGCTTGGCCGGCAGGTTGATCTCGCGCAGGCCGCACCGCGGGCCCGACGACAGCAGCCGCAGGTCGTTGCACACCTTCGAGAGCTTGATGGCCAGGCTCTTCATGCACGAGGAGTAGAGCACGTAGGCCTGCGTGTCCTGCGTCGCTTCGATGAGGTCGGGCGCGAGGTGGATGGGGAGCCCGGTGATGGCCGCAAGGTGCTCCGTGCACTTCTCGGCGTAGCCCGGGGGCGCGTTCAGGCCCGTGCCGATGGCGGTGCCGCCCATGTTGCTCTCGCACAGCACCTGCTGCACGACCTCGAGCGCGCGCACTTCGCCGGCCAGCGTCTCGGCAAAGGCCTCGAACTCCTGACCGAGCGTCATGGGCACGGCGTCCTGGAGCTGGGTCCGCCCCATCTTGATCACGCCGGCGAACTCGCGTGCCTTCGCGCGAAACGCCGCGATGAGCGCCCTCACCTCGGCGACGAGCTCGACGTTGCCGAGCGCCATGCCGACGTGCAGGGCCGTCGGATACGCGTCGTTGGTCGACTGGGACAGGTTCACGTGATCGTGCGGGCTGCAGTAGCGGTACTCGCCCTTCTCGTGGCCCATCAGCTCGAGCGCGCGGTTGGCGATCACCTCGTTGGCGTTCATGTTGGTCGAGGTGCCGGCGCCGCCCTGGAACACGTCCAGGCGGAACTCGTCGTGCAGGCTGCCCTCGATGAGCTCCTGGCAGGCGCCCTCGATGCCGGCGAGCATCTCCGATCCGAGCTGGCCGCAGTCGGCGTTGGCGCGCGCGGCGGCGAGCTTCGTCATGGCGAGCGCCTTGATCAGGTTCGGATAGAGGCGCAGCGGCACGCCGGAGATGTCGAAGTTCTCCAACGCCCGCGCGGTCTGGATGCCGTAGTAGGCGTCGGACGGCACGGCCTTGTCGCCGAGCAGGTCGTGTTCGAGACGGGTGCGTGGGGTGGACATGTCGGGGTCTCCGGGGCTCGTGACCTGGCGCAGCGTACCACGCGAGGGCGCAGGCGGGCGGAAACGGCCGGCACCGCGCACGGCACCGCTCACTGGAACCCCGTCGGGCCGCAAGCCGTCTAGAATGGCCGGAACGTGGCCATTTCTCCAGGCACCCGCCTCGGCCGCTACGAGGTCGTCGAGCCTCTCGGCTCGGGCGGCATGGGCGAGGTGTACCGCGCACGCGACCTGCGCCTCGAACGCGACGTCGCCGTCAAGGTGCTCTCGGCCCGCCTCGAGCGCGACGAGGAGGCGCTCGAACGGTTCCTCCGCGAGGCCCGCGCCGTTGCCGCCCTCTCGCACCCCAACATCGTCTCGATCCACGACTTCGCGACGCACGAGGGACGGCCGTATGCCGTGACAGAGCTGCTCGACGGCGAACCGCTGCGGGCGCGCATCGCGCGGGGGCCGCTGCCATGGCGCGAGGCCGCCGAACTCGCCGTGGGCATCGCCGACGGCCTGGCCGCCGCGCACGCGCGCGGGATCGTGCACCGCGACCTGAAGCCCGAGAACCTGTTCCTCACGCGAGACGGCCGCGTGAAGATTCTCGACTTCGGCCTCGCGCGATCGAGCGGCGTGCCCTCGGCGCCTCCCGACGACCCGCACGCGCCCACCATGGCCTCTCCCTCCGACGCCGGGCGCATCGTGGGCACGGTGGGCTACATGTCGCCCGAACAGGCGCGCGGCCTGGCGGTCGGCCCCCCGAGCGACATCTTCTCGCTCGGCTGCGTGCTCTACGAGCTGGTCACGGGACGACGGGCGTTTGCGCGCGCGACGCCCACCGACACGATTGCCGCGGTGCTGCACGATCCGCCCGCGCCGCTCTCCGAGACGGGCCACCAGTTTCCCCCCGAGCTCGCGCGCATCGTGCACCACTGTCTCGAGAAGGATCCCGAGCGGCGCTTCCAGTCGGCGCGCGATCTCGTCTTCACGCTGCACTCGGTGCTGAACGACAGCAGCGCCGAGCCCGCACCGCGTGGAAGGAAACCGGCGCCACGCACCAGATCGGTGGCGGTCATGCCGTTCGCGAACGACTCGGGCGACGCCGACCTCGAGTATCTGAGCGACGGCATCACCGAGACGCTCATCAACGCACTGGCGCAGGTGCCGCGCGTGCGCGTGGTGCCGCGTGCCACCGTCTTCCGCTACAAGGGCCGCGTCATGGATCCGCCGGAACTCGGCGTGGAGCTGAACGCGTCGGCGCTCGTGACCGGCCGCCTCGTCTCGCGAGACTCGACGGTGACGGTGCAGGCCGATCTCACCGACACCACCACCCATGCGCAGTTGTGGGGAGAGCGCTATTCGCGGCCCGCCACCGACCTGATGGCCCTGCAGGAGAGCCTGGCCGAGGAGATCGCCGGCGCGTTACGCGGCCGGCTCTCGGGCCGGCGGACGCGCAAGCCGGCCGGGGCCGCGACGAGCGCGACAGCGGCGACGCGGGCCGCGGCCCATCCCGACTCCGCGGCCTACGAGGAGTACCTGCGCGGGCGCTACGAGAGCAACAAGTGGACGGCCGAAGGGTTCCGGAAGGCCGTGCAGCACCACGAGGCCGCCGTCACGCGCGACCCGGCATTCGCGCCGGCGTGGGCGGGCATTGCCGAAGCCGTGGGCGCCGCGGTGTACTTCGGCTACCTCGACTCGTCGATGCTGATGCGATCGCGCCTGGCCGCGCAGCGCGCCATCGAGCTCGCGCCGAACCTCGCCGAGGCGCACGCCGTCGGCGGCATGGGCGCGTTCTTCTACGAGTGGGACTTTGCGGAGGCGCGGCGCGCCTTCGAACGGGCCCTCTCGCTCAACCCGCACCTGGCGACCACGCACGTCTACTACTCGCTCTTCCTGGCGTCGCAGGGCGAGTTCGACCAGGCCGTGCGCGAGGCGCAGGCGGCCGAGCGGCTCGACCCGGTGGCGCCCATCACGATGCGGGGCGTCGCGTGGGCCATGCAGTTTGCCGGGCACGACGACCGGGCGATTGCCCAGCTCCATCGCATCCTCGACCTCGAGGCGGGCTCGGCGATTGCGCACGGCATCCTGATGTGGCTGCACGAGATGCGCGGCGAGTTCGACGCGGCGATCTCGCACTTCGGGCCCTGGATGGAGGGCGAAGGCTTGCCGCTCGAACTGGCCGGCGAGCTGCGGCGGGCCTACGACGAAGAGGGACCGCGCGGCTACTGGCGCGCGCGGCTCGCCATGATCGAGCGTTCAGGCCTGCACGGCCGCCCCGTGGCGTTCGCCTCGGCCTACCTGCGCCTGCAGCTCGGCGAGCGCGAGGAGGCGCTGAAGCGCCTTCAGCAGAGCGTCGAGCAGCGGCTGCCGGCGCTGGTCTTTCTCGCCGTCGATCGCTCGTTCCGGGCCCTGCACGGCGACCCGCGCTTCGAGGCCCTCCGGCAGCGCATCGGCCTGCCGGCGGTGCCGCCGCGCGTCACCGTGGGCTGAAGATCCGCCGCTGCGAGGCCGTGCCGCGATGCCGTGTGCGATGCGGCGCGTTGACAGACCCCATGGGACCGGCGTATTGTCCCGGACACATCTGAGGCACTCGGCCATCACGCTTCGCGCCCAGGCGCTTTGGGCGGTCGGTACGACTGACGCTCGAGGGCGGTGGGCGGTACGGCCCTGCGCCCCCTGGAGTTCGCCATGCCCGTGTCCACGCCGTCCCGTCACACCCTGGCCCTCGCCGCCGCGGTCGTCATCTCCGGTCTCGCCTGGCCGATGGCGGCTGGCGCCAGTCCAATCCTCGGTCAGGTCGACACGTTCGAAGACGGCACGGTCGCGGGCTGGCAGGTAGGCAGCCCGACACACCCGGCACCGCCAGCCAACATCGCCAGCGGCGGGCCAGCCGGCGTGGACGACAACTTCATGATGCTCAGCGCCTTCGGCGCCGGCGTCAACGAAGGCAGCCGGCTGACGGCCTTCAACCTGGCGCAGTGGGCCGGCGATTACCTGGCGGCCGGCATCACGTCCATTTCGATGGACGTGCGCAACTTCGGCCCCGACGAGGTGACGCTGCGGCTGCTGCTGGCTGGCCCCTTCACACCCTTCCCCCAGAACCTGGCGGTGACCCTCGACAGCATCCTGCTGCCCGCTGGAGGGGACTGGATCTCTGTGAGCTTCTCGCTGCTGCCCGCCGATCTCAACGTGCTGCTGGGCACCGCGGCGGGCGCCCTCTCGCAGGCGACGGAGCTGCGGCTCTTCCACAACACGGACCCGACGTTCACCGGCCCGACGTCTTCGTCGCCTCCGGTGACGGCCCAGGTCGGCGTGGACAACATCAGGGCCGGCGCGGCAGTCGTGCCCGAACCGGCGGCCATCTCGCTCCTCGCGCTCGCCCTCGGTGTCTCCTGGCCTGCCTTCAGGCGCCGCGCCCGCTGACGGCCCGCGCGCCCGACCTCTCGGCATCACGACCCGGGGTCGTGCGGGTCGATGTCGATCCCCCACGGGTGCACGTGCGCCGCGTGCCGCCGCCTGGGCCACGCGCTCCACACGAGGTGCTCGGCCCTGAGCGGGCCGCTCCGGACGTTCAGCACGGCATCCTGCAGACGGGCGAGCAGCTCCCAGATGTTCCCGTACAGCGGCAGCGGGGCGAGCGCCGAGACCACCGACCCGTGCACCTGCAGTTCGGGTGGCGCCACGAGCCAGGGCCGAAGCGCCGAGACCAGCGCGGGCAGATCGCCCGTGCGCTCCCGCAGGGGAGGCACGACGACTTCGGTCGCCTCGAGAAGGCGTGCCAGCTCCGGCAGGAGCCGTCGGGCGGCCACCGCGCCCGCCAGACCGCGCGAGGCACCAACGATCCAGCGCGCGGCGTGATTCGCCCCGTCCGGGCGCGCGCGTTCCGCTTCGCTCGAGAGCGCGACGACCAGCTCGCGCTGCCGCGACGCCGAGAGCTTCGTCACGTCGTCCACGAAGATGGTGCCCGAGGCGCGGGAGCCGGAGGGCCCGGCCCGCCGCCACCACACGGGCCGTGCCGCGGGCGTGGCGAACGCCGCGGTGGCGACCACGGTGAACCGGCCCCCGTTGCGGGCGCCGGCCTCGTGCAGCTCGCGCGCGACAATCTCCACTTCGGTGCCGGGCTCGCCGCGCACCAGCACGGGCGCCCACCAGTTGGCGCACTCGTCGATCCGGCTCCGCAGCCTGGCGATGGCCGGCGACCGCCCCACCAGCAGGCCGGGCGGCGGGGCGATCTCGCTACCGGGCGCGCGAACGATCTGAAGGACGAGAGCCGTGCCGGCCGTCGGGCCAATCGCCGACGACCACACCTCCTCGGCGGCGTCCCCGTCGGCCGTCGCGTGGACGTGCACCTGCTGGCTCCGCGGTGATCCGCCCACCTGCTCCCGCCAGGGACAGCAGCTGCGCTCTCCCCCGCAGGGCAGCGCCCGCCCGTGCGAGACCTCGTAGCACGGCCTGCCGATGATCGGGAGGTGACGGGGACGACCGAACCGGAACAGCGGGTTGGCCCCGACGATCCGCATGTGATCGTCGACCAGGATGGCCGCGGCCGGGATGGTCTCGAGCAGCCGCGAGAGGTCGAGCGGCGGTTCGCCCCCGGCTTCGGAGACGTGATGTCTGGCACGCATCGGCCCGCCTCGCTCTCACGGCGCCTTCTCGAGCCCGCGTCAGTTGTGCGTGCAACAGGTGTGCCCGGCTGCGCGAGCCGGGGGCGCGCGTCCAGGCGGACAGAACCGGCCCTCTTTCAGCCTCGACCGCCCGCGACTTCTGGAGACCGTTGCAGCGCTGCAACGATTTGCCTTGACTCCTGCCTCAACAGTGGCAACACTCCACACACTGCGGTACCGGAGCCCCTCACTGGCGCGCTATGGCCGATTTCGGTGACGACCACCGCTCTGTCGACTCCCTGCTCGACAGCCTCCCGGACGGCGCGTTCACCGTGGACCGCGAGTGGCGCATCACGGCGTTCAACAAGGCGGCCGAACGCATCACCGGCCTCTCGCGCGCCGAGGTGGTCGGCCGGCCGTGCCACGACGTCCTCCAGTCGAGCATCTGTCGCGATGGCTGCGGCATCCGGCGCGCCCTGGCTTCGGGCGACTCGGTGATGCTCCGCTCGCTCACCATCGCGACGCGCGACGGGACACGCGTCCCGATCTGCATCTCCGCCGGCGTTGTCCGCGACCAGGGCGGCGAGGTGGTCGGCGCCATCGAGACCTTCCGCGAGTTGGCGCGGATTGAGACGATCGACGAACTCCGCGCCCAGCAGGCCATTCCCGGGTTCGTCGGCAGCAGCCCCATCATCGCGCAGCTCTTCCACCTGGTGGGCCTCGTGGCCGCGACCGACAGCACGGCGCTCATCGAGGGCGAGAGCGGCACGGGGAAGGAACTCGTCGCGCACGCGATCCATCAGCTCAGTCACCGGGCGACCCGGCCGCTGGTGGCGGTCGATTGCGGCGCGCTGCCCGACACGCTCCTCGAATCGGAGTTGTTCGGCCATCGCGCGGGCTCGTTCACCGACGCACGGCGCGACAAGCCGGGACGCTTCGAGGTCGCCGACGGCGGCACGCTCTTCCTCGACGAGATCGGCGAGGTCTCTCCCGCCCTCCAGCTGCGGCTCTTGCGGGTGCTCCAGGAACGCGAGATCGAGCCCCTGGGCAGCACCAAGCCCGTGCGTGTCGACGTGCGCATCCTGGCCGCGACCAACCGCGACCTCTACCAGCGCGTCGAGCAGGGGTTCTTCCGCCGCGACCTTTTCTACCGCCTCAACGTCGTCACCATCACGGTGCCGCCGCTGCGTGAGCGGCTCGAGGATCTGCCCCTCCTGATCGATGCGTTCCTGCACAAGCTGAACGAGAAGCGCACGCGGAGGATCGACGGCGTCTCGCCCGAGGTCATGGCCATCCTGCTGGCGCACGACTACCCTGGCAACGTGCGCGAGCTGCACAACATCCTCGAACACGCGGCCATCTTCTGCACCGAGGGCGTCATCCTCCCGCGGCACCTGCCGCATCGGCTCGCCCACGTCCAGCCGCCCGCGGCCACTCAGGTCGATCCCGTCAGCGCCCTGCAGCGCAGTCTGATTGTCTCCGCCCTCGGGCGGAACCATGGCAACCGTCGCGCGGCCGCGAGGGAACTGGGAATCCACCCGACCACGCTCTGGCGACGTGCGCAGCGTCTCGGCATTGCGCTGCCCGAAGAAGACGGGCGTTCCTCTTCCGGCTCCTGATCCTCGCTGATCTCCGCCCCGATCGCGGGTGTGCGGCGTCGGCGCATGACGTGCTGCAGCCGTGCAACGGCCCGGCGGTCGGTTTCCGCGCGATCACTGCATCGCCGCAACGATGCCGCACGCCATGCGATGCGGCCTCTGCGGTGGCGGCCCGCCCGCAAGTCCGCGTCCCCTCGTCACATCCCCCGCGCCCCGCACACGCCAATCAGAGCGTTCGAGCCGTTGGCCTCGCGCTCGTGGCACACGCGATGCACTGCGGGCCCACGACGGTTCTTCACTCGGCGCTGGATGATTCGCGAGTTCGCCGCGAGGTTGCCAGACCGCCTCGCCCCGCCCTGCGGCTCCGAATCACCGGAGGAGGGGCACGATCATGCGTCTTCCAGTGTGGTTCGCAGCGTTTCTGCTGTTGCTGTCGCCCGCCGGGCTCGAGGCCGCGAACGGTCCGGGCCGTGTCGACGTCCCGCTCATCGCGGGGCAGATCTACAACGCGGGGACGGTCACCATTCACAACGACAACGGCGGACTGCTGATCGACGTGCAGACGGCCAATGGCTGGAAGCTCGTCGCGCTGCAGGTGCACCCGGGGTGGGAAGGCTGGCCAGTGCCCATGCGGTCGGGCAATCCCGTTCCGGGCAAGTTCCGATTCAAGTACACCTATGCGGCTCCGGCTCCAGGACAACGTCTCTGGTTCGACTTCGCGGTCGACCTCCAGGGGTTCCGCTGGGGCGCGCCCTACGAGCCGCAGCGCACGCGGCACATCGCGGTGCACGCCGACGTCGTCCTGCTCGACGACCAGGGCCGGGTCATCGCCTCGGAAGGCGCGTGGGCCCTGGGCGACCACACCTTCACGGGAGGGGCGTGGGGCTGGTGGCTCGAGTACCTCATGAGCCACAAGGCGCGTGCGCACTTCGTGGACTCGCCCGTGCAGGGCATCAGGGCCGTGACGCCCACCACCGACACGTTGACCGACGCGGCGGGCGGCTTCGACTACTTCCCGGGTGAGATCGTCCAGCTGTTTCTGGGTTCGCAGGTGCTCGGCACCACCGAGGCCGACCATCGGCTCTCGCCGGTGGATCTCTTCGGCGCCGCCGGCATCGACGACGCGAGGGTCGTCAACATGGGACGGCTGCTCCAGAGCCTCGACGCCGACGCCAACCCGAAGGCGGGCATCACGATTACGCCCGACGTGCTCGCCTGCTTCGAGACGGCGGTCTCACAGGTGGGCTGGATCGTCGATTGGTACGACACCGCGCAGGTCGACCGGGTGATCTCGTCGTCGATTGCGGCGTGTGACGGCCAGGTGGCGCTGGCGTCCGTCTCGGCCGAGGACGCGGCCGGCAACATCGAGAAGTCGCTCAGCTCGAACATGTTCCGCAAGAACGTGTCGAAGACGCCGGAACTGCTGACGGCCAAGTCGAAGATCGACGTGATGCCGGTGCTCGTGCCGGCGCTGCGCGCCAACGGGGAACCGGCCGACGACGTCGAGACGGCGGCCGTGGGCGTCGACTACTACGACGACAATGGCGAGTACTTGTACACCCGGGAGAAGGTCCACCCGCTCGTCGCGGTGTACGCCGACCAGGACCCCGTGACCGGGGCCCACGATACGTGGGGGGCCGTCTCGCGCGACGACGGCGCCACCTGGAAGCGGATGAACCTGTCGCGGGCCGCCGACCGCAGCTCGTTCCTGCTCGCCAACGGTCAGGCGTACTACGGCGACGTCAAGAAGCCGAACCTCGCAATCAAGGAGAACTACGCCCTGGCTGTGTGGCAGAGCAAGTTCTGCCGGGGCGGGCGGCCGCGCTACTCCCTCGACGAGACCAGCCCGTACTACGTCGACGACATCTGGGGCGTCGGCGGGCCGCAGCGCTCGCACGACTACACCGAGGACGGCTACCCGGAGGTGGGCGAGCTCCCCTTCTACTGCCTCTGGATCGCGCGCGGCACCGTGGATCCGGCCACGGGCGACATCGCGTGGCGCAAGCCCGAGCGCCTCACGTCGGGCCGGCGTGACGTGTACCAGGTCGCGGTGAACGGCGCCAAGGGCGCTGGCTTCGGCATCGTCTGGCAGGAAGACCCCGAGGGCGTGCGCCCCGGCGAGATGGCGGGCCCCGGTCATGGCTGGAGCGGCGCCACGACCAACCACAAGACCGACATCTGGTACAGCTACATCAGCTGGGCCGACTTCGCCACGATCGACACGGCCTTCGTGCCCAATGGCGATCCGGAACACTCCTTCGACGACCCGGAGTGGACGACGAGCCGACCGATGCCGCTCGTACCCTTCTCGCTGCCGATGCGGTTGTCGGACAACGACGTGTGCAACTCCGACAACATGAAGGTGGTGCTCGACGAGACCACCCGGCTGCCAATCAAGGACGCGGAGGGCCGCTTCGTCCCCATCAACGACCCGCTCGATCCCGAGTGGGACGGCAAGCATGCGGGCACGCACCGCTATGCGTACCTGCTGGACGGCAACGGCAACAACATTCCCGACCTCTGCGCCAACTTCCACACCTTCGTGAACTCGCAGGGCGTCACGAAGCACGTGTGCATCACCGAGGACGGGCGGCTGCTCGACGGCGACACGGGCGCCTCGCGGCCGAACATCAGCTTCATGCCGTACACCAGGCCCGATGGCACCCCGAGCGCGTGGGTGGCCATCGTCTACGAGGAAACCAAGGGCGTCGGCAGCGGACGGATCGACTGGGATGACGACGAGGACACGACGCACGAGGAGGAGAAGGCGAAGGCCGACCTCGGCAAGAACGTCATCTACCACAGCTTCGAGTTCGGCAGCCCCGTCCGTGTGAGCGGCGGCGACATCGTCAACCTGCCGGCGCGGGACGCCGCGGGCAACCTGCTGTACCTCGTCGATGCGCTGGGGCAGCGCATGCTGGACTGGCAGGGACTGCCGCAGCTTGCCTACGAGAACGCCAGGCGGCCCCGGATGCTGGTGCAGCCGCCCGGACAGGCGGGCACCTCCGGCACCGTGATGGTGCTGGTCTACAAGCAGGGGGAGGACGGCAAGGGCCGGCCGTCGGACATCTTCCTGCGCCGCGTCAAGAAGGCGCCTGGCGGCAATCCCTATGCCTTCGCGAACTTCGTCTGCAAGCTCGGGGTCGTCGCCGAGAACGGCCAGCGGGTCTGCCTGGATGGCGCCCTGAACATGAGCAGCGTCACGCCGATGGCCTACTGGACCAACCCGGACCAGGACGACCAGGCCAAGGGCGAGGGCATCAAGGTCGTCAAGTACGAGCAGTACGTCACGAACCTCGCGGATGCGAGCTGGTCCAACCCCTACGACGATGCGAGGGCACACCGCGGCATCCTGCGCGGCAACAACGTCTTCCTGGCCTACGACTACACGCCGAACTGGGCGGCCTCGCGCAACGCGCACGACAAGTACGACCTCTTCATCCGCCGCTCGTTCGACGGCGGTCAGACGTGGACGACCGACCCGTCGCCGATGGTGCCCGAGGGCCAGGACCCGCTGGCGAACAACGAGGTCTGCCACACCCGGATCTGGAAGGACTACACCGCGGTCTCGTCCGAGGAGGAATCCAGCCAGAAGCCGACCTACGAGGAGACGGTGTGCTTCGGCCCCGGCGTGTTCGAGCCGGCTCGCAACATGTCGATGCTGAAGAACAACAAGCTCAGTGTCATCGAGCCGCGGCTCGTGGGACCTCCGGGAACGACCCCGGGGAGCCCCTACCCCGAAGACGTCACCAACCCCAACGTCTACTACGTCACGTTCGGGACCGCGACCAACGTGCCCAAGCCCCACGGCAGCGATGACGACGAGGAGGAAGAAGCGCACGCCGTGCCGGCCGATCTCTTCTACACGTTCACGCGCGATCGCGGCCAGGTCTACTTCAAGCGCCTCTGGGAGGTGAACCCGGACAGCGACGGCAACTACGCCGGCCAGGTCGTCGAGCGCTACGACTACCTCGCCAAGGGCGATGCCGAGCAGGGCGAGGCCCAGATTCGCATGAGCCCGGACGGCTCCAGGTTCTACGCCGTGTGGAACGAGGAGGGCCTCGAGGGCAGCGACACCTGGTTCCGCCGCATCATGAGCGCGGCCTTCCCGCAGAACCTCGGGACGCCGGTCGTTCCCGTCCCGTAGTTGCGACCAGCGCCGGGCGGACTCTTCCCTGTTCGGGGGAGGGTCCGCCCGCGCCCGGTTCCCCGCAGTCGACCTGATGCCCACGGAGGGACGGGCCATGAACAGCAGAACGAGATGGCTGGCGTGCGCCGCGGCGGTGATGCTCGCATCGATGTGGGTCGCCGCAGATGACGGCGCGCTGCTCCGCAAGAACCTCTCGAACACGCCCGACTACGAGTCCGAGTTCGCGGGCGTCGAAGTGCTTCGATTCTACGTGCCGGCGCAGGCGTCCGACGGCACGCTGCTCACGACAGGCATCACCTACTACGACTACACCACGACGGCCTCGGTGTTCACGCGGACCGAAGCCAAGCCGCTCGTCGCGGCCTTCGTCGACGGCCACGTGGACGGCTTCGTCGGGCAGCGGGATGCCTTCGGCGCCGTGTCGTTCGACGACGGGGCCTCGTGGAAGAAGACCAACCTCTCGCAGAGCGGGACCAAGGCCATCAAGGTGGCCACCGGAGGAAAGCCGATCAAGTCCTACGGTGACGTGTTCCGCATGTACCACGCCTCGGCCGGCAACAAGGTGATGGCCGTCTGGGTGAGCCGGTACTGCGACCAGGGCGACCCGGCCTACAACCTGGCCGACGGCACGGCCCTCGACCCGCTGACGGGGCTTCCCTACGCCGACATCTACGGCGTCAAGGGCTCGCAGGGCTACGTCGACTACACGCGCGACTACCCCGAGGTCGGCGTCGTGCCGTACGGCTGCGTGTGGACGGCGCGCGGCACCGTCGAAACGACGGCCGACGGCAAGTCGGCGATGCTCTGGCGCCAGGCGGAGCGGCTGACGTCAGGTGTCCGCGATGCGCACCGCATCGAGATTTCCTGCGCCGAGCACGCGGGCTGCGCGGTGACGTGGCAGGAAGATCCGCAGGGTCTGCGGCCCGGCGACGGTGAGGGGCCCGGCGAGGGCTGGAGCGGCGCCGTCGCCAACCAGGGGACCGACGTCTGGTACAGCTGGATGGACTGGGCCAACTTCGATCCCATGACCTACGACGGCACCACGGTGGTCGATGCCGCCACGGTGCTCGCCACCGGCGGCGTCCCGAAGGTGTACGCGAGGATGTCGATCCCGGTCAGGCTCACCGACAACGAGAAGTGCGCGCCGCTGGACGACGGCGACGAGCCCAGCTACTGCCACGTGGCGCTCGACTCGAACGCGGACGGCGTCGCGGAGTTGACGCTCTGCAGCGGCGAGACGGTCACCTACACGAACGCGCAGGGCGCCGAGGTGACGGCGTGCGTCTCGAGCGACGGCCGCGTCATGGACGGCCAGACCGCCTCGACGCGGGCCCGCATCAACCTGCAGCCGTACACGACGACCGACGGCGATGTGACGACGACCTCGGCGTGGGTCGTCGTGCAGTACGAGGAGAACAAGGCACTCGGCGAAATCGACCTCGACGCCGACGGTGAGGCCGACGAGATCGGGAAGAACAACCGGTACATGAGCTTCGAGATGCGGCGGCCCGAGGTCATCCGCCAGGGCCTGCAGCTGAACTCGCCGACGGTGCCGCTCGAGTGCGTCGACACGCCGCTCGACACGAGCTGCTTCCTCGACTGGAACACCACGGCTCCCGACCTGCTGGCGGTCGACGACACGCTCTACGACACCGAGATCGCGCGCCGTGCGTCGCTGGTGACGCAGTCGCCGGCGATGATCGCCGCGTCGGTGAGCAGGACGTCGGCGACACCGCTCTTCAAGCAGGGCGTCATCAAGGCGGGGGGCCCCGCCGACATCATGATGCGCCGGTTCGTGGCGCCTGCGCCCACCGACCCGGCGCAGAACCCCTACGACGAGAAGAACATGGTGTGCGACGGGAACGGCGACGGCATCAACGACCCCGCCCTGTGGCTCTTCACCGACGGGTCGAACCCGAACTATCTCGACGGGCTCTGCATCGCCCCGCCCATCAACCTCTCGGGGACGGTGGCCACGCTCTGCGAGAACGCGGACTGCGGTTATCAGATCACCGACCCCGACCTCACCGACGACGAGACCGGCGCGTCGCTGCCCGTGCCGAAGGTGCTCGAGTGGGCGCAGTTCCCCGGATCGACTTCGGAAACGGCGCCGGCCGACGGCACCACGCTCAACGACCAGTCGTGGGAGAACGCCCTCGACGTGGCCAAGGGGCACCGCGGCTTCCTCGACGGCGACTTCGTGATGATCCTCTACGCGTGGTCGCCCAACTGGAAGGCGAACGCGATTGGCAACGACCGCTACGACCTGTACGTGCGCCGCTCCTTCGACGGCGGCGTCACGTGGACGACGACGCCGGCGGCCCTGAACGGGATCGACCCCGATGGCGACGGGCCGGCGCCGGCCGTGGTCGCCAACGGCACGACGACGTGCGAGCTGTTCCGGTCGAACATGCTCGCGCCGGTCTGCACGACCTACGGGGCTGGCGCCCCCGAGCAGGCGCGCAACGTCTCGCTGCTCTCGAGCCTGCAGACGACCATCCTCGATCCGCGGTACTCGCCGACACCCGCCAGCATCCTGTCGGACACCGACGCGGACGGGGTCGCGGACGCCGCGGCGTACCAGGACGACCTGCGCGATGCCTCGCGCTACTTCATCGTCTACGAGACGGGCGACAACTACCTGGTGTCGCTCGGCGCCGAGGCGCTGCCGTTGGACCTCTACTACAGCCAGGCGGTGAACTTCGGCGACGACTACACCGGGTTCCAGCATGCGCTGAGCACGCTCACGACACCGACTTATGTGGGCGCCACGCCGCTCTACGCCATGCCGCAGTTCGACGCCATCGAGAGCAACAAGGACCTGCTCTCGGGCGAGGCCAGCATCAAGGCGACGCCGAGCGGGATGTTCCTGCACGCCACGTGGAACCAGTGGCAGGAGGATCTGGCCACGGAGATCATCACCAACAGCGACGCCTGGTATCGCCGCGTCATGTTCCTCGACGATCGGGAGAACCCGATACCGACGGGCGGCGGCACGACCGGCGGCGGAGGCGGCGGCAAGCCGCCGAAGAAGAAGTAGGCTGCGCGCCCTGCCTCGCCGTCCCAGGCCCGGCCGACTCGCACCCCCTCCGCGGGGCGGCCGGGCCGCTTCTCGTCCAGCCCGGCGCCATTCGTGCGGACGGCAGCCTGCTCGGGGCTAGAATGAGCCTGCTCCCCCCGGAGAGGCTCTGCGATGGCTGGCCGTACCCGCGCTCGCACCCACTCGCGGTATCTCACCTGTGCGATCACCGCGCTCCTCGTCACGGGCGTACCAGTCCCCGCGCACCTTCTCGCGCAGGCGCAGGCACAGCGGCCGGCGTCGTCCCAGGCGACGCCCCCGGGGGCGGCGCGTCCCGGCGTCGTGGCGCCGCGCGCCCAGGCGACCCCGCCGCGGGACCCGCGTGCGCGGCCAACCACGGGCACCGGCGTCGTCCGCGGCCGCGTGCTCGACGAGGACGGAGCCCCGCTGGCGAACGCGCGTGTGCGCACCTCGTTCGGGCCCAACGCCACGCGCGTGGCCGTCACCGACGGCAGCGGGCGCTACGAACTGTCGGGCCTCCCGGCCGTCGGCTTCAGCGTCACGGCCCGGCGAAACGGCTACAGCGGCCGGCCTGGGCAATCGTCGCGATCGGTGACGCTTGCGGACGGCGAGGTTCGCGACCACGTCGATCTCGTGCTCGTCAAAGCCGGCGTCATCGTCGGCCGGGTCTTCGGTCCCGACGGCGAGCCCCTCGTCGGCGCACGCGTGGCGGCGCTCTCGGCCAGGCGCACGCCGATCGGCAGACAACTCGCGCAGTCGGTCGGCCCGGACACGACCGACGACCTCGGCGCCTTCCGGCTGCACTCCCTGGCACCGGGCCGGTACTTCGTGGCGGTGCACCCCAACACCTGGGGACCCGACAGTCTCGACGGCTCCGGTGCCCCGGAGGGTCTCGCCCCGGCGTTCTATCCCGGCACGACGGACATGGCGTCGGCGCGTGCCGTCGTCGTCGCCTCGGGGGCCGAGACCACGGTCGACATGACCGTGCCCATTTCGCCGCTCTTCACGATCACCGGCACGGTGGTAGACGTGGACGGGACGCCGCTTCGTCAGGCCCTCGTCAACCTGCAGTCACGGCGCCCCGAGGGCGACGCCCTCGGCGGCTATCGTTCGTCGTGGAATCAGGACGGCACGTTCCGACTCGAACGCGTGCCGCCGGGGACCTACACCCTCGTCGCGCGAGCGTCGTTTCGCGCGGAGGGCGAGCGGCGGCGCCGGGAGGGGCCCCAACCGCGAGGGGAGACGGAGGTCTACGTCGCCGGCGATGTCCATGGCGTCGTCATCCGCCTCACCAACGGGGCGACGGTGCGAGGGCGCGTCGTGTTCGCCTCGCCGCCGCCGGTGGATCAGACCGCGGTGATGGTGAGGCCGACATCGCTGACGCCGTACGGGGGCGGAGAGATCCGGCCGGCTGCCCTCGCGGCGGACGGCACGTTCGAACTGACGGGCCTGCGCGGGACCGTCACGTTCATGGTGACGGGGGGGCACGTGCCGGGGGACCCGGCGGTGTCGATTTCGCTTGGGGTCGTGGCCGGCACCGGCGCCGCGTCGGGGCAGGCCGGTAGCACGGGCCCGGGTGGAGTCGTCGCCGTTCCCGGCGGGGTTCCCGGTGGCGTCGTCGGCAGCATTCCAGGCGGCATGGAAGGACGCGATGCCCGGCCACTGTCGATCGTGTCCTCGGGGGGCGGGTGGCGGGTGAGGGCGATCCGTGTCAGCGGGCGCGACGTGACCGACGAGGGAGTCGACGTGGGCCAGGGCGGCGAAGTGTCGGGCGTCGAGATCGAAGTCGCGCGCGACTACGCGATGGTCACCGGGGTCGTTCGCGACGCGCGCGGCGAGCCGCTGGAGGGCGCGACCATTCTCGCGCTCGCCACCGACGATCGCACCGCGAAGGAGCGCGAGGGCGCCATCCGCGTGCGCGGGCGCAGCATGCGCGACGGCCAATACGTCTCGGTCGGACTCGCGCCAGGCACGTGGGACCTCGTGGCCGTGCCCGAGGGCGAGCCGCTCGATCCGTTCGATGACGACCCGCGCGTGCTCGAGGCGTTGCGGAGCCGCGCCGTGCGCGTGACGCTCGGGGAATCGCAGCGAATGACGCTGGATCTGAGGGTGCTCACGCAGTAGGGGGACGCGAAACCTGACAACAACCTGACAACCAGCCGCTCCCCTGTCCCGTACACTTCCAGGGTGGCCCCAAAATCCGAGTTGTTCTCCCTGGTCGAGCCCTTCGTCCGGCCCCAGCCCAAGCGGGCCTGGGCCGAGATCCTCTACACCCTGGTCCCCTACCTCGCCCTGAGCGCGGTGATGATGGCGCTGGCCGCGCGCGGCCACACCTGGCTCGTGCTCGCGCTGGCCGTGCCCGCCGCCGGGTTCCTGGTGCGCGTGTTCATCATCTTCCACGACTGCTGTCATGGCTCCTTCTTCCCGTCCCGGCGGGCGAATCGCGTCGTCGGCTACATCACGGGACTGCTGACGCTGACGCCGTTCGAGAAGTGGCAGCGGTCGCACGCGGAGCATCACTCCACCGTCGGCGATCTCGACCGACGCGGCGCCGGCGACGTGTGGACGCTCACCGTCGGCGAGTACCTGGCCGCGCCGCCGTGGAAACGCCTCTTCTACCGCGTCTTCCGCAACCCGTTCATCATGTTCGGCATCAACCCTGGCCTGCTGTTCCTGCTCGACAACCGATGGCCCTCGTCGGGCGCCACGCGTCGGGAGCGCATCAGCGTCCACTTCACGAACGCGGGCATCGTGGCTGCGCTCGTCGTGGCATACCTGACCGTCGGCCTGCAGGCGCTGCTCGTGGCGCAGCTGCCGACGCTGCTGCTCGCCGCGACGATCGGCGTGTGGATGTTCTACGTCCAGCACCAGTTCGAGGACGTGTACTGGGCGCGCCGCGAGGACTGGGACCCGGTGAAGGCGGCGCTCGAGGGCAGTTCCTACTACAAGTTGCCGCGCGTGTTGCAGTGGTTCACGGGGAACATCGGCCTTCACCACATCCACCACGTGCAGCCGCGCATCCCCTTCTACCGGCTGCCGCGGTGCCAGGAGGCCGTGCCGGCGTTCCAGGAGGTGCCGCCCCTCACGATCCGCCGCAGCCTGCACTCGCTGCGCCTGCGGCTGGTCGACGAGACTGGACAGCGCATGGTGACGTTTGCCGAGCTCAGGGGCGGGAGCGGGAACTGACGCTGCCGGGGGATCGGCACCATGGCGCGAGGCGTGAAGGCCCAGTGCCGAGTGCCGAGTGCTGAGTGCCGGCAGTTGCAGCTGTCCACCCATGGCGCCCTGACACCATCCGTTCGATAATCTCCTCGCCGTCTCGACGCGCCGAGGTGGCCCACAAGGGCCCTCGCCGCGCGACGGGAGCCGCGAGCGAGGAGACGCTTTCGATGTCCCGACGACACCTCATCCCGCCGGTCGATCGCCGGAGATTCCTGAAGCAGGCCGGCCTGGCGGCCGCATGGGCGGCGTCGGCCGCCTCAGTGAGTTCGGCCGCCGAACTTGCGGCGCAGACCGTCGCAGCACGGGCTCCGTTCGAGCCGCTGGTCGGACCGGCGCAGGCCGTACGCATCCGGGGCCGGGTCCACGCCAACGGCGCCGCCATCGCGCGCGTGGCCGTCACCGACGGTGTCTCGGTGGTGCAGACGGCGAAGGACGGCACCTTCACGCTGCTCTCCTCCCCGCGGCAGCCGTTCGTGTACGTCACCGTGCCGGGCACGCACGAGGTGCCGGTGAACCCCACCGGCACGGCGCGCTTCTACCAGCCGATCGCGTCCGGGCGCGACGGTGAGATGCAGGTGGAGTTCGCGCTCGCGCCGCGCCGGGAGCCGGCGGCGCGCCACACGTTCCTGGCGCTCCCCGACCCGCAGACGCGTGATGCCGAGGACATGGCGCTCTTGCACGCCGAAACGGTGCCGGACATCCGGAAGACGGTCGCCGCGCGCGAAGGCCGCCCCGTCTTCGGCGTCGCCGTCGGCGACATCATGTTCGACCACCTCTCTCTCTATCCCGAGTACGAACGCGCGGTGCAGGCGACGGGCGTGCCGTTCTTCCAGGTGGTGGGCAACCACGATCTCGACTTCGCGGCGCGGTCGGCTCCTCTCGCCACGACGACGTTCATGCGGCACTTCGGGCCGCCCTACTACTCGTTCGACGTCGGCGCCGTGCACTACGTGGTGCTGCAGGACGTGCTCTACCACGGCACCGGGTACGTGGGCTACATCGATGAACCTCAGTTGCAGTGGCTCGAAGCCGATCTCGCGCTCGTCGAGCCCGGCCGCCTCGTGGTCGTCTTCCTGCACATCCCGCTCGAGAGCAAGCAGTGGCGCCGCGACGGCGCCTCGCGCCCGGGCGCTTCGGTCTCGGTCAACAACCGCGCGGCGCTCTATGCGCTCCTCGACCGCTTCGAGTGCCACGTCGTCAGCGGCCACACGCACGAGAACGAGCACGTGTTCGAAGGCGGCGTCCACGAGCACGTGCACGGCACCGTGTGCGGCGCGTGGTGGACGGGCCCGGTCTGCCACGACGGCGCGCCGGGCGGCTACGGGGTGTTCGACGTGGACGGCGAGTCGATCTCGTGGATCTACAAGGCGACCGGTCATCCCGACGACTATCAGTTGCGCCTCTACGCACCGGGCCGCGACCCGGCCGCCCCGGACGAGATCATCGCCAACGTGTGGAACTGGGATCCGAAGTGGACGGTGGAGTGGGTGGCCGACGGCGAGCCCCGCGGGCCGATGGCCAGGCGTGTCGGCTTCGACCCGCTGTCGATCGAACTCCACAAGGGGCCGGCGCTGCCCAAGAAGCACGGGTGGGTGGAGCCCGCCCGCACCGAGCACCTCTTCTACGCGCCCGTCGGTCCGGCCACGCGCGAGGTGCAGGTGCGCGCGACCGACCGCGTCGGCCGCACGTTCACGGCGGAGTGG
This sequence comes from Vicinamibacteraceae bacterium, assembly GCA_023384595.1. Lineage (GTDB taxonomy): Bacteria > Acidobacteriota > Vicinamibacteria > Vicinamibacterales > JAFNAJ01 > JAHDVQ01. The sequence goes on along the minus strand of JAHDVQ010000067.1, from coordinate 239 downwards.
CGGAAGGGGGACCGGTGATCACGTCGGCCCCCGGCGGTAGGCGTTGGGCGCTGGGCGTTGGGCGCTGGACTCCAGGCTCAGGGCTCCAGGCTCCAGGCTCCAGGCTCCAGGCTAGATCCCGACACACACGTACTTGATCTCCGTGTAATCGAGAATTCCGTACTTCGAGCCCTCGCGCCCGAACCCCGACTCCTTGACGCCGCCAAACGGCGCCACCTCCGTCGAGATGAGCCCCGTGT
>JAHDVQ010000334.1 GCA_023384595.1 Vicinamibacteraceae bacterium | reverse complement strand
CCGCCGTGGCCGTCAACGACCCGCCCCGAAGCTTCGCCACCACCAACTGGAGCGTGGTGCGCGCCGTCAGGACCGCCGACGCGGGGAGACGGGCGAGGGCGCTCTCCGTCCTGTGCGAGACCTACTGGCCGCCCGTCTACGCGTTCATCAGGCGAGGCGGCTCGGAGAGCGATCGCGCCGCCGATCTCACGCAGGCGTTCTTCGCGCACGTCCTCGAGAAGGGGGCCTTCGAGCACGCCGACCCGGCGCTCGGACGCTTTCGGACCTTCCTCCTGGCCTCGGTGAAGCACTTCGTCACCTCGCAGTGGGAGCACGACGCGGCACTGAAGCGCGGCGGAGGCTGGTCGAGCGTGGCGTTCGATCCCGAGGCGCTCGAGCGCCGGTACGAGGCGCTCCGCAGTTCGTCGCTCGGTCCCGAGGAGGCCTTCGAACGGCAGTGGGCGCACACGGTCCTGGAGCGGGCGGTCCGGCGGGTCCGGGATCAGCAGGGCGCCGCCGGCCGCGCCCGTGAGTTCACGGCGCTCGAGCCCTATCTGACGTCGGATGCCGGACCGGGACGGCCCTACCGCGAGGTCGCCGCGGAGTTGGGCATCGCCGAGACGGCCGTGCGTGCCGCGGTGCACCGCCTGCGCGAGCGGCTGGGCGCCGCGCTGCGCGCCGAGGTCTCCGATACGCTCGATGACCCGGCGGCCGCCGACGACGAGTTGCGGTTCCTGCTCGCGCGCCTCGGCGCGTCGTCGTAGCCGTAGGGGCCGGCTTAAGCCGGCCCCTACTTAAGCCGGCCCCTTAAGCCGGCCCCTACGGCCGGATCGGCCCCTACGGCCGGCACGCCTCCGCGAACCTCGAGGCGAACTCGCGCGCGTCCTGCGGCCGCACGTGCGCGTCAGGCGAGAGCGCCGCGGTGAAGAAGCGGTCGGTGGCCTCCGAGAGACGGCCCCGCGCCGGTGCCTCGGGCGAGATGGACGCCGCGGTGCTCGTCGTCGATGGCCGCGTCCCGGTGAGCATCTCGAAGGCCACCACGGCCAGCGCCCACAGGTCCCACCGGCGGTCCACCGGCTCGCCGCGCCACTGCTCGGGCGCCATGTACGCCACCGACCCCACGATGACGCCGGTCGCCGTCGCCGTCGGCACGTCGGTCGCCTGCGCCACCGCCTTCGCGATGCCGAAGTCGAGCACCTTCACGACGCCCTCCTCGCGCCCCGTGCGCGCGAGGAAGATGTTCTCCGGCTTCAGATCGCGATGCACGAGGCCGCGCGCGTGCGCCGCCTCGAGCACCTCGCACACCTCGCTCACGATGCGGCAGGCGTCGGCCGGCGCCAGCCCGCCCTCGCGGGCGATGGCGTCACGCAGCGTGGAGCCCTCGAGCCGCTCCATGACGAGAAACGCCCGGCCCCGCTCCGTCACGCCAAAGTCGTGAATCGTCACCACGTGGGGATGCGTGAAGCCGGCGGCCGTCCGTGCCTCGCGCTGGAATCGCTGCGCGGCCCCCGGCGTGCCCACGAGATGCGGGGCCAGCACTTTCACGGCGACCACCCGATCGAGCGCCTCGTCGTGCGCGGCATACACCGTGCCCATGCCGCCCGCCCCGAGCCGCTCGACCAGCCGGTACCTCCCGTCCAGCACCGCCGGCAGATCGCTCGAGAGCAGCAGCGCGCCATCGTCGGGACACCGGGCCAGCGTCGTGTCGAAGCAGCGTGCGCACGTGGGGCACTCGGCGAGGGCGGCCGGCTCCTCGCCGGTGATCTCGCCGGCGGCCGCGGCGACCGGCGGCAGCCCGCGCTCGAGCACGAGGGCGAGGTTGGCCGCGACGGCCTGCAGCAACGCGATGTCGCGCCGCGCATAGGGCTCCTCGGACCGGCGGGCACCCAGGGCCAGCATGACGGGTCGGGCCGCGCTCATCGTGACCGGCACGAGCAATTCCACCGCGTGTTCGGCGACCCAGAGCGCCTCGTCGGGCGGCAGGTGCCTCGCAATCCAGGCATCCTGGTCGGGCGACAGCTCGAGCGGGGCCCCAATGGCGGCGGCGAGCGCAACGAGCCGGCTCGCGACGGGCAGCCGCAGGTCGGCCGCGACGCGCCCGTGATCGGCCGGCAGCCGCGCCCCGTTCGGCCCGGCCCATGGACCCTCTGCGACCGGACGCAGCTCGGTCTCTCCCTCCGCCGCTTCGAGCGGCACGATGAACCGCGGCTGCACGGCCTCGGAAATCTGCCGCGCGACGAGCGCGACGGCGTCGCGCGGATCCTGCGCCTGGCGCAGCTCCACGGCCACGTCCTTGAGGATGCGCTCGGCGTCGTACCGCTCGCGGAAGAACCGCTTGTCCAGCGCATCGAGCCATCGCCGCCGCGTGCCGAGCATTGCCAGCACCACCACGCCAGCCAGGCCGTACCACGCGCCGCGCAGGCGGATGACCTCGGCAATCGCACGCGCGCGGTGCACGTAGACGTCCACGGCGATGATCGCCGCCAGCAGCAGCACGAGCGCGAGCCACAGACCGCGCGCGAGCGCGTACTGCACGCCCTGCC
>JAHDVQ010000333.1 GCA_023384595.1 Vicinamibacteraceae bacterium | reverse complement strand
TGTCAAGGGACAGCGGAATCTCCTGGTAGGTGGACACCGGACCTCCACGTCGGCGGACACGGGATGCCCATGCCCGCGGCCGTGTGATGTCCTCGTCGGTCAGGCCAGCGGCACCACCCCCTTGCCCGCGGTCGCCTCGGCGAGACGGTAGCTGGCGCCCTCGGTGAGGACCACGTGGGCATGGTGGAGGAGTCGGTCGACGGTGGCGGTGGCGAGGGTCCTGGGCATGATCGTGTCGAAGCCCGAGGGATGGAGGTTGCTGGTGACCGCGATGCTGCGCCGCTCGTAGGCGGCGTCGACCACCCGGTAGAAGGCCTCGGCCGCCTCCTGGCCCGCGGGCAGCATGCCGATGTCGTCGATGACGATGAGGTCGGCGCGGCAGATGCGCGCCACGACCCGGGACACCGAGCCGTCCACGCGTGCCCGCCCGATGGTCGCGGTGAGCGTCTCGAGGCTGAACCAGGCCACCCGGTGGCCGGCATCGATGGCCTTCGCGGCGAGCCCCTCGACGAGGTGGGTCTTGCCGGTGCCCGAGGGCCCGGCGAGCACGAGGTTCTCGGCCCGTCCCAGCCATTCGAGGGTGGCGAGGGCGTGCTGGGTGGGCGGCGGGATGGCCGACTCCTCCTCGCGCCAGCCGTCGAGCGTCTTGCCCGAGGGGAAGCCCGCGGCGCGGCGACGGGTGGCCCTCGTGGCGGCGTCCCGTCCCGCGGCCTCCTCGACGAGCAGCACCCGGAGCACCTCGGCGGGGTCCCAGCGCTGGGCCCGGGCGGTCGCGAGGACCCCGGGCGCGGCGCGCCGGATGTAGGGCAGGCGCAGGCGCGCGAGGACCGCCGTCAGCTCCGGCGGCAGGGCCGGTGGCACGGGTGGCCTCATCGTCCGAGGCCCGCCCAGGCGGCGGTGCCCGGCTGGGCGCTGAACGCCTCGTCGGACACGGTGACGCCCGGGTCGGCATCGTGGACCGCGAGGTGGTCGCGGATCGAGGCGATGTCGCCATCGGCGAACCGGCCGGCCGACGCCGCGAGCGCGAGCGCCTCGTCCACCCGGACGGCTCCCAGGAGCGCCGCGAGCTCGAGGGCCCGGGCCATCTTGGCGCGGATGCGCACGGCCCCCACGGACGCGGCCTCGATGAGCCATGCCTCCGCTCCCGGACCGAGCGCCAGGAACGCCCGCTCGTCGGGGTGGACCGGCCGGGGCCTGGGCCGGAGCCCACGCCCGGACGGGTGGCCCGGATAGTGGGCGTCCTCGATGCGCGGGTCCCCCGGCGTCGAGCGCGCATGGCGCGCGACCTCGCGGAGGCCCGTGGTCGTGCGCGCCACGATGGCCACCTCGTCGCCGACCACCCGCACCCAGACCTCGCTCCCGACGTGCTCGCGGGGGACCGAGTAGCGGACCGAGCCCAGACGCACGGTCTGGTCGTCGGCCACGGTGCGGCCCTCGCCCAGCGCCGCGGTGTATGGCTCGACCGGCAGGGCATGGAGTCGGGCGCGCTCGATGGCCAGCATGTCCTCGGGTCGCCGGCCGGTCTCGCGGTGGGTCCGCCCGTTGACCTCGGCGCAGAACGCTGCGCAGGCCGCCGCGAGGTCCGCGAACGAGCGGTGCGCGGGACGCAGGTTCGCGTCGGTGGGCACGAGGTCCGCCTTGGCGATCCGGACCGTCGCCTCCGATCCCCCCTTCGTCTCGGGGTCGAAGGGGGTGCAGGCGAGCACCGTGGTCCCGTAGTGCCGGCCGGCGGCGACCATCCCCGGGTGACGCACCGGCACGCCCGCGACCCGGTCGACCGTGATCGTCCGCTCATTGTCGGTCAGCAGGTAGGTGGGCACACCGCCGATGGCCCGCAGGGTGGCGTCGATGCAGGCGAGCAGGCTGCCCATCGTCCGGTCCCAGGTGGGGAGGACGACCCGGAACCTGCTCCAGGCGAGCCAGGCGCAGAACAGCAGCGTGGGCCTGCCCTCGACGTCGGGGCCCTTCGCCCAGTCGAACTGGAGCCACATGCCGGGCTCGGTGACCCAGGGGCGGTAGGTGCGACGATGGCCGGCCCGGTACGCGACCTTGGCGGCGCGCACGGCACGCCGGGTGGTGCGCTCGGTGCCGTCGAAGCCCAGCGCCAGGAGCCGCTCGTGGACCACGTCCGCCCGGATGCGCCCCGCCGAGCGCTCGACGAGCTCCTCGATCTTGTCGCGGTGCCCGTCGACCTTCATCGGCCGGCGATGGCGTGCGGTCGGGTCGCGGCCCGCGTCGCGCACCGCGACGTAGCGCGCGACGGTCTTCGCATCGCAGCCGGCCAGGTCGGCCGCCGAGTGCGCGGTGTGGGTGAGGTCGAACGCCTCGAGGATGTCCATGATCTCCCTGTCAGACTTCGTCACGGTCCCTCCCGGTGCGGCTTGCCTGGGGCTTCGAAGACCACAAGCGTGGCCCACCGGAGGGGCCGAGCGATGGGCGGGGTGGCGTCCGCCGACGTGGAGGTCCGCTGTCCGTCAGCGTGGCATCCCGTGTCCGCCTACGGGGAGATTCCCATGTCCGTTGTCA
>JAHDVQ010000332.1 GCA_023384595.1 Vicinamibacteraceae bacterium | reverse complement strand
CTGGCCGAGAAGGCCGGCGAGTTCAGGCGCGAGGGGGAGATTTACGTGCGGTCCGCCGAAGCGTTCGCGAAGGCGGAAGCCGGACGGTCCGGCTGAAGCCGGACCCTACTGCAGACGGTCCGGTCCTACCGCCGATCCGCCGACGGAACGGGCACCACCTGGATGATCGTCGGATAGCGGGTGGCCGCGCCCTGGGTGGGCACGTGCAGGTAGCCCCCGCCGGTGCCGGTCGAGTAGTCCTTCACCGTCACGCTCGGCGGAAACGCCATCGTCTGTTCGCGGAAGCGTCCCGTCTCGAAGACGTGCACGCGCGGCGTCTCGAAGACCTCGTCGCCGCGCGAGCGCAGCACGTTGCGGTAGTACTGCACGATGTCGGGGTACGCGGTGGCCGTGCCGAAGATGTAGTAGCGCTGGCCCTGCCCGGCGTCGTACGAGGTCAGGAACTGCGCCGTCGGGTAGATGGGCACGCCGAGTTCGGCCTCGGTCGGCGCGCCCGCGGCCGCGGGGCTGGCAGGTGTAGCCGCCGCCGGCACCTGCGCGTTACGCTCGTCGGGCACGGGCGCCGTCGTGGCGGGCGTTTCGGCCCCGGTCGCCGGGGTGCGCGGCGGAAGCGGCGCGCGCACCGGTTGTTGCCCGGGACGAGGGAAGGGCTGAGGCGTCTGCGCCGAGGCCGCCGCCGCACCGCAGACCAGCACGCCGATCGCCAACATCCGGACCAGGAAGACCATGACAGCCATTATAGAAGCCGAGCGGGCCCGCACGAGAGCCTGCCATGCCCGCGGCGACGCGATGGTCGCCGAACTCGCGGAGCTCGTCGCCTTTGAATCGCCGAGCGACGACCCGGCGGCCCTCGAGCGCCTCGCCCGGCATCTCGAACGGCGGGCCGGCACGGCTGGCCTCTTCGTCCGCCGCGTGCACGACTCGCCGCCCGTCGTGCGCGCCGACATCGGCAACGGGCCGGTGCGGGTCCTGCTGCTCGCGCACTTCGACACCGTCTGGCCCGTCGGCCAGCTCGCCATCATGCCGTGCACCACCACGGACGGCGTGCTGCGCGGGCCTGGCGCCTACGACATGAAGGCCGGCATCGTCATCGCGTTCACGGCCCTCGACGTCGTCGCCCGGGAAGGCTGGCCGGCGCACCTGTCGGCGACCCTGCTCCTCACGGCCGACGAGGAGGTGGGGAGCGGCGCGTCGCGTCCCCACATCGAGCAACTCGCCCGCGAGAGCCGGGCGGTGCTCGTCTTCGAGCCGTCGCTCGAGCGAGAGGGCGTGAAGTCGGCGCGCAAGGGTGTCGGCAACTACCGCCTCGTCGCCGAAGGCATCGCCGCGCACGCGGGCGCGGACCCCAGGCGCGGCGCGAGCGCCATCCTCGAGCTCGCCCGTCAGATTGTCGCGATCGAGGCGCTCAACGATCCCGCGCGCGGTCTGTCGCTCAACGTCGGCGTCGTCAGCGGCGGCAGCCGATCGAACGTCGTCGCCGAGCGCGCCGGGGCCGACATCGACGTGCGGGTGACGTCGCGTGCCGACGCGGAGGCCATCGACCGGGCGCTGCGCGCGCTGACGCCGGTGAACCCTGATGTGCGCCTGACGCTGGCGGGCGGCCTCAATCGCCCGCCGATGGAGCGGCTGCCGGGGACGGCGGCGCTCGTGGGGCGCGTTCAGGTCATCGCGACCCGGCAGGGCTACGACATTTCCGAGGGGATGGTCGGCGGCGGGTCGGATGGGAACTTCACGGCCGCGCTCGGCATCCCAACACTGGATGGGCTCGGCGCCGACGGCGATGGTGCGCACGCGCTCGACGAGCACGTGCGCATTGCCAGCCTGCCCCGGCGCGCGGCGCTCGTGGCGTCGCTGCTGGCCGAGTGGCCGGACGAATGATGGGAAGCCGGCGGAAGCACCGTGTGAGAAAACCGACGTGACCGTGCGGCCTTTTCGCGGCCCCCGCGCCGGCGCGCGGGTGCGGCTGGGCTGCGCTAGGATTGATCCATGGGCAACACCTTGAAGACCACCCTGCTGCTGGGGCTGCTGAGCGGCCTGCTGCTCGTCATCGGCGATGTGCTGGGCGGGCAGGGCGGCTTGATGATTGCGCTGCTGTTCGCCGTCGTGATGAACTTCGGCTCGTACTGGTTCTCCGACAAGATCGTCCTGCGGATGTATCGGGCGCAGGAGGTCGGGCAGGAGCATCCGCTGTGGGTGCTCACCGAGCGGCTGTCGCGCCAGGCGCAGCTGCCGATGCCCAAGGTCTACGTCATTCCCGATCCTTCGCCGAACGCGTTCGCGACGGGGCGCAACCCCGAACACGCGGCGGTCGCGGCCACTGAGGGCATCCTGCGCCTCCTCGACCAGAGCGAGCTCGAAGGCGTCATCGCCCACGAGCTGGCGCACGTCAAGCACCGCGACATCCTCATCAGCTCGATTGCGGCGACCATCGCGGCCGCCATCATCGGCGTGGCGCGCATGATGCAGTATGCGGCCCTCTTCGGCGGCATGCGGAGCGACGACCGCGAGGGGGCGAACCCGCTGGCGCTGC
>JAHDVQ010000066.1 GCA_023384595.1 Vicinamibacteraceae bacterium | reverse complement strand
TGAAGAAGAAGACCGCGCCGGCGCCGAGCGCCGTCACGCCCCACGTGAAGAGCGAGGCCGCCAGCGCCTGCCACACCGCGGGCCACGAGGCAAAGGCGTCGAGCACGCGGAGAACATAGCACGGGCGGGCGCGACGCGGCGCGAGTCTCTCAGACCACGGCGACCTTGACGTTGTGGATCGGCGGCAGCGCGTCGAAGACACACTCCCACTGCTCGCCGCCGTCGCGTCCCATCCAGAGCTGGCCGGTGGTCGTGCCGAAGTAGAGCGCGGGAGACTTGAGCGCGTCGATGGTCATCGCGTCGCGCAACACCGTGAAGTAGCTCTCCTTCTTCGGGAACCCGCGCGCGAGCCGCTGCCACGACTCGCCGCCGTTCTCGCTGCGCCACACCGCCGGCGCGCCGTCCGGACACGTGCGCGTCTCGGGCACGAGCGGCACGACGTAGACCGTGTCGGGATCGTGCGGGTGCACGACAATCGGGAAGCCGAAGTCCGAAGGCAGGCCCTTCGCGATCGACCACCAGGTCCTGCCGTGATCGTCGCTCCGCAGCACACCGATGTCGGGGCGCGGCCCGCCCGGCCCCTCCCAGTGTCCCCAGCCACCGTGGTTCTGCATGTAGAGCCGGCCCGGCGCATCGGGGTGCCGCGCGATCTTGTGCACGCACTGCCCGAACTCGGGGTTGGGATCGGGCACGAAGCCGGCGCCCACGCCCTGGTTCGACGCCCTGAAGGTCTCGCCGCCGTCTTCGCTCACGTAGTGGCCACCCGTGGAGATGGCCACGTGCAGGCGGTTGCCGTCGCGGATGATCGTGTGCAGGCACAGGCCGCCCGCTCCGGGTTGCCACTGGCGCGCGTGCTCGTGGTTGCTGATGCCCTGGACCATCTCCCAGCTGTCGCCACCGTCCTGGCTCCGGAAGAGCGCCGCCGGCTCCACGCCGCACAGCAGCTCGCGCTTCCCCTTCCCCGGCTCGAGCGCCCAGATGTTGTTGAGCGTGCGCCCGTCGTCTTTCGGGAAGGCCGGCGCGGACTTGGTCTCCTTGAACGTCTTGCCGAGGTCCTTCGAGCGGAGCACCTTCATGCCGAAGAACGGGTTGCAGCTCGAGGCATAGATCACGGGCGAGGCGCCGCGCGTGTCGGTGAGCGTCGCATACACGGGCACGCCGTCGCCAAACGGCCCGCGCAGGGTGAAGCGGTTGCGCGTCTTCGCGGCCTCGGCGACGAAGACGCCTTTCCTGGTCCCGATGGTGAGCACGACACGTTCGGCCACGTCAGCCTCCCGAGACCGCCGGCAGGATCGTGACGACGTCGCCGCCGCGCAGCGTCGTGTCGAGCCCGTCGCGGTCGCGCATGTGATCGGAGTTCACGAAGACGTTGAGGTGCCGGCGCACGGCGCCGGTCTCGTCGCAGACGTTGCGGTACAGCGCGGGCTGCTCGCGCTCGAGCGCCTCGAGCGTGCCGCGGACGGTGGCGGCCGCCAGCGAGAGCTCCGCGGCGCCGCCGCAGTACTGGCGCAGCGGGCCCGGGACGAAGACCGTAACGACCGACGATGAACTCACGGAATGAGAGGGAGCTTAGCGAATGCGGCGGGGCCGCGCAACCTGGACGGGGGCGGACGGGAGGGGCGACGGTTACCTCTCCGTGCCGCCCGGAACAACGCTCCGGCCCGCCGACCAGTCGGCGACGGCCTGCGCGATCCGATGGTCCCACCGCGCCTGCACCTCGATTGTCGCGGCTCGGGCGCGCGCCGCTTCGGCGTCGAGCAGCTCGTTCACGGTACCGGCCCCGGCGCGGTAGCGCTCGCGTGCCACGCGCACGCCTTCGGCCGCATTCCGCACGAGCGCCCCCGCCGCGCGGACCGCCTCGAAGGCCTCGACCAGGCGCGCATGGGCGGTCCACACCTCGTGCCGCACCAGTTGTCCGGCACGCTCCGCCTCGGCCCGCGCCTTCGCCTCTTCCGCCCTCGCGCGCGCGACGCGCCGGCGCGATGCCGACCCATCGAAGAGCGTCCAGCTGGCCGTGATCCCGACCCGCCAGTCCGGATTCGACAGCCCGAGGTCATCGTCGCGCAGCCCAGCCGCCCACTCGGCGGCGATGCGGGGGCGTGCCGAACTGCGGGCGGCCTCGACGGCGGCAGCCGCAGCCGCCACGCGCTCGAGGGCGGCGAGCGAGAACGGCCGGTTGGCCGCGGCCCGGGTCAGATCGGCCTCGACCGGCGGAGCGGCCGGCGGCGCGACGGGCGCGGTTTCGCGCACGAGGTCGAACTCAAGCGCCACCGGTAGCCCCATCGCCGTATTCAGGCGCCCCCGTGCTTCGGCGACGCGGCTGGCCATCCGGACGTGCTCGAGCTGCGCGGCCGCCGCGCCGACCTCGGCCTGGATCACGTCGCCCCCGGCCACGGCGCCCGCATCCCTCCGGACGCGCGCGAGCTGCACGTGCTCGCGGGCTCGGACCAGGTTGACGGTGGCCACCTCCTGTCCGTCGAGGGCCGCCGCCACCGCGTAGAACGCCTGCCTCACCTCGAGCGCGAGATCCTCGCGCACGCGCCGGCGCTCGTGCTCGGCGAGCGATCTCGTCGCCAGGGCTTCGCGCAGTCGGGCGGTGCGGCCGCCGCCGTCGGCAATCAGGTACCGGCCGGCCAGCCCCGTGCTCCAGTCGTTCGTGGGCCCGATGGTCTCGAGGCCAGTGGCGCCGTCCGCCTGCATGGCGTCGGGAAGGAACGCCGGCGCCTCCCATCGCTGGTAGCTCGCGCGCAGTTCGACGGTCGGGAGAAACGCGGCCTTCATCTCGCCCACCGCGGCCTCGGCCGCGCGGAGCCCTTCGGCCGCCGCCCGCTCGAGCGGGTGGCCGTCGAGCGCAATGCGCACTGCGGCGTCCACCGAGAGCGCGCCCGGCAACGGCGCCGCCGCGCCACCGCTCGGGACGCGCACCGGTGCCAACGGCCGCCCGGCCGGCCCGGGCGGTCCGGCAAGCACCGGCCCGCCGGCCAGCAAGAGCAACGCCACGCTCGGTCCCGCGGCACGCCAACCACACACGACTCTTCTCCTCAGACTCCCCGCCTTCGTCACATCCGTCTCCCGACCCGCTGCCCGGCTGCGCCGTCGCGGACCCTTCATGCCAGCGTCTTACGGAACCGCCGCGACGCGAGCCACAACAACGACACCCCGATGAGGGCAAGCGCCGCCATCTGGGGCCACAACACCCCGGGCCCGATCCCCTTCAGGAACACGCCGCGCACGATCACCAGGAAGTAGCGCAGTGGGTTCAGATACGTGAGCCACTGGATTGGGGCCGGCATGTTGGCGATGGGGAACATGAACCCCGACAGCAGCACGGCCGGAAGGTAGAAGAAGAAGCTGCTCATCATGGCCTGCTGCTGCGTCTCGCTGAGCGTCGAGATGAGCAGCCCGATCCCGAGCGTCGTCAGCAGATAGAGCATCGTGCCGCCGATGAGCAGCAGGAGGCTGCCGCGGATGGGCACACTGAACCAGCCGACCCCGATGATCGTGATGAGCAGCACGTCGGCGAGGCCGATGAGGGCGAACGGTACGGTCTTCCCGAGGATGAACTCGAGGGGCCGGATGGGAGTCACGATGATCTGCTCCATCGTGCCGATCTCTTTCTCGCGGACGATCGCCATGCTCGTCAGCATGAGGGTGACGAGCAGCACGATGATGGCCAGCACGCCGGGGACGTAGAAGTTCCGGCTCTCGAGGTTGTCGTTGAACCAGGCGCGGGTCTCGAGCCGCACGCCGCCGGCGGGGACGGGTGCGCCGCGGGCAGCCGCGCGCCTCCCGGCGACCTCGTCGGAGTACGCCCGCGCGATGCGCCCGGCGTAGTCCAGCACCACGGCGGCCGTGTTCGAGTCGCTGCCGTCGACGATCACCTGCAGGACTGCGGTGCGGCCGGCTCGCAGGTCGCCCGCGAACCCGTGGTGCACGCGGAGCACGGCCTTGACGGCCCCCTCGTCGAGCAGGCGGCTGGCCTCGTGCTCGTCGGCGACGGCGGCGGCAATCTCGAAGTAGCCGGACCGCACGAACCGTGCGACGAGTTCGCGGCTCTCGATGCTGTGGTCCCGATCGTGGATGGCGGTGCGGACGTGGGACACGTCGGTGGTCACGGCGTAGCCGAAGACGAGCGTCTGGACGATCGGCATCATGAAGATGACGCCCTTCATCCGCGGGTCGCGGAAGATCTGGATGAACTCTTTCACGAGCATCCGGCGGATTCGTTCGATCATGGCTAGGCCAGCACCTTTCGGAACCTGACGACGGCCAGCGTCAGCATCACGGCGCCGAAGCCGGCGAGCAGGGCCAGTTCACCGGCCAGCGACTCGAGGCCGCTTCCCTTCAGATAGATGCCCTTGAGCACGTCGACGAAGTGACGCGCCGGCACGAGATACGTGATCACCCTGATGACGGGCGGCATGTTGTCGACGGCGTACATGAATCCCGACAGCAGGAACGACGGGAGGAACGTCAACACCATCGCGAGCTGGCTGGCGAGCAGCTGGCCGCGGGTGACGATGCTGATGAGCATGCCGATGGCGAGCGCCCCAGCGAGGAAGACCGCCGAGGAGGCCGCGAGCAGGAACAGGCTGCCGCGCAGGGGGACGTCGAAGAGGACCTCGCCGACCAGCACCGCGAGGGCCACGTCGAGCATGCCCACGGCAAAGTACGGCAGCAGCTTGCCGATGACGAGTTCCGGCCCCGTCATCGGCGTCGAGATGAGCTGCTCCATCGAGCCGCGCTCCCACTCGCGCGCCACGGTCAGCGACGTGAGCAGCGCCGCAATCACCATCATGATGACGGCGATGAGGCCGGGCACGATGTAGTTGCGCGACTCGAGGTCGGCGTTGTACCAAACCCTCGGTCTGACGTCGAGCGCGCGGCGGGGTGGCACGCGGCCCTGCCGCGAGGTGAGGCCGACGGCCACCTCCTGCGAGTACCCCTGCACCACGCTGTCGGCGTACCCCATGGCGATGGTCGCCGTGTTCGAGTCGCTGCCATCGATCAGCAGCTGCACCGCCGCGCCTCCGGGCCGGCCGAGCCGTCTGTCGAAGTCGCGCGGCACGACCAGCGCGGCCAGCGCGTCCCCGCGGTCGGTGAGCGCTTCGAGCGCGGCATAGTCGCCGACCGTGGCGATCACGTCGAAGTACCGCGAGGCCGAGAACCGGCTCACGAGCTCGCGGCTGGCGGGCGTGCCGCTCTGATCCCACACCGCCAGCGGGACCCGATCGACGTCGAGGGTGAGCGCGTAGCCGAAGAGCAGGAGCAGCAGCATCGGGATGGCGATGGCCATCGCCAGGCTGCGCGGATCGCGCGTGATGTGCCGCACCTCCTTGCGCGCGATGGCGACGACGCGGCGCCAGGTCACTGGCGCACCTCCGCCGGAGCGGACTCGAGCCTGTCGCGCGCCTCGATGAACGCGACGAAGACGTCCTCGAGCGACACGTCCGTGCGGTCCGGCATGGCCTGCGCTTTCAGGTCGGGAGGGGTGCCGATGGCCACGAGCTCACCGCGGTAGATGAGGGCGAGCCGGTCGCAGTACTCGGCCTCGTCCATGTAGTGCGTGGTCACGAAGACCGTGACGCCCTCGCTGGCCATCTCTGCGATGAGGTCCCAGAACCGGCGGCGGCTGAGGGGATCGACACCCGACGTGGGTTCGTCGAGGAAGAGAATCGGCGGCTCGTGCAGCACCGCGCATCCCAGCGCGAGCCGCTGCTTCCACCCGCCCGCCAGCTGCGACGTCCGCGTCGTCCGGTGCGCGTCGAGGCCGGCCATGGCCAGGACCCAGGCCTTGCGCGCGGCGCGCCGTGCCGGATCCACGCGGTAGATGCCCGCGTAGAAATCGATGTTCTCTTCGACGGTCAGATCGTCGTAGAGCGAGAACTTCTGGCTCATGTAGCCGATGCGCTGCTTGATGCGCTCCGCCTCGGTGCCCAGATCGAGGCCGTCGACCGTACCGCGCCCCGACGTGGGCGCCAGCAGCCCGGTCAGCATGCGAATGGTCGTGCTCTTGCCGGCGCCGTTGGGTCCGAGAAAGCCGAAGATCTCCCCACGGGCGACCGTGAAGCTGACCTTGTTGACCGCCACGAACGCGTCGAAGCGACGCTCGAGGTCGATGGCTTCCACGGCCCAGGTGCCCGTGCCGGAAGGAGGCCGGCGGCCTCCGTGTGAGACCGGGCCGGTCGTGGCGTCCGCGTCCGGCGCCGACCCGGCATCACGTCCAACCACCGAGACGAACACGTCCTCGAGCGAGGGTTCGATGACACGCATCTCGACGTCGTCGACGCCGGCCGAGGCGAGCGCGTGCTCGACGCGCCCCCTCCCGTCGACCTCGCTGGCGGCCAGCACGTGCACCCGGTCACCGAAGATGGTGACGGCTCCGGGCGGAAACGCCGGGCGCAGGATGGCCGACACGCGTCGCGGCTCCGGCGCGCGAACCGACAGCAGCGTGCCCTCCATGAGGCGCCTGATGCCCACCGGCGTGTCGATGGCAAGCAGGCGTCCCTGGTGCATGAGCCCGACCCGATCGCAGCGTTCGGCCTCGTCCAGGTAGGCGGTCGAGACGACGATGGTGACGCCGTCGCGCGCGAGCTGGTGCAGGATGCGCCAGAAGTCGCGGCGCGACACAGGATCGACCCCGTTGGTGGGTTCGTCGAGGAACAGCACGCGGGGGGTGTGGATGAGCGCGCAGGCCAGCCCCAGCTTCTGCTTCATGCCGCCCGACAGCTTGCCGGCCAGCCGGTGCTTGAACGGGGTCAGGTTGCTGAATCCGAGCAACCGGTCCATCGCCTCCGCGCGGCCACGGCGCGGCACGCCGTAGATGTCGGCGTAGAAGTCGATGTTCTCCTTCACGGTCAGGTCCATGTAGAGACCGAACCGCTGGCTCATGTAACCGATCTCATGCTTGATTGCCTCGGCCCCCGTCACGATGTGGTGACCCGACACCCACGCGTCGCCCCGCGTGGGCGGCAGGATAGCCGTCAGCAGGCGCATGGTCGTGGTCTTGCCCGCCCCATCGGGACCGACGAGACCGAAGATCTCCCCTGCGCGCACGGCCAGACGCAGATCGTCCACGGCCGTGACGTGGCCAAACGTCCTCGTGAGGCCCTCGACGCGGATGACGTCCATGGCGCGTTCCTCGCCGGCACCGGTCACGACGGCGGCCTTTCGGCGTCGAGCACGATCTCGGCGTCGGCCGGCATTCCAGGTTTCAGCTCGAACGAGGGATTGGGGATGTCGATCTTGATGCGGTAGACGAGCTTCACCCGCTCCTGGGCCGTCTGGACGTTCTTGGGCGTGAACTCGGCCTCCGAGGCGAGAAACGAGACGACGCCTGGGTAGACGCGACCGGGCCAGGTGTCGGCCGTCACGCGCGCCGGCTGCCCCACCTTGACGCGGCCGAGGTCGCGCTCGTCGATGTAGGCGCGCAGCCACACCTCGCCGAGCGCTCCCAGCGTGACCACGGGCGTGCCCGCATTGACGAACTCGCCCGGCTCGACGTGCTCCGCGAGCACGAGGCCGGCCATCGGCGCGACGAGCACGCCATCGTCGAGACGGGTCGTCGCGAGGTCCAGGGCGCGGCTGGCGCGTTCCAGGCGTGCCCGTGCCTGGGCGATGCGCTCGCGGCGCGGGCCCTGCTCGAGGAGCGACAGGTGTTGTTCGGCATCGCGCACGCCGGCGCGGGCCACGGCCAGCGCCGTTTCGGCAACTTCGCGCTCGCGGGCCGACACGACGTCGGCGGCGTGGAGTTCCGCCATGCGGCGGGCCTCGGCCCGCCCTCGCGCCTCTTCGGCGCGGGCGCGCTCGAGGGCCGCCTCGGCCTGGACGATCTCCTCGGGCCTCGACCCGGCCTCGAGCTCGGCGAGATCCGCGCGCGCCGCGAGCACGTCGGCCTGCTGCAGTGCGACCTGCTGGGCCAGTTCGACGCGATCGAGACGCGCCATGATCTGGCCTCGCGTCACGACGTCGCCTTCCGAGACGAGGCGCTCGGCAAGACGACCCGACGCCTTGAAGCTGGTGGCCGCGTCGGTCACCTCGATATTGCCCGACACCACGAGACGGTCGTCGGGGGGCGCCGGCCGCCACATCGCGTAGAAGAGGCCCGATCCCCCGACGAGGAGCAGGCCCACGAGCATCAGCAGTCGCTTCTTCATCTCTTCCTCTCTCTTCCTCTCTCTTCCTCTCTCTTCGTCTTTCACTCGTGCCGCGCGCGCCCTGGAGGTTCGCCGGCAGTCGAGCGGCGCAGGAGCCGTGCGATCGAAGCCTCGGCGGCCCCGCAGTCCTTCGAGAGGCGCGACCAGGCGTGGTGGACCCGGTGCAGCGCCGCCTCGGCGTCGCGAGCCTCCGTCGTCACCGGCATGCGGGCGTCCATCGACCGCGCTGCCTCGAACGCCTCGCGTGCACCGTGCAGGCGGCGCTCGACCGCGACGAGCGCGGTCGACGCCTCCTGCACGCGGAGGTAAGAGGCCACGAGGTAGCCGACCTCCCGGGTGATGTCCCGTAGCGCCAGGTCGGCGAGAAGGGCATTGCGGGATGCCTGGTGGCCGCGAGGGTCCCGCGGTGCGTCGCGATGACGGCGTGACCGGCGTGCGTCGAGCTTCATGACGGACCTCCGCGCGGGACCCGATACCCCGGCTCACCGGTCGCGACTGCCTCGCGCCGGCGTTGAAGATCCGAGGTCCACCGTCAGGCCGCCGTAGACCCGGTGCGCGTATCGCGCCTCCTCGCCGAGGAACGCCGTCGCATCGTCTGCGCCGTCGACGACGAACAGGCGGTAGTCACCGCGCAGACCCCATCGGCCGAACGTGAAGGCGAGCCCGCCGCCGACGTTGCCCGCCAGGCGGTGCTCGGTGTCGTCGATGCCCAGCGCGGACTCGCTGAAGAGCGTCACGCCCCCGAGTCCTCCGGTGAGATAGGGCACCACCGTGTGCCGCCGGTCGCGCGTGTTGAAGATCAGGTTCGCGTTGTAGAGCAGCGTCGACGGGCTGTCGGTCCGGAGGGCGCCGCTTCCGAACTGGAGGTCCTGCTCGCGGCCGATGCCACCCGAGAGCTCGCCCTCGATGGAGAAGAAGCGCGACAGGGCGAGCGAGACCGAACCGCCCATCGTGAAGGTGTCGAGTCCGGCGGTGGCAGGCTGGTCGCCCTCTGTTCCGACGAGGCTTCCGGCCGGGAAGAACGTCACGCGCCAGGGGGTTTCGGGCGTTTGAGCCTGCAGGGCCGTGGCCCAGACGAGTGTGATCGCGAAGACGAGAGCGGAGCGAAGCGTTGTGGTCATGACGACTCCTTGATGTGAATTCATGTTCACTTCTGTTCGAAAAAGGGGGACCGCGTGAAGACGAGCGTGCGCCGTTTGACGCCCATGGGCGTGTCCAGCCTGAGGACGACCTCGAGGCGTTGGCCCGCCGCGTCGATGCGCCAGCGCTCGTCGAGGGCTACCGTGCGGATGAGCAGGCCCTGCCTGACTGCCAGGCGGCCGGTCACGGCGATCTCGCGGCCCACGAGGCTGGCGCGGCCGGTCAGGGTGCCACCATCAGGAATCTCCTGCCTGACGTCGGCTGCGGTCACGGCCAGGATGCGAAATGGCGTGTCGGTCCGGGCCCGGCGTGCCGTCAGCGTGCCGGTGCTCGCGTCGATGCCGATGGTCGTGCCCGGTGCGAGCGGGGGCTGGCCGTCGGCCGCGCGCGCCATGCGTTCCGAGACGTCTCCGCTCACCGACATCAGGGTCCAGCGCCCGACAAACGCGTTGGTGGGTTCCTCGGCGGCCGCCGGCTGGGCTGGGAGGAGGATCGAGACGAGTCCAAGCGTCGCCAACAGCAGTCTGCGTTCTCGCGCCGGCGTTACCAAATGTGAATACATGTTCACTTCCATGGCAAAAAAAGGGAAGACGGTCTCACGGTCAGGCGCCGCGCAGGGTTTCCGAGAACAGCCGCCACGCCTCCTCCGCGTGGGCCACGACGTCGAAGGTGCCGCTGCTGATGTGCCACAGAATGGCCGCCGGCTGCGCCAGACCGAGGAACATCACCGCGGCCGTCGCCGGCTCGATATCGGCCCGCACCACGCCCGCCTCCTGTCCCTCCCGGACAATGCCGGCCACCTTGTCCAGATAGGCACGCACCGTGCGGAACATCATGCGCCGGCGCGCGGGAGGACCGTTGTAGATCTCGTCCGAGAAGACCAGGCGCGGCAGCGCGTGATTGGCCCGGATGAGTGCCAGGTGCCGCTCCAGCAGCCTGTGCAGACGCTCGTACGGGTCGGAGGTTTCGGCGCACACGTTGCGGACGTTGTCGAGCAGCCGCTCGCGGACCATCCCCAGCACCGCCTCGACGACCTCGTCCTTTCCGCCGAAGTGGCGGTAGATGGCCGACGGTACGATGCCGACCAGCTTCGCGATCGCCGCGACGTTCAGCCCGGCGAGTCCGTGCCGCGCCACAACGGCCAGGGCGGCCTGCGCGATTTGTTCCTGCCGTATTCCGGTGTCGAGCTTCTGGGTCATGTAGCGCCGCTATGTGAACGTAAATTCACAATACGCTCGGGCGCCGCCGCTTGTCAACCCCCTTGTTCCTCCCCCGGATTCCACTCCCGATTCCGCCTTCCTCCCCGCCCGCACCGACCTCTGACGGGCGCCTCGACAGGATGACAGAATGGACGTGAGGCTGCGGCGATGATCCGGTCACCCTTCTCCGTCACCTGGCGCTCTTTCCCACCAGCGGTCGCGCTGCTTGCCACCGCGGTCCTAGCGTCTGCCGCCGGCCTTGCCGCGCCGGCCCAGGCGCAGCCGCGCGAATCCGGCACCGTCCGCATCGCCACGTTCAACGTCTTCGAGCTGTCGTGCGCGAAGATCGACGCGCCCGGGGCAGACGGCGGCGACATCGGGCACCCGCAGGTCAGCAAGGCCGCGGAGATCCTG
Organism: Vicinamibacteraceae bacterium; assembly: GCA_023384595.1. Classification (GTDB taxonomy): domain Bacteria; phylum Acidobacteriota; class Vicinamibacteria; order Vicinamibacterales; family JAFNAJ01; genus JAHDVQ01. The sequence continues at coordinate 10,855 of JAHDVQ010000066.1, read as the reverse complement.
CGCCGCGTCCAGCCCGACGTCGTGCTCGTCAACGAGATCGACTACTCCACGGCGCCCGGCTGCGCCCGGCGCTTCGTCGAACGCCATCTCGTCGCGCCCAGGGACGGGCTCGCGCCGCTCGACCTGCGCTACCGCGTCTATCTCCCCGTCAACACGGGCGTGCCGTCGGGACTCGACTTCACCAACAACGGCTCGACGAGCGATCCCGGCGACGCGTTCGGGTTCGGTCACTATCCCGGCCAGTACGGCATGCTGCTCCTGAGCCGTTTTCCGATCGACCCGGGTGAGGTGCGGACCTTTCAGCGCTTCCTCTGGAAGGACATGCCCGGCCACCTCATGCCCGATGGTCGGTCGGGACGGCCGGCGCACTACTCGCCGGACGCGGTCGAGCGGTTCCGGCTGTCGAGCAAGAGCCACTGGGACGTGCCCGTGCGCATTGGCGGGCGCGTCGTCCACATCCTCGCCAGCCACCCGACGCCGCCCATCTTCGACGGACCCGAGGACGCCAACGGGCGGCGCACCTTCGACGAGATCCGCCTGTGGGCCGACTACCTCTCGGGCGGCACTGCAGCCGACTACCTCGTCGACGACCAGGGTCGGCGAGGAGGGCTCGCGCCGGGCGCGTCGTTCGTCATCGCCGGAGACTTGAACGCGGATCCGCTGCGCGACCCGGCGCCCTACGGGCGGACGGCCATCGCGCAACTGCTCGCGCACCCGCGCGTGCAGGATCCGGCGCCTCGGAGCCAGGGAGACTGGCCTCGCAGAGACGACCAGCCGCCCTACCCTGGCGATTCGCGCACCCGCACCTCCAGCTTCGGCCGCATCGACTACGTGCTGCCGAGCCGCGACCTCGTGGTGGCCGGATCGGGCGTGTGGTATCCGCGCGACGGCGACCCGCTTCGCGCGCTCGTGACGGCGCCCGACCCGGCGAGCGATCACGCGCTGGTGTGGGTCGACCTGCGGATTGAGCGCTGGAACGGCCGTTGACGCGCGGCAGGCCCGCCGTCCCGATTCGATCGCAACAAGCGGAGCGCGCGCCCCCCCTGGCCCGGGCGAGACTTCCTTCCACCACCGAAGGAGGTCCACACATGGGATTTCAGATCTCGGCTCTGCGCAAAGAGGACTTTGCCCATCTCTTCACGCTCGACGAGGCCCGGCTCGAGGCCCTGGGGGCCAGGCGATACGTGGCCGACCGGCGCCCCGGGTTCCCGTGCCGCGTCAGCCTCGAGGACGCGACGCCCGGCGAACAGGTGGTGCTCCTTCCCTTCACACACCAGCCTGCGGCCTCGCCGTATCGCGCATCGGGCCCGATCTTCGTCCGCGAGACCGCGCATCAGGCCTCGCCCGCCATCGACGAGGTGCCCGAGTTGCTGCGGTCGCGGCTTCTGTCGGTGCGGGCGTACGATGCGGCGGCCGCGATGATCGACGCGGATGTCGTGGACGGCCGTGAGCTCGAGTCGCTCGTCAGGCGGCTGCTCGACAATCCGCGGGCCGACTACCTGCACGTGCACTTCGCCCGGCCGGGCTGCTACGCGTGCCGCATCGACCGGACGTGATTGGCCCGAGGCCTGCGCGTCTAGCGCCGGGCTTCCTTCGCCACGCGCGCGTCGAGCGCCTTCATCGATCGCTCGGCCAGCGCGGCGCACGCGCGGGCATCGACGAACGGATCGCCCGCGGCGCCCGGTGCGAACCCGCCCTTCGCGCGCGCGGCGAGCTTCTCGTCCATCCCGGTCGCCCCGGGGTGCGTCGAGATGACGACGTCGCACGGCAGCGCGCTCACCTTGCGGAGCGTGGCCCTGAACATGTCGACCGCGCCCGGCACGTCGGTGAACCGGTAGGCGTCGTTCGACACGGCCGTCAGGCTGTCGGCGTAGACCATGTCCAGGCAGCGCCCGTTCTCGCACGATCGCCACGTCCACGAGGTCGCCCCCGGCGTGTGACCTGGCGTGTACTGCGCGGTGACGACCGTGTCTCCGAGTTGCAGCGTCTCGCCGTCGCGCACGACGCGCACGCCGGAGGTGACCGCGGGGAAGCGGTCGAGGGGTCCGGTGCCGAACTGCGGATCGCCTGGGACCGGGTGCCCGAGCGCCAGCGCCCGGCCCGTCGACGCGCTCGCCACTACCGTCGCGCCGGTGAACCGCTGCATCGCCGAGACGCCGCCCACGTGGTCGAAGTGCGCGTGCGAGGTGAGGATGTACTTCACATCGGAGGTGCGGAATCCGAGGGCGCGGATGTTCGCATCGATGAGCGCCGCGCTCTGCGGCAGCGGGACGTCGATCAGAACGAGGCCCTCGCCGGTCACGATGAGCAGGCTCGAGAGACCGCGCGTACCGACGTAGTAGGTGTTGGCGAAGACCTGGACGGGCTCACGCGGTGCGTTCCAGGTGTCGCACATCGAGCAGAGGATCGGCGGGTCGGGCACGAGCGCGACCGTGCCCGTCTGGCCCGCCTGGCCCGCTTGGCCCGTCTGGCTCGCCTGGTCCGCCTGGCCGGGAGCAGCCGCGCTGGCGGCGAGAAGCGAGAGCGTGACCCAAACAGTCGTGAACATGTGACGCACGGTTGCTCCAGTCGAAGGTCGATCTCCCATGCCGCCGATCCGCTCTATCGTGTAGCGGATCATGCCGGCGCGATGTTCTGGTTGAGCCGGAACAGGTTCGCTGGATCGTAGCGCGCCTTGATGGCGGCGAGCCGTTCCCACGTGGGCCCCGGACAGGCCGCGCGAACAGGGGCCTCGCCCTCATCGCCGAGGAAATTCACGTAGGCACCCGCATCGGCCTGGCGCAGGGCCGACCCTGAGTTCAGGCCGCCGGCGCCGTGGAACGGCCGTCCGCGCCCGAACGGAACGTCCCACAGGTGAACAGTCGGGCGGCCACCAGCCGTCCGCCGGCGCCGCCAATTCCGGACCGCTCGCTGGCACGTGACTTGCTTTCGGCTCGCAGTTAAGATCGACCCGCTTTCGAGACAAGCCCCCTCGACTGAAGGGCCGCCATGATTGACAGGGCGCTCGGCGACATCCGCTTCGCGTGGCGCACGCTGTTGAAGGCACCGACCTTCACCGCCGCCATTGTCGCCACCATCGCGCTCGCGGTCGGCTCGACCACCGCGACCTTCGCCGTGGTGGATCGCATCCTGCTGCGTCCGCTGCCGTTTCCAGACTCGGAACGGGTGGTCGCCCTCTGCGAGACCAGCGCCGCCACGGCCGGCTGGTGCGGGGCATCGCCCCTGAACGTGGCCGACTGGGCTCGCGGCGCGCCTGCGCTCGACAGCGCCGGCGTGGCGCGCACCGAGTCGTTCATCGCGCGGACCGGCACGGTGAACTACGGCGTGATGGGCGGCATCGTGTCGCCCGGCTTCTTCAAGGTGTTGCGCGTCGCGCCGATGCTGGGACGGCTGATCGAGGAAGGCGACCTCCCGCGCGGCGCGAACCGGGTGGCCGTGGTCAGCCACGCATTCTGGCAGCTTCGACTTGGGGGCGACCCTTCCGTCGTGGGCCGCTCGGTCGTCCTCGACGGCGGTCCGTTCCTGGTCGTGGGCGTCCTGCCAGCCGACCCGTACATGCCCGACGCCTTCGGCGATGTGGAAGTCTGGAAGCCGCTGACCGCGAGCATCGACAACGTCGAGAACCGGGACTGGCGCGGCTTCCGCGCCATCGGCCGCCTGGCCCCCGGCGCGTCCCGAGCCGACCTGGTGGCCCAGTTGGGCGTCGTCCGCTCGCAGCTCGCGGCCGCGTATCCCGAGGCCAACAAGGACTGGGGCCTTCAGATCGTGGGGCTGCGGGAACAGGCGGTGGGCGATCGACGGTCAACGCTCCTGATCTTCCTCGGCGCGGCGGTGATCGTGCTGCTCATCGCGTGCGCGAACATCGCCGGGCTGCTGCTCGTGCGAGCGACAGGGCGCGCCACCGAGTTCGCGGTGCGTGCCTCGCTCGGTGGGGGACGAGGGCACCTGGTCCAGCAGCTCATGACGGAGAGCCTGGTCCTGTCGCTCCTGGGCGGGGCGTGCGGCCTGCTGCTCGCCGTCTGGGCCACGGCGGCCTTTGTCGCCATGGCTCCGGCGAGCATCCCGCGCCTGGCCGAAGTCGGCATCGATCGCAGAGCGGTGCTCTTCACCCTCCTCGTCGCCACCGCCACCGCGATGATGGTCGGGGGCGCGCCGGCGCGTCGCGCATGGAAGACCGACCTCAACTGCGCGCTGAAGGGCGCGAGGGGCGGGGGCGGGAAGGACAGTCGCCTGCGGTCCTCGTTCGCGGTCGTGCAGTTGTCGCTTGCGTTGATCCTGCTGTTCGGCGCCGGGCTCCTCACCCGTAGTTTCGCGCAGCTGATGGATTGGAATCCCGGATTCGAGCGCAGCCACGTCGTCACGACCTGGATGCTCCCCCCCGGGAATCCCGCGGGCCTCCGGGGCACCGTGTCGCTGATGCAGCGGGTACGCGACGAGGTCGCCGGCCTGCCCGGAATCCGTGCGGCCGGCCTGGGATCAGCCGGGCCGTTGTTCGGAGGGGTGGAGGTCGATGGCCTGGCGATCGAGGGCCGCCAGGCCTTCGCCCCCGACCAAATGCCGACCGTTCAGTGGTTCGACATCGACCCGCACTACCTTGACGCGCTGGGCATCAGGATTGTGCGGGGCCGCTCCCTGGAGGCGGCCGACACGGCGGGCGCCGCACCCGTGGCCTTGATCAACGAGACACTCGCCCGCCGCTTCTTCCCGAGTGAGAGCCCGATTGGCCGCCGCCTCACCGTCGAGGATCACCCCGCCGAGATTGTCGGGGTGGTCGCCGATGTGACGCCCATCCGCCCTGACGAACCGACCCCGCCGCAGGTCTACTGGCCGATTCAGCAGTATCAGCGCGGCGCCGCCTATCTCGTGCTGAAGACGACGCCTGGCATCGCGGGTATCGAGCAGTCCGTCGGAGCGCGTGTCGCCGCTGTCGATCCAGGCATCCAGCTGGGGCCGTTTGTCACCCTGGACGAGCGGTTCGCGAGGACGCTAGTGAGCCCGCGATTCAACATGCTGCTCGTGGCATCCTTCGCGCTGGTGGCCGTCCTGCTCGCCGCGGTGGGCGTCTACGGCGTCACGGCCTACGCCGTGGCAAGCCGCGCCCCGGAGTTCGGCGTGCGTGTCGCGCTGGGAGCTTCACCGCGTCAACTCGTGACGAGCGTGATCGGGCGGGGCATGGCACTGACCGCGATCGGCATTGTCGCCGGCTGTGCGGGGTCGATCGCCGTCGGCCGTCTGCTCACGAGCCTGTTGTACGGACTGCCCGCGAGCGACCCGGCGACGCTCCTCTCGGCGGCGGCACTCCTGACGGCGGTCGCGGCGCTCGCGTGCTGGGTGCCCGCGCGCCGGGTGAGTCGCGTGGACCCGGTGGCTGCGCTGCGCGCGCAATGAACCGGATCGCGCCGCCCGCGGCTGCCAGAACGCTTGGCCAAGCACCACGATGTTGGCACGCTGTTCGTCCGACGAAGAAACGTCGACCGGCAATGGCCCTCCGAACCCCTGATCCCCCGATCCCCCGATCCCCCGATCCCCCGATCCCCCGATCCCCCGATCCCCTGATCGCCTGATCCCCGGAGTTCAGAGTATCGTCTCGAGCCGCGCGTAGCTCGCTTCCATGCCGTGCTCCATGCCCGTCGACAGCATGGCCGCGCGCGTCTCGGCATTCGGCAGCGTCATCCGCATGGTCATCAACGTTCCCGTGCCGTCGGGGTCGAAGCGCGTCTCGATGTGGTTGTCCGGCGTCGGATCCGGCAGATGCATCCGCTCGACGTGCACGATGCGGCTGAACGGCTCGAGCGCGATGTACTCACCGGTGAGATAGAAGCCGCCGCCCTGGCCGTTGGTCCACTCGAATCGGATCGTGCCGCCCGGCTTCGCGTCGTTGATGCACACGGGCATCGTCCACCCGTCCGGGCCGAGCATCCACTGTTTGATGAGCTCCGTGTCGGTGTGCGCGCGATACACCAGCTCGGGCGGCGCCGCAAAGCGCCTGGTCACGACGACGTGGCGGTCGCCTTCGGTCGAGAGCGTCAGCTTGCTCATCTCGTTCTCCTTGTCCTCTGCCGTGGTGATGTGGTGTTTGCCGGCCCGGCCTTGCGGGCAGCGGCAGCCGACCGGGCCTTGCGGGCGGCGGCCGGCCGGGCCTTGCGGGCAGCGGCTGGACGCGCGCCGGATTCCGGCCGTCCCTCGCCGTCGGCCTGCAGCTTCGCCAGCACGCCATCGAGGCGGTCGTAGTTGCGGGCGAGAGCGTCGCGCATCATCGCGAGCCACTGCTCCAGCTCCACGAGACGCTGTCCCTGCAGGCGGCACGGCCGCTTCGTGCCGTCGACGCGGCGCGCGATGAGGCCGGCGTCCTCGAGCACGCGCAGGTGCCGCGACACGGCCGGCTGCGACATCTCGAAGGGCGCGGCCAGTTCCATCACCGTCGTCTCGCCCAGGGCGAGGCGCGCAAGGATGGCCCGGCGCGTCGGGTCCGCGAGCGCGAAGAAGGCCGCGTCCAGTGACTGCATAATTCCTAGATTATATAACTGACTTATTATTGTCAAGGGTGGGAGAACGAGCTCCGATTCCGACCCGCTCACTCCGCCGGCACTGGGCACTCGGCACTCGGCACTCGGCACTGGGCGTTGGGCGTTGGGCGTTGGGCGTTGGATGCGGACGCTGCAGCGAGCGCACCGAGAGTGGACTCCCGCCCCGATCCGCTGGATCTGCCGATCCGCCGATACGCTGATGAGCCGATCCCCCGAAGGGTCATCTGCCGAGTACATTCGTGTCTCCCGGAGCGGCCACGTCAGCGGCCGTCGGGGCAGCCTCGAGCCGAGGGCCTGCATGGCAATCGGGTGGCGTCTTGCGGCACATCGCTTGCAGCCACGCCCGGCAGGTCAGCCCTGGCCACCGGAAGGGAAGGTCCAAGTGAACCGCATCAGAACGGCCACCGTGGCCGCGCTCCTCGCCTCGTTGTTCGTCGGCCTCCAGCCGGTACCGGCCAGCGCCGACAACGACCAGGCCCGTAACCGCCGAGCCAAATATGAAGACCGCCGCGATCGGCGCGAAGACAGGCGCGACCGGCGCGAAGATCGCCGCGACCGCGCCGAGGACCGACGCGACCGCCGCGAAGACCGCTGGGACCGCCGCGAAGATCGCTGGGACCGCCGTGAAGACCGCCGGGACCGCCGTGAGGACTACTGGGACCGCCGGTACGAGGCCCGCGGCGGGTACTGGGATGCGGCGCGCTACTACCGGCGCGACGATCGCCGCTATCGTCCGCGCCGGCTGGGCCGGAACGATCGCATCTACCGCGGATCGGACAACCGTTATTACTGCCGTCGCGACGATGGCACGACGGGTCTGATCATCGGCGGCGTGGCCGGCGGCGTGCTCGGCAACATCATCGCGCCCGGCGGGTCGAAGACGATTGGCACGCTCATCGGTGCGGGTGCCGGGGCGCTCATCGGGCGTGCGGTGGACGACGGCGACATCGTCTGCCGCTGACGGCAGGGGGTCTTCGGCCGCCGGTCACCGGCGTCTATCACCGCGCTGCGGCCGTCCGCGCGTGCTCGATCCGCTCCCCCCATATCGGCGTGTGCGCGGCGATGGTCCGGGCGAGCTCCGAGCCTGGCCGCGCGCCGTCGAGCGCAGCGCGCAGGTGCCGATCGCTCAGGGCGCGCTGCGACGGCGACGTCGTGATCAGCGCCGCCGCGTACTCCATCGCCGGATCGGGGCCTCGACGCGCGAGTGCCGCCCTGACCAGCGCGTAGCCATCCTCGGGCAGGTCCGCCTTGAACGACGCCAGGCCGTGCCGCGCCTGTCGCACGGTCTCGACGAAGTACCCGAGGTCGAACTGGGCGAGCGGATCGGATGTCGAATCCTGCACCCGGCCCGCGCGAGCACGAAGTGACTCAACGAGGCGCGCCGCCACCTTCTGGTCGGCCGATGCGTAAATGGCTGCGCGGCGGAGGGTCTCCATGCGCGCGAGCACCGGCGTTTTCGGGCCGAGCAGCGCGAGCGTATCGCCCGTGAGCGCGGCGAGGTCGTACCCGGGCTTCGGTGTCTTCCAGCCGGGACCACTTCCCCATGGCAACGACTGGGCGTCGGTCGACATCGGGAAGCACAGGAGGGGCGGGCCTGCCTGAGCGATGGCGGGCACGACGAAGATCAGCGTGACGAGGAACAGCCGTCTGAATGCGTGACGCACACATCACCTCCATGTTGTCATGTGTGGATCAAGACGGCGGCGCGCGAGAAGTGTTAGCCAAGAAAGGGGTCGGGAGTATTTTCAGATTCTGCGTACCCAGCCAGGGCGGGAGCAGCCGACCCCCTCAACCCAGTACGCAAGAACTGAAAATACTCCCGACCCCTATCTCTCGGTCCACGGTGACGTCCACGACCGCCAGAACTCGGCGGATCCGAGGCCCAGCTCGGCCCACCAGGCCTCGAGCATGGCACGATCGCCTCGGAGGATCCCCTCGCGCGTCACGCCCGCGGGCGCCGGCACCAGCGCGGCCAGCCGGTCGTGCACACGGCCGCGGTCCTCGCCCGTGGTGCGCGTCAGCAGGTGCCACAGAGACAGGGCGTCGCGCTCGCGCGCCTCGGAGAGCACCACCGCGAGCGCTTCGCGCCGCGCGGCGCCGGCACCACCGAAGTCGACGACGTCCAGGGCGCGGTCGAACCCGCTGGAAGCGTCCTCGTAGTGCGGCGTCCCCGGTCCAGTGCCCGTCCGCGTGTCCGCGATCGCCCCGGCCGGGACGAGCGCAAGGCGCCCGCCGTGTTCGATGCCTACCCATCCCGCCTCCACGCGCAGGATGCCGGAACCGTCGGCCGCCACCTCGAGGGAATACCGGCAGCCGAGATCCACGGCCACCGCCGCGGGCGTCTCCACGTAGAACTGTCCGGGAGGCGCCCAGATGGTGGCGTGCATTCGCCCCCGCGCCAGCGACAGGCGGTGGTCGCGCTGCCCCGTGTCGACGAGGGCCACGCGCGTGGACGGGTCGAGCTGCACCTCGCCGATGTCGCCCACCGCGAGCCGCGCCCGGCTGGCTCCGGTTTCCACCCACTCGCCAGCACCGACACTGGTCTCGCGCACCACGCGAATGTCCGACCACGTCGTCCCCTCGAGCCACGTCACCTGCCAGCGACCTCCGGATGCCTGCGGAAGCCGCGACCACGTGACCGACAGCGCCAGCAGCACGATGGCTGCCACGGCGACAAGCGGCCAGAGGCGAAGCGGTGGACGCGAGAGCCCCGACGGGATGTCGGGCGCGCCACGCCGGCTGCGAAGCGAGCCCAGCAGCGACTCCAGGCGCCGGGCCTCCTCGTCGGGCTCGCCGCGCTTGTCCCAGAGGTAGTCGCTCACGGCTTCGCGCTCCCACCGAGGGCATCCCGCAGCATCTGCATGCCGCGGTGCAGGTTGACTCGCACCGATCCGTGCGTGAGCCCCGTGCGCTCGGCGATCTCGGGGCCGGTCAGGCCTTCCACGAGGCGGAGGATCAGCGTGTCGCGGTACGCCTCGGGCAGCTGCTTGATCGCCCCCAGGACCTCGAGCGCCTGCCCGTCTGGCTCTGGCGCCGCGACGAGGTCGTCTGGCAGGTCCACGGTGTCCGCCCGGCGGCGGAAATGGTCGCGGGCCCGGTTCCGGGCGATGGCGGCCAGCCACGCGCCAAACGACTCGGCCCGGCGCAACGAGCCGAGCCGGCGGATGGCCTGGAGGAAGACGTCGTGCACGAGATCGTCCACCTCGGCGTAGGGGACGCGGGCGAGCAGCAAGCCGTGAATCATCGGGGCGAACCGGTCGTAGAGCCGGCCGAAGGCCATCCGGTCGCCGGCTCGCGCCGCCTCGACGAGCTGCGATTCCAGCGTCGCGGGCGGCGTGGAGGCATGGCCAGCGAGGTCGTCCATCGCGGGGGCGTGCTCGGATCCCAAGACGTGCCTTCCCGGTTGCCGGGCTCCAGGAAGAAAGACGCTGCGGGGTGGGCCGATGTTAACCGGGGCGCGAACCGGCGCGCCACCACGCGGCCGGTACGCGGCGGGTGGCGGCGGGTGGCTCGACAGCCAGGAGCGCCATGGCGAGAATGAGCGCGTCGGTTGTTCGCGGAGGACTCGATGCCCCCGTTCTCGCCCGTGCTCGTCATCGGCCTGGGCAACGCGCTGCGCGGAGACGATGGAGTAGGAATCAGGGTGGTCGAGACGCTCGCAGGCGAGCCGTGGCCGACTGATGTCAGCTTCCTCCCCACTCCGCAGTTGCTCATCGAGCACGTGGATCTGCTGCGCGACGCGGGCCACGTCGTCTTCGTGGATGCGGCCGTGGACGTGCCGCCGGCCGTCGTGGTCGCCTCGAGTCTCGAGCCGCACGCCACGGCCGCCGTTAGCTTCCACGACGTGACGCCCGCGACGTTGCTGGCCCTCTGCCAGGCGATGTTCGGCCGCTTCCCGCGGGCGACGCTGGTGAAGATCGGCGTCGAGTCGGTGGAGACGTCGACGGCGCTCTCGCCATCGCTCGAGGCGGCGTTCGACAGCTACTGCACGGTGGTGAGGGCGGCGGTGAGGGTGTAGGGGTCGGGAGTATTTTCAGTTTTTGCCCTGCGGGCGGCCGTGCCTCATGTACGCAAAAACTGAAAATACTCCCGACCCCGTGTCAGCCTCCCGTCACCCCCACACGAAACCGTGCCGCGCCAGCGGCAGCGACCGGATGCGCTTCCCCGTCGCCGCGAAGATCGCGTTGCACACCGCCGGCACGATGGGCGGGAGCGCGGGCTCACCGAGACCCGTGGGGTCGTTGTCGGACAGCACGAAATCCACCTCGATTGCTGACGGCGCCTGCGAGTGGCGCACGAGCTCGAAGTCGTGGAAGTTGCTCTGCACG
>JAHDVQ010000331.1:1374-2552 GCA_023384595.1 Vicinamibacteraceae bacterium | reverse complement strand
GGGCGGGACCATATGACCTTCTTCACGCACCTCGAGTGCTCGGTGCCGTGCGGCGCGCCGGCGCTCTCGCCCGACGGTCCGCACCACCTCTGCGCCTGCGGGGCGCCGCTCCTGGCGCGCTACGACCTCGCGGCCGCGCGCGCGGCGTGGACGCGCGAATCGCTCCCGGGCCGCGAGCCCACGATGTGGCGCTATCGGGAGCTGATGCCGCTCACCGACGGCGAGTCGCCGGTCAGCCTCGGCGAGGGCTTCACACCGCTTCTGCCGGCGCCCCGCCTCGGCGCCTCGCTCGGCCTGCGGTCCCTCTACGTGAAGGACGAGAGCCTCAACCCCACGAACTCCTTCAAGGCGAGGGGACTCTCGGCGGCGGTGACGCGCGCGCGGACGCTCGGCGCCCGAGTCCTGTCGGTGCCATCGGCCGGGAACGCCGCCAACGCGATGGCGGCGTACGCCGCCGCGTGCGGCATCGAGGCCCGCGTCTTCATGCCGCGCGACGTGAAGGCGCCCTTCATCCGCGAGTGCGAGCTGTATGGCGCCCACGTCACGCTCGTCGACGGCCTCATCACCGATGCCGGGCGCATCGCGGCCGAAGAGGGCGGGCCGCGCGGCTGGTACGACGTCTCGACGCTGAAGGAACCCTACCGCGTCGAAGGCAAGAAGACCATGGGCTACGAGCTGGCCGAACAGCTCGGATGGCGGCTTCCCGACTGGATCGTCTATCCCACCGGGGGTGGGACGGGCATGGTCGGCATGTGGAAGGCGTTCGCCGAACTCGAGGCCCTGGGCTGGATCGAGGCGGGACGGCGCCCGCGCATGGTAACGGTCCAGGCCGACGGGTGCGCCCCCATCGTGCGCGCCTTCGACGAGGGCACCGAGCGGGCGAGGCCCTGGGAGGCCGCGCGCACGGTCGCCGACGGCTTGCGCGTGCCGCGCGCCATCGGCGACTTCCTCGTCCTCAGGGCCATCCGGGAGAGCGGCGGGACGGCGCTCGCCGTGTCCGACGAGGCCATGGTGGCGGCCATGCGCGAGATGGGACGCCTCGAGGGCGTGAGCGCCGCGCCCGAGGGCGGCGCCGCCCTCGAAGCGCTGCGCCTGCTGCGCGAGGCGGGCCGGGTCGGAGACGACGATGTGGTCGTGCTCTTCAACACCGGCGGCGCGCTCAAGTACCTCGACGTGCT
>JAHDVQ010000331.1:0-1274 GCA_023384595.1 Vicinamibacteraceae bacterium | reverse complement strand
GTCTCAGTCCCCGAAGCAGATGCCCACGGCGCGCGCGGTGCGAATGAGGTCGGAGGTGAGCGGCACCGTCTTCGTGCGTCCCACGACCTCGCTCAGCGCCACGGGCACCACGTCGGGCGGGTGGCTCGCCACCATGCGCCCGAAGTCGCCACGCATCATCAGCTCCACGGCCTTGGCGCCGAACCGGGTGGCGAGGACGCGGTCGAACGCGGTGGGCGTCCCGCCCCGCTGGAGGTGCCCGAGCACCGTGGCCCGCGCTTCCTTCCCGGTCAACTCCTGGAGCTGCAGGGCCACGCGGTGGCCGATGCCGCCGAGGCGCTCCACGAACTGCCCCTCGGCGCGCTTGACGACCGACACCTCGCCGCCCTCCTCCTTGGCGCCCTCCGCGACGACCACGATCGTGAACTTCGCGCCGTACTGATCGCGCTCGCGGATCTTCTCGGCAATGCGTTCGAGGTGATAGGAAATCTCGGGGATGAGCACGACGTCGGCGCCGCCCGATATGCCGGCCTGCAGGGCGATCCACCCCGCGTAGCGGCCCATGACCTCGACGACCATGATGCGGCGATGCGCCGCCGCCGTACTGTGCAGCCGATCGATGGCGTGGCTGGCGAAGCTCACGGCCGTGTCGAACCCGAAGCAGTTCACCGTGCCGACGATGTCGTTGTCGATGGTCTTCGGCACCCCGACGATCGGCATGCCCATCTGGTAGAAGTCGTGCGAGAGCGCGAGCGTCCCGTCACCGCCAATGGCGACGAGCGCGTCGAACTCGAGGCGCCTGAAGATCTCCAGGCAGCGCTCGGCGTACACCTTCTCGCCGTCGGAGGTCTGCACGGGCTCAGCGAGTGGGTTGCCGCGATTGACGGTGCCGAGAATCGTGCCGCCCATCCGGAGAATGCCGGTGACGCTGTCGCGCGTGAGCGGGAAGGGACGGTCGGCCTCGAGCAGGCCGTCGTAGCTGTTCGGAATGCCGTAGCAGTCGATGCCGTTGTTGAGGGCCGACTTGACGACGGCGCGAATGACGGCGTTCAGCCCCGGGGCATCGCCCCCGCCGGTGAGCACGCCGATTTTCCTGATGTTTGCCATAGGGAATGTCTGCGAAAGCGGCGAGTATACCACCCGCGTATTGCGAGCCCCGGAGAGCGCGTGGTATCCTTCGAGGATTGTCGTCGCCCGAACGGGCGCCACAATGCACGTGGGCGGCTAGCTCAGTTGGGAGAGCGCAGCGTTCGCAACGCTGAGGTCGGGAGTTCGAGCCTCCTGCCGTCCACCAA
>JAHDVQ010000330.1 GCA_023384595.1 Vicinamibacteraceae bacterium | reverse complement strand
CGTGTGGATGGCACGAACTCTCATCATGACCCCCTCAGGCAGGCGAGCGCCTACATCAGTCTTGCATGCAATGACGGCACCTTTCGACCCGCGCAGAAAAGGGCCGGAAATCGCTTCTGAACAGGCCAGCGCCTGCGCGACGCGCGCCCCCGCGAGGACGCCATCGTCCTCGAATCGCCATTGGGCCCGTCGCCAGTACCGGAGGCAACACCTGCGGTCCACCCGAGATGGAAAGCTGGCCGCGAAGGCGACATTTGCCTGCGCGGTATGAACTTTCTTCCACATCCTTGCAGGCTCGGCCTTACGACGACGCCTTTTCTTTCAATGAGTTACGACGCTACGCCAGAGTCAAACGCGCTGGCTGCCGTCTTGCTCTGTGCGTCTGGTCCACTTCGAAAATCCAGACGGGCTGAAGTGCCAGGCCCTCTCGTGGGAGGAAGCGATGAAGCAGACCCTGTTCGTCCTCGCTGTGCTCGGGTGCCTGGCCCTGCCCAGGGGCGCCGACGCCGCGCTCATCGTCTACGACGCCGCCCTCGGACCCGAAGCGACGGGCGCCACTGGGTCGGGACACGTCACGGTGACGTGGGACTCGGCCGCCCACACGCTGCTCATCGACACCACCTTCGCCGGGCTAACCGGGAACACGACCGTGGCGCACATCCACTGCTGCACGGCCGTGCCGTTCAGCGGGACCGTTGGCGTAGCGGTCACGCCCGGCACGCTGCCGGGCTTTCCAATGGGCGTGACGGCGGGAACCTACACGTCGCCTCCACTGGACTTGACAATTGCGGGGACCTACACGGCGGGATTTGTGACCACCTTTGCCGGCGGCGACCTTGCGTTGGCCGAGTCTGCCTTGATCGCCGGGATCAACGAGGGCCGCGCGTACTTCAACATCCACACGTCGGCGTTCCCCGCCGGCGAGATTCGTGGCTTCCTGACGCCGGTGCCCGAGCCGTCCGTGCTGCTGCTGCTCGGGATGGCAGGCGCAGTGGCCGGAGTGCGCCGCCGGCGCCGCTGAGTCTGCGGGCACGGCACCAGCCGGGGCGGCGTCAGGCGTCTCCCGCCACGGCATGCCCCGCTCGGCCCTCGCCTGTCACGCGAAACAGCACGCCGTCGCCCGCCGCATCGGGCAACGGGTAGGCGCCGGCCTCGGCAAACTGCAGCCCCGACCCCGCCACGAGATCGCGCACGGTCCTCGACACCAGGATTTCGCCGGGACGCGCGCACGCGGCGACCGCCCGCGCAATCTCGGGGGCCATGCCCCCGAGCTTTCCGCCGGCCAGGGAGCACTCTCCCGTGTGGAGCCCGAACCGGGACTCGAGGCCGAACCGCTGCGCGGCCACCGACAGGGCCATCGCGCAGCGGATGGCGCGGGCCGGGCCGTCGAAGGCGGCCATGCACGAGCCCTGCTCCCCCCCGGCTGCCGTTCCCCTGAACCAGGCCACGTCACGCCGGGCGAGGCCCTCGAAGGCAGTGCTGCCGCCCTCGACACCCTCGCCACCCTCGCCACACACGTCGAAGGCGAGCACCGTCGCCAGCAGGGTGTCAGTCATCGCCGCCGGGGTGCCGCCGGTCACGAACGCCTCGATCTCGTCGAGCATCGCGTCCTGGTCGCCGACAAACGGCAGGTGGTCGCTGCCTGGCAGTTCCACCAGCCGCGCGCCGGGGATGCGGGCGGCGAAGTAGCGTCCCTCCTCGACGCGCAGGCAGCGGTCGTCGACGCGGTGCAGCACGAGCGTGGGCACCCTGATGGTCGGCAACACCTGCCTGACGTCGATCTCGGCGTTCATCCGCGTCAGTTGCAGCGCGGCCCCCGGGCTGGCGCCCATGCGCAGGTAGGTGCTCCACCACGCGCGGAACTCGGGATCGGCGGCGAGCGTCGGCGCGCGGTCCTCGATGCCAACCGGACCTCCCCACTGGTCGCGGATGACCGTCAGGAAGCGCTCGCGCTCCTCCGGTGTGGGCGCCCACGGATAGTCGGGCGCCCAGATGCGCTTGGCGTAGGTGCCGATCGTGACGAGCGCGAGCGTCTTCTCCGGATAGGTCGCGGCGAACAGGCTGCACATGGGGCCGCCCTCCGAGACACCCAGCAGCACCGCCCGGCTCGAGCCCACCGCCTCCATCACCGCGCGCACATCGTCCATGCGCTGCTCGAGCGTCGGCAGCTCGGCCACGCGGTCCGACAGGCCGGTGCCGCGCTTGTCGAACAGGATGAGCCGCGTGAACGAAGCCAGCCTGAGGAGGAAGCGCGAGAAGAGCGGAGACGTCCAGAAGCAGTCGAGGTGCGACACCCACCCCATGACGAACACGAGGTCGACCGGCCCCTCTCCCACGACCTGGCAGGCGATGTTGACATCGCCGCTGAGCGCGTAGCGGGTCTCGGGCGGGCGGAAGACAGGGGCGACGGCCGACGCCTGCGGGGGCGTGGGCATGGCGGCCGGCGCCACCGACGGCAGTGGCGACGCCAGCGGCGCCGGCGGTGATGACGCCTCGACCGTTACCTCCGCCACGAAGCGGTAGCCGCGGCGGTGAGCGGTTTCGATGAAGGCGGGCG
>JAHDVQ010000329.1 GCA_023384595.1 Vicinamibacteraceae bacterium | reverse complement strand
ACGACGGCGCCCGACTGGTCGCGTGTCTGGTCGAAGGTGAGAATGCTCGCGTGCGAGACGACGGGCTGGCCGAGCGCGGCGAGCGCCAGGCCCGCGACGAGCGTGCCTATCCTGACGTGCATCGAAGGTGCTCCTTTGGGCGGCCGGCCGGACCGCCCGCTCGACGGGAGGTCTCGGGACTCGCCTGCTGTATCCCTTCCAAGCGCCAAGCGGCGCCGGAACTGGACACAGCTCGACTGGAGCACACGATGCGCCGCCGATCAGCCCCCTACTTGAACGTCACGTGCAGGTACACCGAGTGCCGCCCGTACGTCTCGAAGAAGGGCTTGAACGGCACCCCGCCGATCGAGAAGCGCAACGTCGCGGGATCACCCTGGATGGACCGGCCGATGTCGGTCGCGTCGAGCACGACCTCGCGCCAATCGGTGCGCGCCGCCGGCTCCTCGGCGGCCAGCAGCACCGGACCGTAGAAGAGGCTCGCGACGTTCGGCTGATCCATCACGTGATCGAGGTGGAACGAGAACGGCATCCGCAGCTCGACCCTGTCGCCGTCTCGCCACGTGCGTGAGAGCGTCACGTAGCTGCCGGGCGTCGCCTTCACCCTCTCGTCGCGTCCGTTGACCTTCACGAAGAAACCGCGCGTCGCCCAGGCGGGCACGCGGATGCGGACGTCGAACCGACCCGACCCGTTCACGACGAGCGTCGAGGTGTCGGCGTACGGGAACGCCGTGACCTGTCGCACCGTGACCTTGCGCTCGGTCCAGGTGAGCGTCGAGGGGATGAACAGGTTCACGTAGAGCGCCGCGTGGTCGGCGCTGTGGAAGTAGATGGTGTCCTGCAGCTTGGTGTGGCTCTCGAGCGCCGTGCCGTTGCAGCAGGTGAAGCCGTTCATGTCGGCGTTGCCGAACCGCTTCTGCGCGCCGGGATTGAGCGGCACGTGGTAGGTGTTGCCGGGATCGTTCTCGGCCACCGAGGCGAGGATGTGGTTGTAGACGGCCCGCTCGTAGTGATCCATGTACTTCGCGGTCTGGTCGTACATGAAGAGCTGCCGGTCGAGCTTCAGCAGGTTGTAGGTGGCGCACGTCTCGTTCTGGCCGCCCGGCGAGAACCCGTGCTGCCACAGCGTGTCGGGCTGGATGGTGAAGCACTCGGCGTTGTTCGGCGTGCGCGCGCCCGCCACGCCACCAATGCTGTAGGTGTAGCCGCGGTTCACGATGTCCCAGAAATTGGCGGCAATCCGGTAGTACGGCAGTTCCTTCGTGCTGCGATAGGTCTCGAGCGCGCCCGTGATCTGCGGGATGTGCTGGTTGGCGTGCTTGCCGCGGACGGTGTCGACGCCACGCGCCAGCCCGTGATCGTGGCTCGCGTTGCCGAAGAAGAAGTCGGTGTTGTCGAAGAGCTTCGCCGTCTCGAGGAACTTCCGCTCGCCCGTCAGGCGGAACAGGCGCGCCATGGCCTCGTTCATCCCGCCGTACTCACCGGCGATGTACTGGTTCCACATGCGGGTGCGCGTCTCGGGCGCGAGGGCGCTCAGCCGCGCGTGGACCCAGGCGCCCATGCCGCGCGCGATCCCGAGCGCCTTCTTGTTGCCCGCCACCTCGTAGACGTCGAGCAGACCCGCGAGAATCTTGTGCAGCGTGTAGTACGGGGCCCAGATCTGGCTGTCCTGCGTGCCGTAGGTCGCTCCCCGCTCGAGCATGATGAACTGATCGGGCGGATACGCACTGATGAAGCCCTCGCCCCAGTTCCAGTAGTCGGTGCGGATGGCGCCGGCCCTCAGATTCGAGTCGTAGCCCTCGCGTCCCGGCCCGGCGGGCACCGCCCTCGGGTCGGCCACGGCGGGACCGCCCGGCCGCGCCGGCCTGCCGGACTTCTGCGACAGGGCGTGGAGCGTGTCCACGAGATCGTTCATCTTCTGCAGGAAGTTCGCCTGGAGCGACGGGTCGTACCCGGTGCTCGCATACGCCTGCGCGATGGCCGTCAGGTAGTGCCCGCTCGCGTGCCCCCTCAGCTTCGTCGTCTGGTTGTCCCAGCCCTCGAGGGGACGCGCGCCCTCGGGTTGCGGCTCGCCGAAGGCGTCGCGGAAGTTGTAGAGGAAGCTGTCGGGACTGGTCGCCGCCAGGCCGCGCAGGAACTTGTCGCGGTTCCTGATGAAGGGCGTCTCGCGCCCTTGCGCGTCGCGATCGAGCGTCACACGATCGAGCGGAAAGGCCTCGACGAGCCGCTCTGGCGGCGTCGTGGTGCCCACCGGCACCTTGACGATGACCGTCGCCTTCGGCGCGAAGCGGGTGCCGGGCACGCGGCCAGTGACCGTGTAGGTTCCGGGCTGGAGCACGTCCGAGTTGTCGATGGGCGACGGCCAGACGACCCGGACGGTCCCGCTGCCCTCCCCCGCCCACGTGGCGGGAATCGACGCTGGGAGTCGCGGAAGCACGTTGACCTGGGTCTCGACAGTGACCTCGGCCACGCCGGTGAGCCGCGAGGCAAACGGCGACTCGCGCGGAATGTTGGCCGTCGAGATCTCCGGCGGCGGCGTGCCGCGCCCGCGGCCGCGCCC
>JAHDVQ010000328.1 GCA_023384595.1 Vicinamibacteraceae bacterium | reverse complement strand
CGACCGTGCGGCCGGACGAGAACCGTCGGGCGCGCCTGCCGGACGGCACCGAGCGGTTCCTGGTGGACGAACCGTTCCTCGAGGAGTGGACCCGGCGTCTGAACGCGGTGCCGCTCGATCCGTTCAAGACCACGAACGTGCAGAACCAGCGGTGCATGACCACGTGGGTGTTGCAGAAGCCGCGCTGAGACGCGCTCAGCCGTCGCCCCGGACGTCGACCGCTACTGCGCGGTGGCGGCCCGTTCCGAATATGTGATCTCGACGACGCTCAGGATGTTGCGGCTGTTGACACCGGCCGAACCCGGCCACCGCACGCCGGCGCCACCAAACGCGTTCGGCTCGATCGTCGCGCGCAGCGAGAGCGTCTCGTCGTCCACCTCGTTGCGGCCTTCCGCGACGATCTCCGTGCCGTTCACCGACACGACGAGCGTCGCGTTCGGCTTCAGCACGCCCGTCAGCACCTGCTGCCCATCGAGCGGCGACGCCACGCCGTTCACGTGCCTGAAGAACTGGAACATCACCTTCGTCGCCGACTGCGTCGTCCGCCACCCTCGTAGCGAGTAGCCGGTCTTCGTGCGCGGGTCGTACTTGATGTAGATGTCGCCGTTGAGGGCCGCGTGCTTGTCGTCGGGCGACCCCGGCACGGCAAAGCTCTGTCCCGTCGCCTTGTCTGGCGTGATGACCACGCGGATCGACATGCGATCGACCGGGCGATGGTCGTGGTAGACGAGCGAGGCGTCGGCCGACGTGCCGTGGATGCCGTAGCCGCCCACGTACTGCTCGTCGGCGGCGACCTTCCACGCGCCCTGCACGGTCCACGTTCCGGGCTCGAACGTGGAGGTGGGCGTCTCGACGAAGCTGCGCGGCTCGAGCGCGATCGACGCTGTGTTGACATCGCGCGGGCCGACGGGCTGCGCCGAGACGGCAACCACCTCGGCGCCCGCCTCGCTGATGTCGTGCTTCGGCTTCACGCCGGCACGCAGGTACTTCCCGACGAACCCGGGCATCAGGAGGACGCGCGATGAGGGCGAGCCGTCGCGGCTGACCGCAATCACGCGCGGCGAGGCGCAGCCCGGCTCGTCGCAGAGAGACCACGTCACGTCGGACTCGTCACGCCGCACCGTCGTGTCCATGTCGAGCGCGTAGTCCACCTCCGCGCGCCCTTGCGCGGGGTTCCGCACCGTGGGATGGCGCGAGAATGTGGGCGGCGCGGTGTATGCCGGTTCCACGAACACATGGGCCGTGGCAAAGAAGCCGTTGGGGGCCGTCGCAGTGACCTGGACGTACTGCGCCCGGTCTGTCGTGTTCGCGCCCGTCACCGTGTTGCGATCGCCCATGGTGGCGCTCAGCGTCACGAGTGGAGACGAGGTCTTCCAGGCGATCGGCACGCCCTGGGCCCTGACAGGCGAGACCTTCACCTCGATCTCGGCGCCGGGGCCTCCCGTCCGGATCGACGGGTTGCCGTTGGTCATCGCCATGCGGAAGACCTGGTCCTCGAGGGCGAGCGAATCGTAGCGGGCGCGCGCCTGCGCGGGGTCCCACCCGTCGTCCACGCCAGCCGGCGTGGCCCTCAGCACGTTCCAGGGATTGAACGCCTTCGCCTCGCGGTCGCTCAGCTCGCGCGACAGGTTGAAGGTGGGCGGGTCCGAGAGCCCGTCGGTGATGACGGCGGGCCTGCCGCTCGCGTCGCGCGTTCTGTAGGTCAACGAGTAGACGTTCTGCCGCGGCGGCACCTTCCATCCCATCCACGCCACAGGCGCCTCAGGGGTGCTCACCGGCAGCGTGCACTCGATGAGCGCGATGGGCTCGCCGATGACCTTGTAGAACTCCATCCCCTCGACGGCCTTGAACACCGTGCGCACGAACACCGCGCCGCGCGTGAAGAGAATGCCGTGCGGCCAGTACGTCCGAATCTCGGAGTCTTCCCAGTAGCTCACCGCGCCGCCGCCGACGAAGTCCTCTGTGCCCTCGACGTACACGTGCGTGAGATAGGCCCGGTTGGTGCCGAGGAACCACGAGTCGAGGCGGCTCAGGACCGCCACGTGCGAGTAGACGTGCCGGTCGCCGCGCGAGGCGATGGCCACGGCCTGGGTGATGACGTCGGACCGCTTCTTCAGGCTCTTCGCGGGATCGCCGGGGTACTCGTAGTCGATGTTGCAGTAGTTGAGGATGGTGAGGTTCATCGCCGTGAACCCGTCGGCGTCCACCATCATCGTGTAGCCGTTGTTCGTGGCGCCGAGCGGGCCGGCGCCCTGCTGGTTGCCACGGTTGTCGGCGAGGACCACGTTCCTGCGGTCGTCGGTGAGCCCGACGAGCGTGAGGTCGTCCTTGGTGATCGTGAGTCCAGTGACGGGACCCTTGCCCGGAAGCAGGTACACGCCGGGCCTGATCCCGATCACCGTCGGGCGCCCGGGCGTGCCGGCAGGCGCGGCCTCGTACGCGGCCTCGACCGTCCTGAACACGCGGCGCGCCGGGTCGTCGGCGGGCAGGCTCCCGTCGACGAGGTAGTCGTAGCGATGATCGCGAGTGTCGAACGTGACGTTCGTGTAGCCGTTGACGGACTCGCCGGGCGCGAGCGAGG
>JAHDVQ010000065.1:6779-22384 GCA_023384595.1 Vicinamibacteraceae bacterium | reverse complement strand
GAGACGGACCGAGGGCGGCACGCTCCAAGAATACAGGCACTGGGCACTGGGCACTCGGCACTGGGCACTCGGCACTCGGCACTCGGCACTGGCATTCGGCAACAAGGCCCGTCGCCCGGAGCCCTGAGCCCGGAGCCTTCCTGTAGAATTGTCGAATGCGCATCGCCATCGGCGCCGACCATGCCGGGTTCGGCCTGAAGGAGCAGGTCAAGCGCCTGCTCGTCGATCTCGGGCACGACGTGGAGGACGTCGGCACCGACTCCGACCAGTCGGTCGACTACCCGGACTTCGCCCGCGAGGTCGGCGAGCGCGTCGCACGCGGGGCGGCCGACCGGGGCGTGCTGGTCTGCGGCACCGGCATCGGCATGGCCATGGCCGCCAACAAGATTGCGGGCGTGCGCGCGGCGCCCGTCACCGACATGGAGACGGCGAGGCTGAGCCGCGCCCACAACGACGCGAACGTGCTGGCGCTCGGCGCGCGCACGACCGACACCGGACGCGCGCTCGATCTGGTCCGCACGTTCCTCGCGACGCCCTTCGACGGCGGCCGCCACCAGCGGCGCCTCGACAAGATCGCCGACTCGGAGCATCGCGCCTGACAGATCGACATCGACTGCCTTGCGACCGACAGCACGACACTGACGCGAGCCGCCGCGGCTCGCGGGGAGCACAGCCCATGGCGGACACCGCCTCACCGACTTCGGCCGTCCTTCGCCGCCTCGCCGAGGCCGACCCCGACATCGCCCGCGCCATCGCCGACGAGATTCACCGGCAGAACTCGGGGCTCGAGCTGATTGCCTCGGAGAACTTCGTGAGCCAGGCCGTGCTCGAGGCCATGGGCTCGGTGATGACGAACAAGTACGCCGAGGGCTACCCGGGCCGCCGGTACTACGGCGGATGCGAGTTCGTCGACGTCGCCGAGTCGCTCGCCATCGACCGCGCCAAACAGCTCTTCGGCGCCGATCACGCCAACGTCCAGCCGCATTCGGGCGCGCAGGCGAACATGGCCGTCTTCGTCGCGATGCTCGAGCCGGGCGACACCGTGCTGGGGATGAACCTCGCCCACGGCGGTCACCTCACGCACGGCCACCCCCTCAACTTCTCGGGCAAGTTCTACAACATCGTGCCCTACGGCGTGCGGCAGGACGACGAGCGGATCGACTACGACGAGCTGGCCGAGAAGGCGCGTACGCACCGGCCGAAGCTCATCATCGTCGGCGCAAGTGCCTATCCGCGCGTCATCGACTTCGAGCGCATCGCGGCGGTGGCGCGCGAGATCGACGCCCGGGTGATGACCGACATGGCACACATCGCGGGCCTCATCGCCGGCGGCGTGCACCCGAGCCCCGTGCCGCACTCCGACTTCGTCACCTCGACGACGCACAAGACGCTGCGCGGTCCGCGCGGCGGCCTCGTGCTGATGCGCGGCGAGCACGCCAAGGCGCTCGACAAGGCCCTCTTCCCCGGCGTGCAGGGCGGGCCGCTGATGCACGTCATCGCCGCCAAGGCCGTGTGCTTCAGGGAAGCGCTCGAGCCCGGCTTCGCGGACTACCAGAGGCAGATCGTCGCCAACGCGCGCGCCCTCGCCGAGGGGCTCTCCACGGCCGGCTTCCGCCTCGTGAGCGGCGGCACCGACAACCACCTGATGCTCGTCGACGTCTTCTCGAAGGGTCTCACCGGCAAGGTCGCCGAGGCGGCGCTCGGCAAGGCGGGCATCACCGTCAACAAGAACGCCATCCCGTTCGACCAGAACCCGCCGATGGTGGCGAGCGGCATCCGCATCGGCACACCCGCCGTGACCACGCGCGGGATGCGCGAACCCCAGATGCAGCAGATTGCCGAGTTCATCGTCCGCGCGCTGCGCACGCCGGAAGACGACGGCGCGCTCGCCATGGTGCGCGACGAGGTCGAGACCCTGTGCCGGGAGTTCCCGCTCTACCCCGAGCCGACGCGCTGAAGTCGGCCGTCGCGCGCGTGCTGGCGCCGGGCGGCCCGCTCGCCTCGGCGCTCGACGGGTTCGAGCCGCGCCCGGCGCAGCGCCGCATGGCGTCGGCCATCTGCGAGGTCCTCGCCGAGGGCGGCGTGCTGATGGCCGAGGCCGGGACCGGGACGGGAAAGACCCTCGCGTACCTGCTCCCCGCGGTGCTCTCGGGACACCGCACGCTCGTCTCGACGGGCACCAAGACCCTCCAGGATCAGATCCTCGACAAGGACCTGCCGCTCGTCTCGCGCGCGCTCGGCCGCCCGGTGAAGGCCACCTGCATGAAGGGCCGCGGCAACTACCTGTGCCTGCACCGCTACGAGCAGTTCCGCGAGTCGCCCGCCGCCCGCGCGCTCCCGACGCGGGTGCACGTCGCGCTGGTGGACGCCTGGCTCGACCGGACCGCCACGGGCGACCGCGGCGAGATCGAGGACCTGCCCGAAGACGCGCCGTTCTGGGGGGAAATCGCTGCCACCACCGAGAACTGCATCGGCACGACCTGCCCGCAGTACACCGACTGCTTCGTGACCCGCATGCGCCAGCGCGCCGCCGAATCGGACCTGGTCATCGCCAACCACCACCTGCTCTGCGCCGACGCCGCCGTGCGCGAGCACTCCTTCGGCGAGGTCATCCCCGAGTGCCCGGTGCTCGTCGTCGACGAGGCGCACCAGATCGAGGACGTCGCCACGCAGTACTTCGGCGTGTCGGTGAGCAACCTGCGGCTCGACGAGCTGGTGCGCGACGGCCGGCGCGCCTTCGCGCGCGTGGATACGCCTGGCGCCGACGCGGCCCTGTCGTTCGAGGCCACCCTCACGGGCATCGAGCAGGCGGCGCGCGCGCTCTTCACGGCGCTCGTCGCGCGGCGGCCGGGGACGCCGGCGCGGCCGATGCGCAACGGCGGCCTGTTCGACGAGCGCCTGCGGCTCACACGCGAGCACACGTTCCTGGTCGACGAGGAGGCGGCGGCGCTCGTCCTCGCGCTCGGCCGGCTCGAGGAACTCGCATCGGCGCTGCGCGAGGCGAGCGACGATCAGCGCGCCGTCGGACGGCGGGCCCGCGAGATCCACGACGACCTGCGACGCATCCTGCGCGCGGGCGACGAGGACTTCGTCTACGTGCTGGAGCTGCGCGGGCGCGGCGTGTTCCTTCGGGCGCTGCCGGTGGACGTGTCGGCCATCGTGCGCGATCACCTGGTCGGGCGGGCGCGATCGGCCGTGCTCACCTCGGCCACGCTCGCCGTGGGCGGCTCGTTCGAGTACGCGCGCGCACGGCTCGGCATCGCGGAGGCCGACGAGATCCTGCTGCCGTCGGAGTTCGACTACCGCAGCCAGTCGGTGCTCTACCTGCCGCGGACGATGCCCGATCCCCGCACGCCGCAGTTCGCGGCGGCCGCCGCCGCCGAGGTGACCGAGATCCTGCATCGCACCGACGGCCGCGCCTTCGTGCTCTTCACGAGCTACGCGAACCTGCGCGAGGTGCACGCGGCCGTCGCGCCCCGCCTTTCGTATCCCATCCTGGTGCAGGGCGAGGCCCCACGCTCGGTACTGCTCGCCGACTTCCGCCGCACGGCCAACGCCGTGCTCTTCGCGACGTCGAGCTTCTGGCAGGGTGTGGACGTGGTCGGCGAGGCGTTGAGCTGCGTCATCATCGACAAGCTGCCGTTCGCCTCACCCGGCGATCCGCTCGTGCAGGCACGAATGGAGGCGATCCAGGCGCGGGGACAGGATCCGTTTGCGACCTACCAGGTGCCGGTCGCCATCCTGACGCTGCTGCAGGGGCTCGGCCGCCTGCTCCGCCATCGCCGCGACCGCGGCGTCATGGCCGTGCTCGATCCCCGGCTGCGCACGATGGGCTACGGCCGGCGCTTCCTCGCGGCACTCCCGCCGGCGCCCGTGACGCACAAGCTCGACGACATCACGGCGTTCTTCGCGCCGAGCTGATCCGGGAATTCCCAACCTCAGGTGGTGACTGGCGGCCCGAAAACCCTTTGACAGGCGGGTGCGCCGGGCGCAAGATCCGCGGAGATCCACCCACAAGACGGAGGAGGCGGTCATGTGTTGTCCAGGACACATCGGTCGGCGGATTCCTCTCCTCGCGCTCCTGCTTGGCCTCGCACCGTGGACCGCATCGGCCGCGTCGTTCCTGCCGGGCGAGACCAAGGCGGTCGAGGAGGTCGGCTTCCCGGGAACGGTCATCGACGATGTCCTGCGGCCGTTCACGATCGATCTTGGTGGGGGCCTGTTCATCTCCGGCAACTTCCAGGATCGCGTCGTCGACGGAGACGACGGAAGAATCGGGTTCGTGAGCTACATCCGGGACATCACCGGAGCGGACGGCGCCGTGATCGAGTCGTTCTCGCGTTCGAGCTTCTTCGGCACCATCGACGTCACGTACTCGTCGACCTCGATCGGCGTCGTGGACCCAAGCTCGGGGTCCCGGAGCGCCGACGGGAGTACGATGACCTTCCTGTTCGACTCGGGCATCCCGCTCTCGCCTGCCGGCATATTTGGCGGCAACGAGCACATCACCATCGCGCTCGACCCGACGGCGTACGCCGAGGTGGGCCAGGTGATCATCGTCGCGCGCTCGGCGACGGGTGCGCTCGGCTCCACGTCGCTGACTACCTACGCGCCGGTCCCGGAGCCGGGAACCGCGGCGCTCTTCGTCGCCGGCCTCGCGGTGCTCGTCAGGAGGCTGAGATACGTGAGCGCCGGGACGTAGCTCACCTTCGGCGGCGGGCCTCGGCGATGTAGCCCTTCCGCGCACGCACCAGCAACGTCGGGTCGGTCGTGCGCACGCGAATGGAGTGGTATTCGCCGTCGAGCCCGCGCGGCGGGACGTACCCGAGCAGGTACTGGCTGTTCAGCTCCTCGGCAATCCTCGCGGTGGCCGGCCCGAGATCGGCCGTGCCCTTCACGATCTCGGTGTACCCGCCGCTGTCGTCGGTCAGCTCGCGCAGGGCCCACGGCTGCACGCGCCCGCTCTCGGGGCGCCGCCCGGGCGCATCGACCGCGATGGCGTAGACGAACGCGTCCTCGCGCCGGATGTGCGTGCGCACTTCGCGCACCGTCGCGTCCGAGGCCGTGTCGGCCCCGTCCGAGATGACGACGAGCGCCGAGCGCCGGTGCTGCGCGGTGCGAAACCGCGGCAGCGCGTCGAGCAACGCATCGTAGATGGCCGTGCCGCCGGTCGGCACCACGGCGTCGAGGCGGCCGTCGAGCCGCGCCGGCGGAATCGTCCAGCCCGCGACGAGCCGTGGCCGGTGATTGAACACGAGCAGGAACGCCTCGTCCTCCGGTCCGAGGAGATCCACGACGAAGCGCGAGAGCGCGAGCCTCGCATCGGTCATGCGCTCGCCGACCATGCTTTCGCTCACATCGAGCACGACGCCCAGGCTGACGGGTACGCGATCGCCGATGAACTGCGTGACCGGCTGCTCGACGCCGTCCTCGAACACGGTGAACGCCTCGCGCGGGAGGCCGGTGACCAGGCGGCCGTTCGCGTCGCGCACCGTCACGGTGACCGTGACGACGTCCACGCCGGAGCGAAGCGGATCGGCCGGCGCCTGCGCCTGCGCGCGCGACGACGGCGCGAGCGCGAGGTGCGCCGCGAGCAGCGAGAGAGCCGCCGCGGGCCACACCCGCCGCGCGGCGCGCGTCCCGCGTCGCGGGCGGGAGGCCGAGAGGACGGGCGCGCAGGTCGTGCCGGCCATCGATCCCGCATGTTACACTCACGCCGCCATCCATGGCTGTCGCCGAGCAGAGACGCCCTCGACCGGGTGATGCGGCACCCGGCATCCGCACGCCCGCGGGACCCGCGGTGAGGAGTGCGCCCGACCCCGACGAGGTGCGCCCGTTCCTGAAATGGGCGGGAGGCAAGACGCAGTTGCTGCCGGTGCTGCGCCGCTTCTATCCGGCCCGCTTCACGGGCTATCACGAGCCGTTTGCGGGCAGCGCCGCCGTCTTCTTCGATCTGCACCGCCGCGGCGCGCTCGCCGGCCGCGCGGCGGTGCTCTCGGACACCAACCCCGACATCATCGGGTGCTACCGGGCGCTCCAGCGCGACTGCCGCGCCGTCATCGAGCGGCTGCGCCGTCTCGCGTCGCGTCACGCGTCGGGCGGGCCGGCGTTCTACTACGAGGTCCGCGACCGGCGGTTCAACCCGCTCAGGCTCGACTGGCACGGCCCGGAGGCCCTTTTCGACGGCGAGTACCCCGCGTCACTGGCCGCGATGCTCATCTACCTGAATCGCACCGGGTTCAACGGGCTCTACCGCCTGAACGGGCGCGGCCTCTTCAACGTCCCGGCCGGGCGCTATGCGAACCCGCGCGTGTGCGACGCCGCGAACCTGCGGCGCGTCGCCACGGCGCTCGGTGAGAGCCGCGTCGACCTGCGCGTCGAGCCGTTCGACCGGCTGGCCGCGCGGGCGCGCGCCGGCGACTTCATCTACTTCGACCCGCCCTACGCGCCGGTCAGCCCGACCTCGCGCTTCACGGCGTACACACCGGGCGGCTTCACCTCGGACGATCAGCGCCGGCTGCGCGATCTGGTCGTGACGCTGGCGCGCCGCGGGTGCCACGTCGTGCTGTCCAACTCGGCCGCTCCGCTCTCGCGCGAGCTCTATGTGGACGATCCGGTCGTGCAACGGGCAGGTCTGCGCGCGTGGGGCGTCCACGCGCGCCGCGCCATCAACTCGCGCGGCTCCGCGCGCGGGCCGGTGCTGGAGCTGATCGTGTCGAACGTCACGCCCGGCGCGGCCTCGGACGCCAGAGCGGTCCTGACCCCGGTGTGACTCGCGGCACGAGCGCGGTGGCGAGCTCGGGCCGCGAACCGACGCGTCCCGGCGGCCCCCTGCCCGCGCCAATCACCGCTGTCGTGTGGTGTACACTACTGCTGTGGCCGTGTATCCACACGCGGCTCGTCTTTATCCGTCCGTTCGCTGGATTCCCCCCCTCACGGAGGACCTCATGCTTCTCAGGCAGATGTTCCGCCGGCTCGCGATCGTGGTCACCGTGCTGACCGTGGCCTTCGCCGTGCCGGCGTTTGCGCAAACCTACGGCGCCGTCAAGGGCAAGGTGTTCGACGGCTCCGGCCAGCCGGTCGTCGACGCCAAGGTCACCATCGAGTATCTCGACGGCGTCACCCGCAAGTACGAAGTCAAGAGCGACAAGAAGGGTGACTTCATCCAGATCGGGCTGCAGCCCGGCAACTACAAGGTCACGGCCACCAAGGAAGGCGTCGGCACCCAGTCCTTCGACGTGCGCGTCCGTCTGGGCGCGCCGCAGGAGCTGAAGTTCGTGCTCACGTTGACCGCCGCCGAGGTGGACGCCAACAGCCCCGTGCGCAAGGCCTTCGCCGCGGGTGTGGCCGCCATCAAGGAGCAGAAGTTCGACGAGGCGATCACGCACTTCAACGAGTCGGTGAAGCTGCAGGCCGACTGCTACGAGTGCTACTTCAACCTCGGCATCGCCCAGATGGGGAAGGAAGACTGGACGAGCGCCATCACCACGCTGACGAAGGCGAGCGAGCTGCGTCCCGATTCGGCCGACCCGTATCTGCGCATGGCCGACGCGTACTCGGCGCTCAAGAAGTTCGACGACGCCGCGAAGATGACCGAGGAGGCCAACAAGCGCGGCGGCGGCGGCGCGACGGGCGACGCCGATCAGCTCTTCAGCCAGGGCGTGGTGTTCTGGAACGCCGGCAAGATCGCCGAGGCCAAAGCCCAGTTCGACGCGGCGCTGGCCGCCAACCCGAATCACGCCGAGGCGCACTACTGGGCCGGCATGGCCCGCCTGAACGAGGGGAACCTCGCCGACGCGAAGACGCACTTCGAGAAGTACGTCGAGCTGGCGCCCGACGGCCAGTACGCCGCCAATGCGAAGCAGTTCCTTGCGACGATGAAGTGATCGCGGCGCTCGACACCCGCATTCGCGAGAACCTGGAGGCCGTCCGCGCCCGCATGGCGCGGGCGGCTGCCCGGGCCGCCCGCCCCGCAGAGAGCGTTCGTCTCATCGCCGTCTCGAAGACCTTCGGCGCCGCCGAGGTCGCCGCAGCCGCCGCCGCCGGGCAGCTCGACTTCGGCGAGAACCGCATCCAGGAAGCCCTTCCCAAGATCGACGCCACGCGGTCGCTCGACGTGCGCTGGCACCTCATCGGGCATCTCCAGTCGAACAAGGCGCGGAAGGCCGTCGGGCCCTTCGCGCTGATTCACTCGGTCGACAGCCTCGAGCTTCTCGAGCGGCTCGATCGGGTCGCGGGCGAGGCCGGCGCGACCGTCGAGGTGCTGGTGGAGGTCGACCTCGCGGGCGAGGCCACCAAGTTCGGCCTGTCCGCTGGCGACCTGCGGGGCTTCGTGGCGCGCGCGGGCGAGCTCACGGCCGCGCGCGTGGCCGGGCTCATGGTGATGCCGCCCTTTTTCGACGATCCCGAGGACGCCCGCCCCTACTTCCGCCGCCTGCGCGCGCTGCGCGACGGGCTCGCGGCCGACGGCGTACCGCCTTCGATGCTGCGCGAGCTGTCGATGGGCATGAGCCACGACTTCGAGATTGCCATCGAGGAGGGCGCGACGATGGTCCGCGTCGGAACGGCGATCTTCGGCGCGCGCCCCCAACCTCATCCGCAATGACCTCGTAGGGGCCGGCTGACCACCTTCGCCAGGGCTACGGTGGTCCGCCGAAGCGTTCGCGAAGGCGGAAGCCGGCCCCTACTATTGCCCGGTCCCCCTGCTGCCGAAAGATCCGGAGAGCCGTCTCCTGTTCGCGACGGCTCCGGAGTCATGTCATGAAGGTCACCCCGCTCGACTTGCGCCAGAACGAGTTCCGGATTGTGATGCGCGGCTACGCCAAGGAGGACGTGCGCTCGTTTCTCAACGACGCCGCCGATTCCCTCGAGCAGGTCCTGCGCGAGACCGACAAGCTGCGCGACGATCTCAGGAAGGCCGAAGCCGACCTCGTGGACTTCCGCGACCGCGAGGTGAACCTCCGGAACACGCTGCTCACGGCACAGCGGCTCGCGGATCAGATCCGAGAGAACGCCGAGCAGGAGGGCAAGATGGTCGTGCGCGAGGCGGAGGGCCGCGCCGACCTGCTGCTCCAGAAGACCCAGGCCCGCCTCGAGGAGATGGAGCGCGAGATCCACGAGCTCAAGCTGCGGCGGCGCGACGTCGAGGCCTCGCTCGAGTCGTCGATTGCCGCGCTCACCCACGCGCTGCAATTCATCCGGCAGAAGGATCAGAAGGACAAGGAGGAACGCGTCCTCATCCACCGGCCGCGGCAGGCCGGCGAGCCGTCGCCGCACGGCATCGCTCAGGCGCCGCACGCCGCGGCCCCGTCGCCGCTCGGGCCCTCGCTGGCGCCCGCGCCCTCGCTGGCGCCCGCGCCGTCGCTCGCGCCAGGACTCACACCCGCGCCGTTCGCCTCAGGCGCGCCGGTCATCGTCCCCGGCCAGGAACTCGGCACGGGCACCGGCGACTGACCGAGGCGGGCCCGCGCGCCCGGCACCCGGTGTCATCCGGTACGCTTCCTCCTTACGTGCTCGACGTCCCCGGCGGCGTCGACCTCCTCGTCCGCGTGATTCCCCGCGCCGCGAAGACCCAGCTCGCCGGCGAACGCGAGGGAGCGCTGCTCGTGCGGCTCAACGCGCCGCCCGTCGAGGGCGCCGCCAACGCCGCGCTCGTCGCCTTCCTCGCCGCCACGCTTGACGTCCCGCGCCGGGCGGTTACCATTGCAGCCGGCGAGCGGGCGCGCGGAAAGCGCGTCCACGTTGCCGGCCTCCAGCCTCGGGAGGCCGTACGCCGCCTGGGAGGCCGCGATTCATCCGCCTGACACCCCCTCCGCCAGCGCTCCGTACCCGGCCGACTTCGTCATCGAGCATCTCGACCTGGTCGTGACGCCGCACGGGTCGGCCCCGCTCTCGGGCGCGGCCCAGGGCGACGTCCACGAGGTCGCCGACGCCACCATCGCCGCCCGCGACGGCCGGATCGTGTGGGTCGGGCCCACGTCCGAGGCGAGGGAACGCGTCACGGCGGCGGCCGGCGCGCGGCGCCTCGACGGCCGGGGCCGCTCCGCCGTGCCGGGCTTCGTCGATCCGCACACGCACGTGGTCTATGCAGGCAACCGCACGCCGGAGCTCCGGCGACGGCTGGCCGGCGCGAGCTACGCCGAGATTGCCGCCGCTGGCGGCGGCATCGTGTCGACGGTGCGGCAGACGCGCGAGGCGAGCGAAGAGCGCCTCGTCGCCGAGTCGCGACCGCGTCTCGAGGCCATGCTCGCCAGCGGCACCACGACCTGCGAGGTGAAGAGCGGCTACGGCCTCGACCTCGAGAGCGAGCTGAAGATGCTGCGGGCGGTCCGCACGCTCCGGTCCGTGCTGCCGCTCGATCTGGTTGCCACCTTCATGGGCGCGCACGAAGTGCCGGTCGAACGCCGCCACGATCGCGCCGCGTTTGTGGACGAGGTCGTCGAACGCATGATCCCGCGGGTGGCCGCCGAGGGCCTCGCCGAATGGTGCGACGTCTTCTGCGAGGAGGGCGTCTTCTCCCCCGGCGAATCCCGCCGCATCCTGCAGGCCGGGCTCGACCACGGGCTGAAGGCGCGCATCCACGCCGACGAGCTCGGTCCGAGCGGGGGATCGCTCGTCGCCGCGGAGGTGGGCGCGCGGTCGGCCGACCACCTGGTGCACGTGCCGCCCGAGGGCATCGAGGCAATGCGCGCGGCGGGCGTCGTGGCGACGCTCCTCCCCGCGGCGGCGTTCTTCCTGAAGCTCGGACGCTTCGCGCCGGCGCGCGCGCTCGTCGAGGCGGGCGTGCCCGTCGCCCTGGCCACCGACATGAACCCCGGCGGGGGCTTCACGCCCTCGATGCCGGTCGTGATGGCGCTGGCCGCCTTTGGCATGCGCCTCACCTTCGAGGAGGCCCTCGTCGGGGCGACGCTCAACGCGGCCTGCTCGCTCGATCGCGGTGCCGAGGTGGGCAGCCTCGAACCCGGGAAATGGTGCGACGCGATCCTCGTCGCGGGCGAGCCGGTGCGGCTGCTGCACCTGGGGGTGCCCGCCGTGGACCTCGTCATCAAGCGCGGCCGGCCCGTGTGGCCGCGACAGGGAGATGCCTGATGCTCGCCGACAAGACCGCTCGTGATCTCGTTGCCGCCTTCGCGGCGCCCACCCCCACGCCTGGCGGCGGCTCGGCGGCGGCCTATGCCGGCGCCATGGGCGCGGCCCTGCTGCAGATGGTGGCTTCTCTGCCGCGCACCCGGAACAACACCGACGAGGAGCGCGAGACGCTGGCCCGCGCGGCGACGACGCTCGGCCCGCTCACGGCATTCCTGCTCGACGCGGTCGATGCCGATACGGCGGCCTACAACGTCGTGGTCGCCGCCTTCAAGCTGCCGAAGCAGACCGACGAGGAGAAGGCGGCGCGCTCGGCCGCCATCCAGGCGGGCACGCGGCGGGCCACCGAGGTGCCGCTCGCCGTCATGCAGACGGCGGCCGCGGCGCTCGACGCGGCCGGCGACGTCATCCGCGCCGGCAACCCGTCGGCCGCGAGCGACGCGCGGGTCGCCGTGGAGCTGCTGGCGACGGCGGCGCGCGGCGCCGGTTACAACGTCGAAATCAACCTGTCAGGTTTGAAGGACGCCGCGACAGAGGCCGGCCTGCGCGAGGCACACCAGGCGGCGCGGGCGGCGGCCGAGGCGGCGGCCGACCGGGCGCGCGCCCTCTTCACGGAATGACCTCGTAGCGCGGGGGCTCGCCCTCGACGTCGATCTGGAAATCCCACGGGTAGGTCTTGGTGGGAAACGGCTCGAGCACCGTGTTGTAGCGGGCGACGACGCGCGTGCGGGCCTGGTGCTTGGTGACGCGAAGTTGCGAGGGATCGAGCGGGACGTCCATGCGCGCCGCAATCTGCAGCACGCGCGAGGCGACCTCCTCCTTCGTGCGCCGGCTCGAGTACTTGGCCGTTTCCTCGACCGCGTCGCGGAACTTGTAGTACGTCCAGAAGGCGGGCACGGTCTTGATGCCCGCGTTGACGACCACGGCCAGGAGCAGGAGCTTGATGAGCGTGCGTATCATGGCGGCTGCCGTCGGGCCCGCGCGCGCGCGGCCCTTCGTCATCGAGCTTCAGCGAATCTGGTGCAAGAGCCGATCCCACCGGGTCCGCGAGAACAGGTTTCCGGCGCCGGGCGCGGAATCGAACGACCAGTAGACCAGCAGGGCCCGGCCCTTCACGTAGCTCGCGGGGAGGAAGCCCCAGTAGCGGCTGTCCTGCGAGTTGTCGCGGTTGTCGCCCATCACGAAGTAGTGCCCCTCGGGCACCGTCACCGGGCCGTAACTCTCACGGCGGTCGAAGGCCGTCACCTCCTGCCCGGGCCCGCTGGCCGGCGACAGGAAATGGACATAGGCCTCGTCGAGCGGCTCGCCGTTGATGTAGACCACCTTCCGCCGGACCTCGAGCGTCTCGCCCGGCAGGCCGATGACGCGCTTGATGAAGTCGCGCTCGGGATCCTCCGGATACTTGAAGACGACGATGTCGCCGCGGCGGACCTCGCGCACCGGGAGCACGCCGCGCTCGACGGCGTTCGCGGTGGGGCCGAAGACGAACTTGTTCACGAGCAGGTGGTCGCCGATGAGGAGGTTGTTCTCCATCGAGCCCGTGGGGATCTTGAACGCCTGGACGACCCACGTGCGCACGAACAGCGCGAGGATGACGGCGACGACAATCGACTCGAAGTACTCGCGGGCCGTGGACTTGCGGAAGGGGGCGGGCGGCGCGGCGGGGGCGCCCTGCGGCGCGGTCTGGCGCGCGGGTGTCGACTTCTGCCTGACGGTGGCCATGCGACTCGTCACTCCTCTCCGCTGCCCACGCGCAGGACGGCGAGGAAGGCCTCCTGCGGAATCTCCACGCGTCCCACGCGCTTCATGCGCTTCTTGCCTTCCTTCTGCTTCTCGAGCAGCTTGCGCTTGCGCGTGATGTCGCCGCCGTAGCACTTGGCGAGCACGTTCTTGCGAATGGCCTTCACGCTCTCGCGGGCGATGATGCGCCCGCCGATGGCCGCCTGGATGGCCACCTCGAACATCTGGCGCGGGATGAGCTCGCGCATCTTCGACACGAGCGCGCGCCCGCGCTGGTACGCCATGTCCTTGTGGACGATGATCGAGAGCGCGTCGACCGGCTCGCCGTTCACGAGCACGTCGAGCTTCTGGAGCGGCGACTCCCAGTAGCCGGTCACATGGTAGTCGAGCGAGGCGTAGCCGCGCGAGATGGTCTTCAGCCGGTCGTAGAAGTCGAGCACGACCTCGTTGAAGGGCAGCTCGTAGGTGATGAGCACGCGGTCCGACGCCTTGTACTCGAGCGTCTTCTGCACGCCGCGCTTCTCCTGGCAGAGCTGCAGGATGCCGCCCACGAACTCGGAGGGCGTCAGGATCATCGCCGTGATGACGGGCTCTTCGAGCGTCGCGATGCGCCCCGATTCGGGCAGCTTCGCCGGCGAGTCGATTTCGTGCACCTCGCCGTCGGTCGTCGTCACGCGGTAGAGCACGCCCGGCGCCGTCGTGACGAGATCGACGTTGAACTCGCGTTCGAGCCGCTCCTGCACGATCTCCATGTGCAGGAGGCCGAGGAACCCGCAGCGGAAGCCGAAGCCGAGCGCCGCGGAGCTCTCGGGCTCGAAGACGAACGACGAGTCGTTCAGCCGCAGCTTCTCGAGCGCGTCGCGCAGCTCCGGGTACTCGTGCCCTTCGACCGGGTAGAGCCCGGCGAAGACCATCGGCTTCATCTCCTTGAAGCCGGGGAACGCCTCGGTCGTGGGCCGCGCCGCCTCGGTGAGCGTGTCGCCGATCTGCGCGTCGCCCAGGCGCTTGATGTTGGCGATGACGAAGCCCACCTCGCCGACGCCCAGTTCGTCGACCGGCACGGGCTTGGGGCTGAAGACGCCGATCTGCTCGATGTCGTAGTCCTGGCCGATCGCCATCAGCCGCGCCTTCATCTTCGGCCGCAGTGCCCCGTCGATGACCCGCACGAGGACGATGACGCCGCGATACGGGTCGTACCACGAGTCGAAGATGAGCGCCTTCAGTGGCGCCGACGGGTCGCCCTGTGGTGGCGGCAGCCGGTGCACGATGGCCTCGAGCGTCTCGTGGACGCCGCGGCCTTCCTTGGCGGAGGCGAGAATCGCGTCGGCGGCGTCGAGCCCGATGATGTCCTCGATCTGCCGCCGCACCTCCTCGGGCTGGGCGCCGGGCAGGTCGATCTTGTTGATGACCGGGATGATCTCCAGGTCGTTCTCGACGGCCAGGTAGGCGTTGGCGAGCGTCTGCGCCTGCACGCCCTGCGAGGCGTCCACGAGCAGCAGCGCGCCCTCGCAGGCGGCGAGCGAGCGCGTGACCTCGTAGGAGAAGTCCACGTGCCCGGGCGTGTCGATCAGATTCAGCACGAAGTCGCGGCCATCGTCGGCGCGGTAGTTCAGCCGGACCGCGTGCGCCTTGATGGTGATGCCCCGCTCGCGCTCGAGGTCCATGCTGTCGAGCACCTGCGACTCCATCTCGCGGGCCTGGAGCGCGCCGGTCGTCTCGAGGAACCGGTCGGCCAGCGTGCTCTTGCCGTGGTCGATGTGCGCGATGATGGAGAAATTCCGGACGTACTGCGGGTTCATCAGGAACTACTGAGTATAGCAGTAGGGCCTTGGGCCTTGGGCCTTGGGCCTTGGGCGTTGGGCCTTGGGCGCTGGGCCTTGGGCCTTGGGCCTTGGGCGCTGGGCCTTGGGCCTTGGGCCTCAGGGACCCGTCGGCGCGAAACGGTGTCCAAACCGGCATCCGACATCCGGCCTCCGGATGTCACCGGATGCCTCCGGATGTCGGACGCCGGATGCCGATGCCGGAGGTGGCCATGCCACGCACGCTGTTCGAACTCACGCGGCCCGCCACGAGGCGACGCCGCCAGGCCGGACTCTCGGTTGCCGCCTCGATCGCGGCCCACGCGCTCGTCATCGGTGGCCTTGCTGCGTTCACACTGCTGGCGACCGACACGCTGCCCCCCGTCGAACGCCGCATCGACAACATCGTGCTCGCGCCGGCCGCGCCGGCGCCACCGCCGCCACCGCCAGCCCCGCGAGCCGCTGCCTCAGCGCGGCCTGCGGCGGAGGCGAGCGCCGCGCCGGTCGGTGAGGTCCCGACAGGGATCGCGCCAGAGATCGTGCGACACGGCGCTGCCGACGGCGCCGGGGCCGTGGAGGGTGGCGTCGATGGCGGCATCGCCACCGGCGTGCCGGGCGGCATGCTCGGCACCACGCTCGACGCTCCATCGCCACCACCGCCCCCGCCACCCGCCCGAACCACGCCAGTCCGGGTCGGCGGCGACATCGCCCCGCCAGTCCGTGTTCACTACGTCGCCCCTCTCTATCCGCCCATCGCCCAGTCGGCACGCGTCGAGGGCATCGTCGTGCTCGACGCGATCATCGACAGGGAGGGCCGCGTGACGTCGGTCGTGCCGACGCGCTCCATCGCGCTGCTCGACGAGGCCGCCATTGCGGCGGTCCGCCAGTGGCGGTATCGCCCGACGCGCCTGAACGGCGTGCCGGTGCCAGTGCTGCTGACCGTGGAGGTGAAGTTCCAGCTGCGATGAGGCAGGGTCTCCT
>JAHDVQ010000065.1:5477-6679 GCA_023384595.1 Vicinamibacteraceae bacterium | reverse complement strand
CCAGTGCTGCTGACCGTGGAGGTGAAGTTCCAGCTGCGATGAGGCAGGGTCTCCTGGGCTCCCGTGTTACCCTCGTCGGCATCGATCGGCAAAGCCGCGTCCGCCTCCCGCTTCGCCGGGGACACCAATGAGGTACTTCGTCGCGCTCGCCATCGCCGCGATCGCCCTCGCGCCGCTCGCGCTCCGGGCACGCCAGCCGGAGCCGGTGCCGCCGCGGCCGCACGTCATCGAGGCGGTCGCCTGGCTCGAGGGCTGCTGGGCCTTCCAGCGCGACGACAGTTCGGTCGAGGAACACTGGATGGCCCCGCGGGGCGACAACATGGTCGGCACGAGTCGCACCGTCACGTCCGGGGCGCTGAAGGCGTTCGAACTCATCGTCCTGCGGATCCGCGACGGCCGGCTCGTCTATCAGGCGCACCCGTCGGGCCAGCCGTCGACGGAATTCGTCGCCACCGTCGCGGGTGACACGGAGGTCGTCTTCGAGAACCTTCAACACGATTTCCCGCAGCGCATCGGCTACCGGCGTCTCGGTGCCGACAAGGTGCTGGCGTGGATCGAGGGACCACGCCGCGGTGAGACGCGGCGGGTGGAGTTCCCCTACAGCCGCGCGCGCTGCCCCGGGCCGCCCTGAGCTGCCTGAGCCCGGACCTCCACGAGCGCTGGGGCCGGCGGCGGAGGTTGGTGATTCGAGCCCGGGAGCAACGGTCGCGGCCCCGGGCGGTCGCCGACGCCAGAGCTGGAACCCCGGTTGAACCGGAAACGTATGTTCCCGTGTCGCGCCAACATCCGGGTCCGGCGCGGACCCGCGCATCCCGAGGCCGTTTCATGATTACCGCAACTGTCCCCGAACGCGGCGAGGCCGTGGACTACTACTTCACCTACATCGACAAGGTCCCCGCCGGCCGCGACATCGTCGAGCTGCTCGAGGAACAGGGGCGCGACACGCTCGCGCTTCTCGAAGGGGTGCCAGCCGAACGCACGAGTCATCGCTATGAGCCGGACAAGTGGACGGTGGCCGAGGTCCTGAACCACATCAACGACTGCGAACGCCTTTTCGTGTTCCGGGCGATGTGGTTCGCGCGCGGGTTCGACAGCGAGCTGCCCAGCTTCGACCAGGGGATCGCCATGCGGACGTCGGGCGCCGGCGAGGTGCCGTGGGCGCAGCACGTCGAGGAATTCCGCGCCCTGCGCGCCGCGAGCGT
>JAHDVQ010000065.1:0-5377 GCA_023384595.1 Vicinamibacteraceae bacterium | reverse complement strand
TGACCCTTGCCTTTTGTCTACTCGCGGCAACAGCGTGTACGGAAAAGAGTCCAGCGGCGCCCTCGCCTGTCGATCAGCGCGTGGTGCTCGCCCCCGGACAGTCGGCCTTTGTCTCCGAGGCCAGGCTCACGGTGCAGTTCGAAGGCGTGGTTGGCGATTCGCGATGCCCGGCCGACGCCGTGTGCGTCCTGGGCGGCGATGCCATCGTCCGCCTGCGCGTCACGGCGGCCGGCGGTTCGGCGCGCACGCACGAGCTGCACACTGGCGACATGAAACCCGTCCAGCACGACGATGTGACGATTGCACTGGTGGAGCTGTCGCCGTACCCGTTCAGTGCGCGGCAAATCCAGCCCGACGAGTACCGCGCCACGCTGCGCATCAGCCGCTGAGCCGAGGAGCGGCGGGCCGAGGGGCGCGCGGCTTCAGACTTCCCCGATGCCCGTCCACGCCCCGCGTCTCGTTCTCGTGAAGCACGCGCAGCCGGTGCTCGACCCCACGACACCAGCGCGTGAGTGGCAGCTGTCGGAGGCGGGCGAGGCACAGTCGCGCCGGCTCGCGGCATCGCTGCGGGAGTTCCTGCCGTGCCGGCTTGTGGCGAGTCCCGAACCGAAGGCGGCGCGGACGGCCGAGGTCGTCGGGACCGAACTGGGAGTCGCGTCACTGCCCGTCGGCGGCCTCGAGGAAATCGACAGGCCGGTGCTGCCCATCCTGTCGCCCGCCGAGCACGAGCGGGTGAACGCGGCCATCTTCACCGACCGCGACCGCGCCGCGCTCGGCAACGAGTCGGCCGAGGCCGCGCTCGCACGCTTCTCGCACGCGGTGATCGCGGAACGCGATCGCGCCCGGGCGGACGGCCGGCACCTGATCGTCATCACCCACGGCACCGTGATCGCGCTCTTCGTCGCGGCCCACAACGCCATCGACCCCTTCGCGCTGTGGAAGCGGCTGCAGTGCCCCGCACTCGTGGTGCTCGACGCCACGACGCTCGCCCTTGCCGGCATCGTCGACCAGGTGGTGTGAGCGCGGCGGCCGAACGGGCCGCGGCGGAACAAGGCGGGCGTGCGCGCGTCAGACGCCGTGCCTGTCGGGCAAGGCCACCCACGGGCGCGGGTAGGCGGGCCCCACGTAGTCGGCACGCGGCCGGATCAGGCGGTTGTTCGCGTACTGCTCGAGCACGTGCGCCGTCCATCCCGCCATGCGGCTCACCGCGAAGAGCGGCGTGAAGAGCGCCATCGGAATGCCCATCGCGTAGTAGGTCGACGCCGAGTAGAAGTCCACGTTCGGATAGAGGCCCTTCTCCGCGGTCACCACGGACTCGATGCGCGACGACAGCTCGTACCAGTGCGGGCGGCCGGTCTGCTCGCCGAGCTCGCGCGACATGCGGCGCAGGTGCGTCGCGCGCGGGTCTTCGGTGCGGTAGACGCGATGGCCGAAGCCCGGGATCTTCTCCTTGCGCGCGAGGCGGGCCCGCACGTGCTCTTCGGCGCGATCGGGGCCGGCGTGCTCGCCGATCTCGAGCAGCATCCGCATCACGTCGGCGTTGGCGCCGCCGTGCAGCGGACCCTTGAGCGTGCCGATGGCCGAGACGATCGCGGAGTGCATGTCGCTCAGAGTCGCGGCAGTGACGCGCGCCGCGAAGGTCGACGCGTTCAGCTCGTGGTCGGCGTGCAGGATGAGCGCGATGTCGAGCGCGCGGACGGCAACCGGGCCGGGCCGCTCGCCGGTCAGCATGTAGAGGAAGCTCGCCGCGAAGCCCGGCACCGGATCCGGGGCAATCGTGCCCTGACCCGCCGACACCCGTCCGATGAGCGCCACGAGAGACGCCATCTGCGCGGTGAGCCTCACGGCCTTTCGGTAGTTCGCGTCGGATGTGTGCAGGTTGGCATCGGGATCGTAGTGCGCCAGCGCCGAGGCCAACGTGCGCAGCGTGTCCATCGCGTCGCCCGCCGGCAGCTGGCGCGCCAGGCGCACGATGCCCTCGGGCAGCACGCGCGCACTCGAAAAGGCCGTCTGCAGATCGCCAAGGTCGGCGCGCCGCGGGAGCCGCCGGTGCCAGAGCAGGAAGCAGACCTCCTCGAAAGTGGCGTGCTCGGCCAGGTCGTGGATGTCGTAGCCGGCGTACGCGAGCACGCCGCGCTGGCCATCCAGGTAACAGATGGCCGACGTGGTGGCGACGATGTCCTCGAGTCCGGCCTTCGCGACGACGGGAGCGGTCATTGAGGCATCATACGGTACTGACGATGCCGGCGCTGGGCGCTGGGCGCTCGCCGTTGGGCGCTCGCCGTTGGGCGTTGGGCGCTGGGCGTTGGGCGTTGGGCGTTGGGCGGTAGGAGCGGTCGATGCGCGTAACTTCGGAACTGCTCTGGCGGGCCGCGGTGATCGCGGCGCTCGTCGACATCCCGTTGCTCGTGCTGGCGGGCCGCGTTGTCCCGCCGCCGCGCTTCAGGACGCTGCAATGGCCTCTCGCCACGGCGGCGTTCATCCTCTACGCACTGCTCTGGGGGGTCTTCGGTTCCTCCCTCTACTGGGAGGAGGTCTACCGCGCCCTCTTCCCCGGCTGGGCGAGGTGGCTGCTGCCCGCCTGGTTCGGGAGCCTTTACGCCGCCTTCGCCCTCGTCGCCTGGCGGGTGGCGCGGCGCGCGCGGCGGTGGCCCGCCGTGTGGTTCATCGTGATGGGCGGCCTCGTGTCGGTCCCCGGCCACGCCATCGGCATGGCGCGGGGCTTGATGGAAGTGCCGATGCTTTCTCGAGCGAGCGCTGCCGCGGCGCTCGTGTTCGGGGTTTTCGAGTTCGTCTTCTACTGGAGCCTGATCACGCTGGCCGCCGCGGCCGCTGCATGGTCGAGCAGGCTTCACACTGGCTCGCCGGAGCCGCCTGGTCCCTCACGCTGAGCCGGCCGGCCTCCCGCGCCTCCGATCGAGCCCGCCGGGAGCATCGAATTGCGCCGCCGCTTCGTCCAAGACTCCAGAACAGGAGGCCCCCATGAAGCTCAACCCGGCGCGCATCGTTGCGTCCCTGTCCCCGTTGTGCCTCGCCGCGTCGTTTCTCTTCCTTGCGTCTGCCGCTCCATCCTCGGCCAAGGTCCGCATCGTCGGTCTGCCCTGCGAGGGGTGCGAGGCCGTCTTCGAGGGCCTTCCCGACCGTCCCCCTGTGCGCGCCCGCATTGGATCGGCCGGCGAGACCGGCGAGCCAATGAGCATCGAGGGTACCGTGCGGCGGACCGACGGCAGCCCCGCATCGGGCATCATCGTCTACGCCTACCAGACCGACGCGGGCGGCATCTACCCGCGCGACGCCCGCCTCCGCGGGGCGGCCGCGCGGCACGGCCGGCTGCGCGCCTGGGCGATGACCGACGAGAGCGGGCGCTACCGGTTCGACACCGTCCGTCCCGGCGGATATCCCGGCACGCGGATTCCGTCGCACGTGCACATGCACGTCATCGAACCGCGCCGCTGCACGTACTTCATCGACGACATCCTGTTCACCGACGATGAGAGGTTGACG
Source organism: Vicinamibacteraceae bacterium (assembly GCA_023384595.1). GTDB lineage: Bacteria > Acidobacteriota > Vicinamibacteria > Vicinamibacterales > JAFNAJ01 > JAHDVQ01. The sequence goes on along the minus strand of JAHDVQ010000065.1, from coordinate 1,873 downwards.
CCGCAGGAGCGGGCGCAGGCGTCGCGAGGCCGGGGCGGCCCGGGCATTGTCACGCCGCGCCGCGAGGCCTCGGGCGCGTGGCACGTCACGCGCGACATCGAGCTCGGGAAGAACATCCCCGGGTACGGGCAGTGCGGGAGCTGAATCCGGCCACGGACGCCCGGCGCCCCAAGGTCCAAGGTCCAAGGCCCAAGGCCTAAGGTCCGGCGCAGCGCGAGTACAATCTGCGATCCAGGTGGCAAAAACTGAAAATACTCCCGACCCCTATTTCGAGGAGGCGTACGCGGAGCTGAGGCGCGTCGCCGACCGATACGTGCGGCGGGAGCAGGCGAAGAGCGTCCAGGCCACCGAGCTGGTCCACGAAGCGTACGTGCGCCTGGCCGCGGGCAAGCACCCGCGTTTTCACGACCGGGCGCACTTTGTCGGCATTGCCGCCATCGCGATGCGGCGCCTGCTCGTCGAGCGTGCCCGGCGCCGGCGCGCCTCGAAGCGGGGCGGGGGCCAGCTCCGCGTGACGCTCGACGAAGCGGTCGCCTCGGTCGAGCCGGCCGCTCAGGTCGACGTCATCGCGCTCGACGACGCGCTCACGCGACTCGCCGCGCTCGACCCGCAGCAGGCCCGCATCGTCGAGCTCCGGTACTTCGGCGGACTGTCCGTCGAGGAGACCGCCGACACGATCGGCATCTCGCCCGCCACGGTGAAGCGCGACTGGACGGTGGCGCGCGCCTGGCTGCTCCGCGAGCTCGAAGGACGCGGCCAGCCGTGACGAGCTCCCCCGTCCCTCCGTCCCCGGATCGCGACGTGTGGGCGCGTGTGACCGACCTGTTCACGCGCGCCCTCGAGCGACCCGCCGCCGAGCGCGACGCGTTCATCGACGGCGAGGCCGCCGGCGACGTCCGTCTGGCCGAGGAGGTGCGGTCGCTCATCGCCACGCACGAGCGCGCGGCGGGGTTCATCGAGAGACCCGCGGTCGAGGACGCGGGAGCCGATGCGCCGCGGGCGCGCGAGAGCCCGCCGGATGCGTCCGGCTCCCCTCCCGACGTCGAGGGACGGATGGTCGGACACTACCGGCTGCACCGCGTGCTCGGCGAAGGCGGCATGGGCGTCGTGTACCTCGCGGAGGATACGCGGCTCCGGCGGCGCGTGGCGCTCAAGGCGCTCGCGCCGCGCTACACCGGCGATGCCGTGCGTGTCGAGCGGCTGCGGCGCGAGGCGCGCGCGGCCGCGGCACTGGCGCACCCGGGCATCGCGACCATCTACGCGCTCGAGGAGATCGACGGACAGCTCTTCATCGCCTCGGAGTTCGTCGAGGGCGAGACGCTGCGCGACGAGCTGCGACGGGGTGCGGCAGGGCCCGAGCGCGCCCGCCAGACGGCGCTGGCGCTGGCCCGGGCGCTCGGCGCCGCACACGCCCGCGGCATCGTGCACCGCGACCTGAAGCCCGAGAACATCCTGCGCACGCCGGCCGGCGGCGTGAAGATCCTCGACTTCGGCATCGCGCGGTTCGACGACGCTCCCGAGACGCTCATGTCGCTGACCGTCGAGGGGACGGTGCTGGGCACGCCGGCCTACATGTCGCCAGAGCAGATCCGCGGCGGCCCCGTCGACGCCCGCTCCGACATCTTCTCGCTCGGCATCGTCGTCTGCGAGCTCGCCACGGGCGTGCACCCGTTCGGAGGCGACGCGGGAGGTCCGGCGTCGACCATCGCGCGCATTCTCGAGGACAGCCCGGTGGGCCTCGTGACGCTCGCGGGCGCGAGCGGTGGCGATGACGCGGCGCTCCGCCTCGACCAGGTGATCCGGACCTGCCTGCAGAAATCTCCGTCGGCGCGTTTCCCGTCGGCCGATGCGCTCGCGGACGCGCTCGAGGGCG